>DASZXN010000261.1:0-18529 GCA_035545875.1 Phototrophicaceae bacterium
CCGTCCAACCGGGGCCGCCTGCTTCGGCGTCCTCGCGCATGGTGCGGAATTTGATCATGTCGAAGGGGCGACCATCCAGCCCCATCCGCTCCTGCGTGTAGAACACCGGCCCATGCGATTCGAGCCGAATCAGAATCGAGGAGATCATCATCAGCGGCGAGAGGAAGATCAATCCCGCCACCGCGCCGAGAATGTCCATCAGCCGCTTGAGACTGAGCCGCCAGCCGCGCATAGCGATGTCGCGCACCGTCAGCAGCGGCGTTCCGTTCAGGTCATCGACGCTCATGTCACGCGCCATGTACGAGAACATATCCGGGTAAATCTTGATGTCCACGCGCCCGCGCCGACAGAGCGCGATCAGGTCAACCAGTTCGCTGCGCTGCGCGTCCGGCAGCGCGATAATCACCTGCTCGACGCGATAGGTGTCGATCAGGCCGGGCAGTTCGCGGTAATCGCCGATCACAGGTACACCCGCGATGCCGCTGTTCTTCCCTTGCAAGCGCCCGTTGACGACACCAATCACGTGATAGCCGAGTTCAGGGCTGATCTGGATTTTGCGGGCGATGTCGCGGGCGATTTTGCCCGTGCCGACGACGATCAGGTTAGCGCGCTCAAAGCCGTGCCGCCGCATCCAGGTGCGGAAGGTCTGGTTGAGCCAGCGTCCGACCAGCACCAGCACGACGCTGAAGCCCCAGACGTAGAAGAACAGCACGCGCGGGTAATCGACCGCGAACGGTGTCCCTTTGAAGATCAACGGCTGCGCGCCGTCGGTCAGCAGCGTGCCAATCGTGATCGCCGCGATGATGTTGCGCCCGTGATCGATCCGGCTGATCGCACGGCGCTGGTGGTACATCTGCGAGAGGTAGAAGATCGTCACGATCAGGACAACATGCAGGAACACAGTCGGGGCATAGAGCAGAAACGGCGGCTGGCCCGGCGGAATCGTAAAAAACAACCTTAAGTTCCCGCGCGCCCAATAGCCCAACCAGAAAGCGAAGGTCAGCGCGAATACGTCGGTCGCAACCAGCAAGAAACCGAGCAGTCGTGACACCGTTTCGGATCGGCGCGGGAGCGGGCGCGGCAGTTTCAGCGTATCGGCTGACGCTCCGGCTGACGCTTCGGCTGATGGATGTCCGGCCACAGCATCCGCCCGCCCTTCAGCAGCAAGCCCGTCATAATCAGGCTGTGCAGCCAGAGCGGGGTCGTCGTCCGGTAATGTTTCCGGTAAAAGATCAGCATCGACCGCCAGAACTCGATCTGTGCTCGCTGGCTTTGCCGGCTTGCCGCTCTTTTGACGTGCTTTACGACGACCTGCGGATGATAGACGACGCTCCACCCTGCGCTTTTGATTCGGTACGCCCAATCCAAATCCTCTCCGTACATGAAAAACGCTTCATCGAGCAGCCCGACCGCTTCGATAGCTTCTCGACGGACTTGCATGTACGCGCCCACGACAGAATCGACTTCCGCTTCCTGATCGACAGGCAGGTAGGTCATATTATAACGCGCAAAGCGCGGGCTGTGCGGGAATAATTTCGCCAGCCCGGAGAAATGATAGACTGAGATCAGCGGCGTTGGGAAGGAACGGCGGCAGGCTTTGTCGAGGCTGCCGTCAAGCAGCACCAGCTTGGGTCCCGCCGCGCCGATCTTCGGATTTGCGTCCATAAAAGTGATCATGTCGCGCAGTCCGGTCGGCGGCACTTCGGTATCAGGATTCAGCAGCAGCGCGTAACGCGGCGCATCAGGCGTTTTACCTTGATCCTTGTAGCCGAGCGCCCGCAGTCCGAGGTTATTGCCGTAGGGGTAGCCGCCGTTCACCGCGCTGACGATCAACTGCGCCTGCGGGAAATGCTCGCGCACCATTGCCGCGCTGTCGTCACTCGAAGCGTTGTCCACGACGATCACGTGATAGCTAAAATCGCCCTCGCTGGCGTAGACTGTTTCCAGGCAGCGCTTGAGCAGGTCGCGCGTGTTCCAGTTCAAAATTACGATGCCCAGATCAGTCATGTACCACTCCCTCACGTCGAGGCGATTGTACCACGACATAAATCCGCATCACGCCACGCTTACCTGACGACAGCAGTCATGAGTGATGAGTGATGAGTCAAATGCAACGCGCAGGAGAATTTGTCTTTCCTCATTACTCATTACTTGTTACTCATCACTTCTTTTTTGCCGTCGGCAGTGTCTTGAGCGGCGTGCCGCGCAGCGCGGCGCGCATGGCTTCACGGTCGTCCCACGCGTATTCCGTCGTGCCGAAGGCCATGCTCTGCTCGTGACCTTTGCCACAGGCGATCACTACATCGCCTTCATGCGCCATCTGACAAGCCTGATAGAGCGCCTCACCGCGATCCCGCACGCGCATGAAGGTTTTTCCCTCGACGCCATACGCCGCGCGACTCGCCTGCGCCATCGTTTCGAGGATGTCGTCGAGCGATTCGGTACGCGGGTCTTCCGCCGTCAGGATCGTGAAATCGGCCAACTGCGCCGCGACCTGCGGCATCATCCGGCGCTTTTCAAGATCACGTAAGCCCGCGCAGCCAAACACGACAATCAGCCGCCCGCCCGCCACCATCTTGCGCGCCGCCTTGAGCGCATTTTCGAGCGCGTTGGGCGTATGCGCGAAATCGACCAGCGCGAGAAAGTCCTGCCCCTCGTCAATTCGCTCCATGCGACCGGGGATCGCCGTCACCTGATTCAAGCCGCGCTGAATCGAATCGACTGGCACACCGAGCCGCCGAGTAGCTGCAATTGCCGCCACCGCGTTGCGCACATTAAATTCGCCCACCAGCGGCAGGTACATGAGTTTCTCTTGAGTCTGCATCCGCATGACGAACTGGGTATATCCCGGTCGATAGACAATATCTTTGGCGCGAAAATCCGCTGCGCGATCCAAGCCATAACGCGCGACCTTATCCGCCGGGAACGCGGCAAAGAAATCCGCATTCGGATCGTCATTGTTGACGATGCTGATTTTCGGCTGCTTCGGCTTGCGTGCCGACTGGCTCAACATCTGAAACATGCGGCCTTTGGCAGCGCGATAGTTCTCGAAAGTTTTATGATCATTGAGATGATCGTGAGTGATATTTGTCAGTACCGCTACGTCCAGATCAACCCCGTTGACGCGCCCTTGCGCGAGACCGTGACTGGTCATTTCCAGCACGGCGTAGTACAAGCCATTCGCAACCATCTGCGCCAGCAGCGCCTGAATCACGGGCGCGAGCGGCGTGGTGACGTGCAAGCCTGTATCGAGCGTTTTGTCGCCCACATCGGCCTTGATCGTGCTGATCAATCCGGCCTTGTTCGGCGTTTGATTGAGGATGCTGTGGATCAGCGTGCTGGTGGTGGTCTTACCATCGGTTCCGGTGACGCCGATCACGGTCAGCTTGCGCGACGGGAAATCGTGATAGGCCGCCGCCAGAAAGCCGACCGCCTCCTGCGCGTTCTCGACCTGCACGTAGGGCACGCTCAAGCCGTTGATCAGCTTTTCGCCAATAATTGCCGCCGCGCCACGCTCAAGCGCGCGGGGGATGAAGTCGTGCCCATCGACTGTCAAGCCCACCCGCGCGACGAACACGCCGCCCGGTTCGACCTCGGCGTCGGATTCGACCACAGGCGCGGTAATCAGGACGTTGGAATCGCCAGTGACGGTGACTTTTTGCGGCAGCGCGGAAAGAAGATCAACGAGGATTTTAGACATGGTACAAGCAGCATTTTGTGTAGGGGCAGGTCATAGACCTGCCCTTCGTTATCAACAAGGTGTGCTCATTATATCGACAAATCAAACGCGCCGGAGATTGTCCGGCGCGTCTGGAGGCAAATGAATGTTTGAACCTAGCGCAGGCGACCCGACAGTTCGTTCAGGTTGGAACGAACGCTGCCATCGACTACACGATCTTCGCTGCGCAGCACCAGCCCACCGAGGATGCTCGGATCGACGCTGTAGGACAGATCGCTCGACCCAACGCCCTTCTGAACGGTCTGCTTCTCGGCGTCGCTCAGCGGCATCGCGCTCACGACTTCGACGTGCCCGGTCAGCGACTTGGCGGCGTCCGGCACTTTAGCGAAGAAATCGCTCACCAGCGCCTGCTGACGCTGCTCGTCGAGAGTCGCGCCGATCAAACGCTGCGACATCGCAACGGCAATCGACACCACCTGACCACGCAGGTCGGCCAGTTGACGGTCACGTTCTTCACCGGCGCGAGCACGCGCGTCGGCACGAATGGCATCAGCTTCCTTTTGAGCGTCGGCCTGAACCGTCTTCGCCAGTTCCTCGCCCCGACCACGCGCTTCTTCAACGACGCGAGCAGCATCGGCGCGAGCCTGTATCAGCAGTTTCTCAGCTTCGGCTTCGGCGTTGCGACGAGCATTCGCCGCCACTGCGCTGTCTTCGAGCGCCTTCTCGATCCGCGTGCGGCGGTTGCGCAGCATGTTGTTCAGCGGGTCATAAAGAAAGCGCGTCAGCAGCACATAGATCACGATGAAGGCGATGATCTGGACGAGCAGATAGCCCAGATTAATACCCAAACCTTCCATGTCGTACTCCTTCCCTCTCTAGCGTGCCGGGATTAAGCGAGCACGAACAGGATGATCAGCGAAACGACGAGTGCATAAATGGCGACGGCTTCCGCAAACGCCACGCCAAGGATCATGTTCGTCTGGATGGTCGAGGCAAAGTCAGGATTGCGCCCCATCGCCTGGACAGCGCCACCCACCGACAAACCGATGCCGATGCCGCCGCCCAACGCGCCGATCATCGCCAGACCAGCGCCGATTGCTTTGCCTGCCAGCAGTACCGATTGTTCCATTTTCTTGCAGCTCCTTCAGCTTTTGATAGATGCGTTAAGTTTGCGCTTTGATTGACCGAACTCAGGCATGTGCCGCGTTAATCTCCACAGGATTATCTGCGGTGACTTCCTCGACTTCATGATTTTCATCGTGATGCTCACCGTGACCCGCCGTCGCCTGGCTCATGAAGATCGCCGTCAGCAAGCCGAACACGAACGCTTGCAGCGCACCGACGAAGAACTCCAGAATGAAGAACGGCCAGGGCAGGAACGGAATGAGGAAGCTCATCACGAACAGCAAGATTGAACCTGCAAAGATGTTGCCGAGAAGTCGGAACGAGAACGAGAGAATTTTCGCAAACTCGCCGATCAACTCAAGCAGACCGACTGCCACATCGATGCCGCCCAGCGGCGACGAGAGCAGGGTTTTGAAATTGAAGAACTTGGTCAGGTAGCTCACGCCAAGCGCGCGGAAGCCGAGCACCTGGGTCATGATCACCGCGATCAATGCGAGCGAAGCGGTCATGTTCAGGTCAGTTGATGGGGCGCGCACGAATGGCAGGACTGCCCAGGGCACACTGGTCGAACCGGGTGCGGTTTCCGCTTCTTCCGCCTGATTTTGCGTCGGATTGATGGTCGTGGCAGCCGTCGCACCGGCAGGCGTTTCTGTCTCAGCGGCGACAACCGTCGCCTGAGGCGTCGCCTGAACCGTCGTTTCCCCGTTCGTGACGGTTGTCGTCGTTGTTGAAGCAACCGCGTTGACACCCGTCAGGCAGCCGTTGTTGGCGCGCGAGGTCTTCTGCGCGTCCGTCAGCGTCGCGGCCTCTGCCGGGCTAATCCAAGGGCACTTCGGATTCAGAATATAGACGCCGCTGCCCGTTGTTTCGTAGCCGGACTCATACTCAACCTGTCCCTGCGCATTGGTCGTGACGCGCGGTTCAAGGAAACCAACGCTGTCCACGCCGGGAACCAGTTCCAGCCAGTTCGAGAGCACGACGATCAGCATGATCGTCATGAAGAACGAGAAGATGTAGCGCATCCAGCGCTCGCCCACAATGTTGTGGACAAAACCATACAGCCCCTCATAGAGAATCTCGAACATGTTGTAGAGGCCGCCCGGTGGAACCTCGTCACCGCTTTTCGGCATCTTCCGGCGCACATAAACCATCAGCAGAATCAGCAGAATCCAGACAATGATCGAGCCGACCAGCGAATTGCTGACGCGGAAGGCATCGACGGGGCCTGGATACTTCTCGCCCGGAAGCTGAATCACCGGGATGATCGGTGGGATGGTCAACATGACCACGAAACCGGCGATCAGCAGCAGCAGAGCGACCCAGCGCCGTTTACCGTTCCAGTTAATCATCGCTTGCAGTGTCCTCCTTTTTTGATGCGGCCTGGAGACGCCGGCTCTTGTAGACTGTATAGCGGTAGATCAGCCACAAGTTCAACGGAATGCTTCCAAGCAGAAACAGAAATAAGAATAGGTGATTTGTCCCTAACAGGCGATCCACCAAGAGACCAAGTACAACGCTCCCCCCCGCTGACAGCGTGATCAAGCAGCCAACTTCGCCAGCAGCCCCCGCCGCCGTCAGATAGAAGGGAACCGGATTACCTTCCGGCTTCATAGATGGAAAACCTTGCGCCGACTCGTGCTTGTCGTCACAATCATACCGATCCGTTATTCAACTGTCAAAAGCAAAACCCACGCTTATTTGAGAATTGTATCACAATCGGTCTGGAAAAAGCAAAAGAAATTTCTTCATTCTAACCCGGACATAAATCAGGGCGACTGGTTTGTACTGCAAACCAACCGCCCTGAGCTAATTTAAGCGGCAACCTTACGCGCTCTTGCCGAACAGCGCTGCCGCGCCGCGCGTCGCCCACTCGAAAATCGGCGTCGCCAGGAACGTGCCCAGCAGCACGACGACCAGCGCTGTCGCACCCAGCACCCAGATATAGGTCTGTGACACCTTGATCGGCTTGTCCTCGTCCTCGCTGCGATCCACGTACATGACCTTGATCACGACGAGGTAGTAGTACAGCGCCACAATCGAGTTGAGCACGCCGATGATCGCCAACCAGACCAGATTCGACTGCACCGCCGCCTGGAACAGGAAGAACTTGCCGAAGAAGCCTGCCGCCGGAGGCACGCCCGCCAGCGAGAGCAGCGCAATCGTCATCGCCAGCGCGAGCATTGGGTTGCGTCGGCTCAGTCCCGCGAGATCGGCAATCGTTTCGCTGCCTGTGGTTTCCGTGAACAGGATGATCACGCCGAAGGCCAGCAGGTTCGTGAACGTGTACATGAACATGTAGAAGGCAATCGCCGCGACCGCCTGCTGCTGACCTGCGACTGTTTGCAGCGCCGCAACGCCGATCAACGTGTAGCCTGCCTGCGCAATCGACGAATAGGCCAGCAGACGCTTGATGTTGCGCTGCGCCAGCGCGACCACGTTGCCGAGTGTCATCGAAATGACCGCTAAGGCCGCTGCCAGACTCGTCCAGAACGATTGAATCTCCTGCCCGTTGATCACGACCGTGCCGGGGAACACCGCCAGGAAGAAGCGCACCAGCAGCGCGAAGCTCGCGGCTTTGCTGGCAACGCTCAGGAAGGCGACCACCGGGGTCGGCGCGCCTTCGTACACGTCCGGCGTCCAGAAATGGAACGGCGCGGCGCTGATCTTGAAGCCAAAGCCTGCGACGATCAGCGCAATGGCGATCAGCACCGGAATGGCGTTGGTCGAAAAGGCCGTCGTCGTGAAGAACTTGGCGAGATCGTACAGGTTCGTCTGTCCGCTGAAACCGTAGAGCAGGCTCAGACCGTAGAGCAGAATCGCCGAAGCGAACGAGCCGAACAGGAAATATTTCATACCACTTTCGGACGAGCGCCCGTCGCCGCGATTGAAGGCCGCAAGGACATAGAGCGGAATCGTCGTCGTTTCCAGCGCCAGAAAGACCATGATCAGGTCGGCGGCGCTGCTCATCAGGCACGCACCCAGCGAGGAGACGATCACCACCAGATAGAACTCACCGCGCGTCCCTAGCCCCTGCACGTCAATCGTCAGGAAGGCGGTGATGCCGCCCGCCAGCAGCACCATCACCATGAAAATTTCGGACAGGGCATCGTGCTTGATCGTGCCGCCCCAGAACAGTCCCGCCGTTTCGGGATGCAGGCTCGGCCCGAACACGAGGAAATAGATCAGCGCGGTCAGCACCAGCCCCGCCCCGGTGACGATGGCGATCACGCGCCGCTGGCTCTCCGGCAGGTACAGGTCGAGCGCCAGCACGATGATTGCCATGACCGTCAGGCCGATTTCCGGGATGATCGACGGCAGGCTTTGCAGGAAGTTAAACGTCATTTACGCCCCTCCTAGAAGCGCGAGCACGGGTCTTATGCCCGTTTCGAGCATCGGAGCCATGATCGCGGGATAGACGCCTAAGATAATCAGCGGCGCGCCCAGCAGGATCAGGATGAAGCGCTCGCGCACGGTGATGTCGCCTATATCCGGGAACAGGCTGCGGTTGAACTCGCCAAAGAACACCTGCCCCGTGACCCTGAGCACGTAAGCCGCCGTGATGATGATGCCAAGCGCCGCTATCACCACGATCACGGAGTAGTAGTTGACGAGATGCAGCGCGCCGATGTTGAGCGTGACCGCCTGCGATGCTCGCCACATGCCGCTAAAGATCGGGAACTCCGCGATGAAGCCGCTTAAGCCCGGCATACCCATACTCGTTAAGCCGCCCAAGATGAAGGCCGCCCCGACCCAGGGCATCACTTTGATGAACCCGCCGAGGCTCGGAATATCGCGGGTGTGCGTCCGGTCATAGACCATACCGACGCAGCCGAAGAACAGTGCTGTCATCGCGCCGTGACTGAACATTTGCAAGCCCGCGCCCGTCATGCCGATGATGTTCATGGTCGCCCAACCCATGCTGACCAATCCCATGTGGCTGACCGACGAGAAGCCGATGACGTACTTGAAATCGCGCTGGCGGAAGGCGATGAACGCGCCGTAAACCACGTTGACCAGCGCTAAAAAGACAATCCAGGGCAGATGGGTTGTCGCGCCCTGCGGCAGCAGTTGCACACCGACGCGCAGCGCTGCATACGCGCCGAGCTTCATCAGCACGCCCGCGTGGATCATCGAGACGGCGGTCGGCGCGGCCACGTGACCATCCGGCGACCAGTTGTGGAACGGGAAGATACCTGCCAGCACCGCGAAGCCGAGGAAGATGAACGGGAACCACAGCTTGGCGAAGGTCAGCGTTGAAACGCCCGCGTAGCCGAGCACGTTGAACGCGCCGTTTTCCGCCGCGAGTGTCAACTGCGTCATACTAAAGCTGAACGGCTGTGCGTCGCTGCTCAGGATGCCAGAGGCTTTCGCCGCCGCGAACACCTGCGCGCCCGCGCCGCTGCTGAAGAAGTTGCTCGCCGTGATCACCATCGCAATCACGCCGACCAGCGCGATCACCGAGCCGATCAGAATGTAGAGCGTCAGCTTCATCGCCGCGTATTCGCGGGTCTGCACCCAGCCCCACGTGGCAATGAGCAGGTACATGGGAAAGATAGCGAACTCGTAGAAGAAGAACAGCACGAACAGGTCGGTAGCGACGAACACGCCCAGCACGCCTGCGACCAGCAGCATGAAGAAGGCCATGAATTCGCGCGTGCGGTCTTCAATCTTCCACGAGATCAGCACGCCTGCCACCGCGACGAGGCCCGTCAGCAGCAGCATCGGTGCGCTCAGGCCATCGACGCCGAGGCTGTAGCTGATGCCGAGGCTCGGCAGCCACGAGTAGTTTTCCTTGTAGACCATGCCGCACTCGAACAGCGCCGTCGCCGTCGTCGAACCTGCGGATGTGCTTGTCACGGTAGTCGTCGAGGCAGTCGTCGTGGTATCGCTGCTGGTGTTCGCGCAGACGTTGGCGGACGCGGATTTCGCGCCGTCTTGTGCCTGAGCGTCCGTCAATTCGTAGGTACTGAGGTCTTGTTTTGCTCCCTGAAGCACCGTCGCCTGATGGTTCGCCAGCGCGTCCACCTGCGAGTTGTAGGTCAGGAAGACGAACAGCCCCAGCACCAAAATCGTCGCCGCTGCCGCGAACGCGATGCCGCGCACCAGGTCTTTCATCTCTTTGGGGATGAAGAGGATGATCACCGCCGCGATAATCGGCACGAAGATGATCATGCTCAAAACGGGAAAGTTAAAGGTCATAGTCTATCCGTCCTCAGCCGCCGAAGATTCGCGTCACGGAAGCGTTGATCACCGACAAAATCCAGTTTGGCGCCAGCCCGGTCACCAGCATCAACACCATCAGCGGCGCGATGGCGACGAACTCGCGCAGGTCGATCTCCAGATGGTAGTCGCGCCAGTGCATGTTGAACGGCCCGTGCAGAACCGCGCGGATGCCCTTCAGGATGTAGCCGCCCGTAAACAGCAAGCCGATCATGGCGATCAACGTGAGTACCGTAAAGACCGGCCACGCGCCGCGCACGACCAGAAACTCGCTGACGAAGCCGTTCAAGCCCGGCAAGCCGAGGCTCGCCATGCTCGTGAAGATGAAGATGCCGCCGTAAATCGGCGCTTTGACCCAGAACCCGCCGTACTGCGTCATATCACGGGTGTGCGTCTTGTGATAAACGGCTCCCGCGAGCAGGAACATGCCTGCCGAACTAAGGCCGTGATTGAACATCTGGAAGACCGCGCCGTTCATGGCGAGGATCGCCGTCTGCGGGTCAATCCCCGCGACCTTGAAATAGCTCTGCGCGTAGGCCAGCGCTGCGACTGCGAGGCCGAGCGCGACGAAGCCCATATGATTGACCGAGCTATAAGCGACTAACCGCTTGATGTCGGTTTGACCGAAGGCCGCGAACGCGCCGAGGACGATGCCAAGCACCGCCAGCACCGCGAACAATCCGGCCACGCTGATACTCAAGCCGAAGATGCTGATCTGGCTGATCCACACGTCCGGGAACAACGGGATGACCAGTCGCAGGAAGCCATACGCGCCCAGCTTGAGCATCACGCCCGCCAGCAGCATCGACCCGGCGGTCGGCGCTTCCGAGTGCGCGTCCGGCAGCCAGGTATGGAACGGCCAGACCGGGACTTTGATACAGAAAGCGACGAAGAAGCCCGCGAACGCCAGCCCCTTGACCGTCTCAATCGGAATACCGAGGAAGGTGCCGTTCGCGCCGTTGAAAGCCGGCCAAATCGTCGTCAACTGCTGAATGTCGAAAGTGTGCGCCGTGAAGCCGATCAACTGGGTCGCCAGCAGCATCCCCAGCGAGCCGCCCATCGAATAGATGAAGAACTTGGTCGAAGCGTACTTGCGGTTCGGGCCGCCCCACTGGTCGATGATGAAGTACATCGGCACCAGCGAGAGTTCGTAGAACAGGAAGAAAACCATCAAGTCCATTGCCACGAACACGCCGAACAGACCGGTGGCGAAGAACAGGATCAGCGCCATGTGCGCGTTGACGCGATCTTCGACCTCGAAGCTCACCAGCACTGCCAGCGGCGTCAGCAAGCCCGTCAGCAGGATCATCGTCGCGCTAATGCCGTCGATGCCGATGTGCCACGACGAGCCGAGCAAGTCGAACCACTTGGTCTGAATCACGAACTGGTAGTCGGGCACGGCATGATTGTAGGCGAAGAATACCGCCACGCTCACCCCGCACAGGATCGCCGCGAACGCCAGCGCGACCCAGCGCGCCAGCCACTTGTTCTGCGGCAGCAGCAGCACGATCAGCGCGCCAATCGCAGGCGCAAACACCAGAAAGGAAAGAACGTCAATCGTTCCGAAAATTGTCATGCCAGCGAACTCCCTCCTTTATGGGGCTGCATGGAGAACGCCCGTCGTCAGGGCGAAGATAATCCCGATTACGAGCGCTGCGATGGCGACGTACAGCATGTACTGTTGAATCTCGCCCGATTGCAGCCAGCGAATCCAGCCGCCGAATTTGCCAATCGCTTCCGGCACGCCATCGCCCACCCCGTCGATCAACCACAGGTTCAGGTTCTTGAGCAGGTCGCCGATCCACGTGAACACCCGTGCGATCAGGCTCAGGAAGCCGTCGATAATGCCCTTATCGATGAACTGATAGGCAACGTTCGCCGCGAACCACTGCGACGGCTTGACGAACACACGAATGTAGAGTTCGTCCACGTAGTATTTGTTCTTGAGGATCGGATAAACCGGGCCGAGCATATTGACCATCGGATCAACTTCGCCCGCGACCAGCGGCTTGCGCCAGTAGAGCAGGTAGCCCGCGTACAGGCCGCCGAGCGAGACCGCGAACGAGACCAGCACCGGGAAAACGTTGAACGGTACGGCTTCCGGCTCGGTCAGCAGGGTTGCGCCGACGAAATGCTCGAATGGGCTGAAGCCGCCCGACGAGAAGATTGAGCCGAGGATGGGGAACTGCGGACTGACGCCGACAAACCCGGCGACCACCGCGAAGAACGCCAGAATAATCAGCGGGAGAGTCATCGTCACCGCGACGATGCCTTTGCCGAGGCTGGCGTGCTTCGCTTCTTCCGTGCGCGCGTCACCCCAGAAGGTCAACCCAATCTGACGCATCGTGTAGAAGGCGGTCAGGAACGCGGCGACCGCGAGGAAGATGAACACGAGGGCTGAAGCGCCAAAGCCCAGCAGCGTCCCGTGCCAGGCATCACCGAGAATTTCGTCTTTTGACCAGAAACCCGCCGTGATGAGCGGGAAGCCCGCCAGCGAGAGGCCGCCGAGCAGGAAAGTATAGAAGGTCACGGGCATGGTCTTGCGCAGACCGCCCATGTTGAACATATCCTGCGGATCGAACACCGGCCCAACTTTGGTCGGCTGTTCCGCGTGCGGCTCGACGTGCGCCGTTGGCTCCGCCGGATGGCCTTCGCCCGATTCGTCGCCAATCGCGGCGGCGGGTTCTTCGCCTGTGACCGCCTCGACTGCTTCGACGTGCGCTTCGCTCATTGCCGGATGTTGGTCATGGGCTGCGGCGAGTTCGTCGTGACCATGTGCGTGCGCATGATGCTCGTGAACGTGATGCTCACCGTGTTCCATGCCGTGAATGACCGAACCGGAAGCCATGAACAGCAGCGCCTTGAAGAAGGCGTGGGTGATCAGATGGAAGGCGGCAGCGATATACGCGCCGATCCCTAACGCCGACACCATGAAGCCAAGCTGCGAAATCGTCGAGTACGCCAGCACCTTCTTGATGTCATTCTGCGCGACCGCGATGGTCGCCGCGAACAACGCCGTGAACGCGCCCACCACCGACATCAAAACCATCGGCGGCGAGAGGATGCCAGCGCCGGGATCGCCACCCGCCGAGAGCAGCGGGTACATGCGGATAATCATGTAGACGCCTGCCGAAACCATCGCGGCGGCGTGGATCATCGCGCTGACAGGCGTTGGGCCTTCCATCGCGTCCGGCAGCCAAACGTGCAGCGGGAACTGCGCCGATTTACCAATCGTACCGACGACGAGGAAGATGCCGATCAGCGAAGCCGCGCTCCAGCCCAAACCGCCGAACAGAATTGCCGGCGAATGCGCCAGCGCCGTCAGCGTGGCCTGGTTGTGCAGGATGTCACGGAAGCTCAGGGTTCCTGTACTCGCGTACAAATACGCGATACCGAGCAGCATGATCACGTCGGCGACGCGCGTGGTCGTGAAGGCTTTGATCGCCGCTTTGTAGGCGCTCTCCTTCTCGAACCAGAAGCCGATCAGCATATACGAGCACAAACCCATGACTTCCCAACCGACGAACAGCAGCAGCAGGTTGTCTGCGACCACCAGCGTCAGCATCGCGCCCGCGAACAGCGCGATCAGGCTGAAAAAGCGCGATTGACGTGGGTCGTGCGCCATGTAACCGACCGAGTAAATGAAGATGCAGGTGCAGGCCAGCGGCACCATGATCAGCATGATGGTCGTGAGCGGGTCAACCAGAATGCCCATTTTGAAGGCCGTTACGCCGGTATCGAACCACGTGCCCGAACTGGCGATCACGTTCTCGCCGAGATGGTCGATGGCGAAGGCGTGCGCGACGACGATCAGGCTGACAATCCAGGCGAACAGGATGCCGATCAGCCCGACCACCACGCTCACGACGCGACTGGTGTCCGTGACGACCGGAACCAGCATTCCGCCGTAATCGGGATGGCTGCCGCCGTATTCCTCGCTCGTCGCCGGAATCCACTTGCTGCGGTTCGTCAGCAGCGTGATGATCAGGAAGGCGAGCAGCGGCCCCACCGGGATCAGCCAGGGGAGAAAATTCCCGTTGCTAATGAATGAGTTCCAATCCATCGATTTATTCCTTGTTCGAGCGAAAATCGCATCTATTCGTGTAGGGGCGACCTGCTAGGTCGCCCCTACGTTGCGTTTTCCACTACCCCTTGAGCAGATTTACATCCTCAACCGTCACCGAGCGCCGCGTGCGATAAATCGAGATGATAATCGCCAGCCCGACCGATGCTTCCGCCGCCGCAATCACAAACACGAACGCCGCGAACACCTGCCCCGCGATTAGCGTGGGCGCGCCGTAGCGCCAGAAGGCGATCAGGTTGATGTTTACAGCGCTGAGCATCAGTTCGACGCTCATCAGAATAGCGACCGCGTTGCGCCGTGCCAGCACGCCGTAAACCCCGATACAGAACATGCCAGCGGCGACCAGCAGGTACATATATAAAGGAACCATATTCACCCCTCAGTGATGAGTGATGAGTGACGAGTGATGAGTTTGGGAAATCCGTGTTGGCTTTTTCTCATTACTCATTACTCATTACTCATTACTGCACTTAATCTTCCGTCGTATCCCGCGCAATCACAATCGCGCCGATCATCGCACCCGTCAGCAGCAGCGATGCGACTTCGAATGGCAGCACGTACTGGTTGCCATCGACCAGCGCCACGCCCAAATCCTGCGTCGTCGCTACCTGATCGCTTTTCGGCTGGCTGCCTTCAGAGCCGCTGTTGCCCCACATGGGGAAAATCACCGCGACCGCCAGCAGAATGAATAAAAGAACGCCCACGAGGGCGCTCACCCACCATTGACTGTTGAACAGTTCGCGCATCCCGGTCATGCTGCGCGTGAGCATGACCGCGAAGATGATCAGAATGGCAATCGCGCCGATGTAGACCAGCACCTGCACCACCGCGATGAACGGCGCGCTCAACAGCACGAAAAAGCCCGCGCCGCCGAACAAGCTGACGATCAGGTACAGCGCGCCGTGAATCAGGTTGCGGCTGGTGACGACACCCAGCGCGCCGCCCAGCGCAAAGATGGCGAAGATGAAGAAAGCAATCGTCTGGACGTTCAGTTGCAGCATTCCCAATCTCCTTAGTGCGCCACGACGATGGCGTGGTCGGCTTCGCGTCCGGCTTCGCCTTCAGACGCTTCCGTCGCTTCCCGCTCACGGCGACCCGCGTTGCGCAGCATCGTCAGCACTCCAGCGATCAGCAGCAGATTGCCGATCAGCAGCACCAGCGCCTCCGGCACGTGCGCGAGGAAGTCGTAGTTGTCTGGCGCGGGCATCCAACCGAGCGCCTTCACGACTTGCAGCAGGAAGGCAGTCACCAGCACGTTGACAATCGAAATCGGTACAAGGAATTTCCAGTTGAAGCTCATCATCTGGTCGATGCGCACGCGCGGAATGGTCGCGCGCAGAATCAGCGAGGGGATGTACAGCAGGAACGTCTTGACCATCAGCCAGATGAAGCCGAGGAACGGAATTTGCTCGGCCAGCGGGCCAGACCAGCCGCCGAGGAAAATCACGGCGAACAGCAGGTTGGCGGTAAAAGCGTGCATGAACTCGTTCGCCATGAACAGGCCGAACTTCATACCGGAATATTCGATGTTGTAGCCCGCGACAATCTCGGACTCGGCTTCGATCAGGTCAAAAGGCGCGCGCCCGGTTTCCGCGAGGTTGGCGACGTAGAAGATGATCGCCGAGACGAGTGCCGGGACGATGAACCACATGCCAATCTGCGCGCGAACAATCGCTTCCATGCCCATGCTTCCGGTCAGCAGCACCGGGATCAGCAGCGCGAGCACCGTCGGTACTTCGTAGCTGACCAGCGCCGCGACCGCGCGAAACGATCCGAGCAGCGCGTACTTGTTGTTGCTCGACCAGCCCGCCATAATCACCGAGAGCGTGCCAAACGAGCCGATGGCAACGAAGTACAGCACGCCAATGCTCAGGTCAACGCCAATGTGAATCGGGCTAAACGGGACAACAGCCCAGATCAGGGTCGTCGAAAGCACGGCGGTAATCGGCGCGACGTTGTAAATCAGGCGATCCGCGCCTGCGGGCGTGATGTCTTCCTTGATGATCAGTTTGACCGCATCAGCGAGGTTCTGGAACAAACCGAACGGGCCAACGCGGTTCGGGCCGATGCGATCCTGCACGCGAGCGGCGATCTTGCGCTCCAGCCAGATCAACAGGATGACCAGCACCAGCGGGAACAGCGTCACCAGCACCACGCCGATCAGAATGGAAATGAACTGGGCAAGCCCCGGATCCATCCCGCCTGTCGCCAGACAGGGCGCTAGCGTTTCAATAACATCGACACAGGTTGATTGCATGAAACGAACTCCTTATGCCCATTCCAGCGCGTTTTTGCGCCAGGCATAGATCAGCGCGTCAGTCAGCAGGAAGATAAACAGCAGTCCAGCGCCAAAGGCGAAGAAATCCAACTGGCTATAGGCCAGCGCCCAGGGGAACAGGAAGATCAGTTCCACGTCGAAGACCAGAAACACCAGCCCATAGATGTAATACTGCACCTTGAACTGTACCCAGGTATCGCCGACGGTTTCGACGCCGCACTCATACGTTTCCATCTTGATCGCGTTGGCTTTACGCGGGCGCACCAGCCACGAGATCAGCAAGGGCGCGGCTGGAAGAACCCAGGCAATCGCCATGAATACGCCTACAAAAGCCCATTCGTTGACCACACTCATTGGAATTGCCACCTTCCAGACAGGGTTGCCACAAAACCGACGTGGACTGACCTATTCACAATCAGACTTTCCAGTGTCTCTCGCCTGCTCGACACTGATCGAATACTATCGGTTGTTCTGCGACCGAACTTTCCAATTTTCAGAACTGTGGACGCGGAAGAATTTTAGCGTACTGGTCTGAACTTAGCAACAACTTTCACTAATCAGTATGGCGCAGGAAGCACATTCGCGCTAGACAATCCTGACCATCCAGATTATTGAGGAATTTGTGTCCCAATGGCTCAAAAATATTTTTACGATTGAGCAACCCCTCCTGCCAGGGCGAACGCATCAAATCTATGTTCGGGTCATGAAAGGCGATACGGATTTTGTCGGGACGCGATAAATCGCGTCCGGCATAGCGGACAGCATCAATGCCGTCCCTACGATTCCTCGTGACCCTTTGTGACTTTCCATCTGATTTTGAGGCGTTTGCCCTACCCCTCCTGCCTTGACATGCTCAGGACGCGGTTGTAGCCTTGAAGCGCTGACTTACGGGCGAGGTTTCTTTGTTTAATTCTCCATCCGAACGCCTGCCGCTCTCGCGCCAATCGGCGTCTCTGGCAGCGATCACCGCTGTTCTGCTGGTCGTCGCCGCCAGCCGCATCATCCACATCACCAGCTTAACCATGAACTGGGATGAGGTCTGGTCAATCTGGCAGACCTTCGGCAGCGCCAGTGACATTATCCGCTGGACGCCTCCCGACTGGCCGCCGCTCTACTTCCTGTTCGTCGGGGCATGGAAAGACTATGCCGGGATTGAGCCAGTCGTGCTGCGCGTCTCGTCGCTGCTCGTCTCGATGCTCGGCGCGGCCTTCACCTATCGCGCTGCCCGTCGGCTTGGTGGTGAGCGTGCAGGTCTTTTCACGACCCTCGTCTATGCCGCGCTCGGCTTCGTGATCATACTCGGCCTGATCGTCCGCGCCTATACCTTTCTACTGGCGCTGACCTCGCTGGCAATCTGGCTGACCCTGCGCTATTTCGAGCGTCCTTCGCTCTGGCGCGCGCTCGCGCTGACGGCCTGCTGCCTCGCGCTCTGGTTTTTCCACTACACCGCCGCCTTCGTTTTCCCGCTGCTCGGCCTGCTGACCCTGTTCAGGTATGGCCGCGCGATCTGGCGCTGGTGGCTTCCCGGCGGCATCGTCGCCATCGCCGCCGTCTATACTGTCTTTGCCAACGCGACTGAATTCTCCAACCCCACGACGGGCAGCGGACAAGTCAAGCTGCCGCCGCTGCCGCAGGCGCTGGCGCAGGTCTACGGAACGTTCACCTATCCGGCCTTCCTCATCTGGCTCGTTCTGTTCCTGATTGCCGGTGCGCTCCTGCTCGCGCGTCGCGCCAAACGCGGCGAAGCTGTCACCTTTCTCGTCTGGCTGGCTGGCCCGCTGGCTGTCTATCTGTTCAATCAGCGCCTGGGGCTGTTTCAGGACTCGCGCTATATGTGGTGGACGCTGACCGGGCTGATCTTCTGGATCGGCCTCGGCCTCGCGCTCCTGCCCCGCCGCGCCTTGCAGATCGCCGCCGCGCTCGTCATCACGTTCGTCGCGCTCATCCCCTTCCCCAGCAACGATCTGCAATACTTCGCCTATACCGATTTCGACTACAGCTTCACCCTCTTGCAGCAGAATATCCAGCCGGGTGACGTGCTTCTGATCGACCCGAACTGCGACTGCGCGCCCAACGAAGTTTGGGACTACTTCATGAAGATTTACTTCCCCAACGGCCTCACCTTCGTCAAATCGCCGCAGGG
>DASZXN010000262.1:0-9053 GCA_035545875.1 Phototrophicaceae bacterium
AACTGCTGACGGCGATCAATACGCGCTTGCAGCGGCAAAGCCAGATTGCCCTGCATTCCGAGCAGAAGATTGAGAACGTCAAGCGGCAGTTGACGCGCATGGTCACGCACGAACTGCGCACGCCGCTGATCTCGATCAATACGGTCGTCGATATTATCTCGCGCCAGCTTGGGCAGTTGTCGTCCAGCGAACTTGAAGAAATGCTCGATTCGATCAGCGCGGGGAGCAAACGCCTGAGTCATCGCGTCGAGCAGTTGGTCTTTATCACGCAGCTTGAAGCGCAGATGCTGACGCATGAGATTATCGTGCGTGAAGGAATGCCGATGCGCATGTGGGAGATGCTGATCGCGGCCAACAATCTGGCGCGGCGCTTCGCCTATCAGCAGCAGCCCAATGTGACCGTACAGCTTGTAGATCACGAACGCGAGTCGGTGGTGATGTGCAATCCGCCCTCGCTCAAGCAGGCGCTCGCCGAACTGATCGCCAATGCCTTGACTTTCTCGCCTGAAAACGGCGTCGTCGGTATCGAACAGTGGCGCTCCGGCGGCAGCGTTTTCATCCGCATTGTCGATCAAGGCCCCGGTATCCCTGAAGAGCGGTTGGCCGAGGCGCTGCGCGCGTTCAGCCAGCTTGACCGCGAGTCACACGAGCAGCAGGGCATGGGTATGGGCCTGGCGCTGGCGCAGCGGATCATTGAGGTGCATGGCGGCACCCTCGACATCCTCTCGATTGTCGATAAAGGCACACAGCTTACGATTAGCCTGCCCATCATCACCAGCTAAGTACCGTCAAAACGCGGCCTGTATGACGAGAGGTCGCGTTTTCGTTACAATCCGCGAGGTTGATCCTGCGCATCCTCACGGAGCAGACCCTTTGGGCGGCACACTCCTCAATACCATTGCCGTTGTGATTGGCAGCGCGTTTGGACTGCTGATTGGTAACCGCCTGCCGCAACGCATTCAGCAGTCAGTCATCACCGCGATTGGTCTGGTCACTGTGTTTATCGGGATCAGCAACGCCGGACACAGCGGCAATGTGATTATCCCTTTGATTAGCCTGATTATCGGCGTGATTATCGGCGAACTGCTGCACATCGATCTGGCGCTGGAACGCCTGGGCGCGTGGCTGCAAGCGCGAATTGGTGGGAAAGCGCCGGACGCTCAGGCTGATGACCAGCGCGGGCGCTTCATCAATGGCTTCGTGACGGCCAGCCTCGTCTTTTGCATTGGGCCGCTGGCCTTCGCCGGTTCGATTCAGGATGGGATGGGGCTGGCGATTGGCTTCCAGCAGTTAGCAATCAAGAGCGTGCTTGACCTGTTCACGTCGATTGCCTTCGCGTCGAGTCTCGGCGTCGGCGTGGCCTTCAGCAGCCTCGCCGTGTTGATCGTTCAGGGCGGGTTTGCGCTGGCAGGACTGCTGCTGGGCAATTTCATGTCTGCGCCAATGATCAACGAGATGACGGCGGTCGGTGGCATTCTCTTAATCGGGCTGGCGCTGATTCTGCTTGACCTGAAGAAGCCACGCATCGCCAATTTCCTGCCCGCGCTGCTGATCGCTCCGCTCATGGTGGCGCTGGCGACGGCGCTCAACCTCACGATCTACCCGCATATCCCTTAACCGGAGAATCGTCGCCGCTGTGGGATTCGCTGCGGGATACTGTGCTATAATCGCCTCAAAGACCCGAATTTAGGTGAGCGATGCACATCCCCGTCTTACGTGATGCCGTGCTAGAGAATCTGCTGCCGCCCGATCACACGGTTGAGCGAGCGGTCGATGGAACGCTCGGTGCGGGTGGGCACACGGCGGCGCTGCTCGATCAGGGCGTTGACGAGGTGCTGGGGCTGGACACCGACCCGATGGCACTGGGGATCGCGCGGGCGAACCTGGGCGCTTATGGGGAGCGCGTCCACATCGTCCATGCGAGCTACGTGCAGATGCGCGAAGAATCTCAGCGGCTCGGCTGGCCGAGTGTCGGCGCGATTCTCCTCGATCTCGGTGTTTCTTCGATGCAGTTGGATACGCCCGAACGAGGCTTTGCTTTCCGCAGTGATGGCCCGCTCGACATGCGTTTCGATCCCGATGATGCGCGACCGAACGCCGCCGATCTCGTCAACACGCTGGATGAGCGTGAACTGGCGGACGTGTTTTTCCAGTACGGTGAGGAACACGACAGCCGTCGAATCGCGCGGGCAGTCGTCAAGCAGCGACCTTACACGACTACGCGCGAACTGGCGGATGTCGTCGCCAAAGCCGCGCCTCACCATCACGATCAGAAAATTCATCCGGCGACGCGCGTCTTTCAGGCGCTGCGCATCGCCGTCAACGATGAACTGAGCGCGGTCGAGCAGGCACTCCCGCAGGCCATTGATCTGCTCAAGCCGGGCGGACGCCTCGCTGTGATCAGCTTTCACAGCCTTGAAGATCGGATCGTCAAGGATGCGTTTCGGCTGGCAAGCACCGACTGTATCTGCCCACCGGAAATCCCTGTCTGCGTGTGTGGGCATCACGCCAGCGTGCGCCTGATTAACCGCAAGCCAATCACGGCGGACGAGGACGAAATCGCGCAGAACCCGCGCAGCCGCAGCGCCAAGTTACGAGTGGTGGAGAAATTGGACGTATGAGCCAGTGGATTCAACATACGCTTGATCGATCCCAGTGGCGACCGCAGCGACAGGTGCTCGCGCTGGGTGTGCTGGCGCTGTTCGTAGCGATCATCATGGGCGCGCTCTACCTGTCGCAGTCGTCGTCGTCGTCGGAACTGGGTCGCCAGCTTGAAACGCTGATCACCGAGCGCGACGATCTCGAACAGGAAAATGAGCAGTTGAGCGCCGAGATCGCCAGCTTGCAGAGTATGCCGCGCTTGCAGGCGCGCGCTCAGGAACTCGGTTTCGTCCAGGCGACTGTCGATGACATCGAATATCTGGTCGTGAACGGCTACAACCCGAATCCACAGGCGTCGATGATCCCGGTGCAGGCCAAACCGCAGCCTGTCCCCGTCTATGACGAATCGTTCGTCGGCTGGGTGCAGCAGCAGATCGACTCGCTTCAGCATCAGCTCCAGAGTTTTCAGGAGACGCACTAATGCAGACCGCCACCTACCCCCAGCAGGAAGTCTTTCGGCGGCGCTTGCCGATTGTCATCGCCGGTCTGGTGATTGCCAGCGTGGTGCTGCTTGGTCGTCTGCTGATGTTCCAGTTCCCGCTCGATCCCAAGACTGCGACTTATCTGGACGACCTGCGCGACAGCGGTTATACCCGCACCCTGAGCCTCGCGGGTGCGCGCGGCAACATCTATGATCGTCACGGCGAAGCGCTGGCCGTCAATACGCTCGAATATCGCATCGGTGCCAGCCCGAACCTCGTTGCCGACGCCCGTACCACCGCGACCGAGCTTTCGACCATCCTCGGCGTCAACGAACTCGACATCTATAATGCGCTGACCAGCGATCAATCGTGGGTGCTGATCGCGCCGAGCGTCAGTGCTGATCTTGCGCAGAAAGTGCGCCAGTTGGATCTGCCGGAAATCACGATGGACTCGGTGCCCAAGCGCAGCTATCCGCAGGGGCCGGTCGCCGGGCAAATCCTCGGCTTCGTCGGCGGCGATTTGAAGGGGTATTACGGCGTCGAGGGACATTACAATGATCAACTGTCCGGGCGCGTTTATCAGGACAGCGTGAGTAACATTCCCTTCATCGTACCGCTGACCGACTGGCAGCAGGATCGCGGCGACGACGTGGTGCTGACGATTGACCGTGACGTTCAGTACGAGGCCGAGAGCGAACTGGCCGACGACATGAAAACCTACGGCGCGGACGGCGGCACAATCATCGTCGAGAACCCACGCACCGGCGAGATTCTGGCGATGGCAACCTCACCCGGCTTTGATCCCAACACCTATTTCAACGTGCAAGACCCGGATCAACTGACGAACCCGGCGATCAGCACACAGTTCGAGCCGGGGTCGATCTTCAAGATTCTGACGATGGCGGCGGCGCTCGATACGGGCGCGATCACGCCGGATTTCACCTACAACGATCAGGGCTTGCTGCAAGTCGGCGGCGTCAAAATCTACAACTGGGATCGCGCGGCGCATGGGGTCGTCGATGCGACACAGGTCTTGGTCGATTCGCTCAACATCGGCGCGGCGACGATTGCGCTCAAGATGGGGCCGACCAGCTTCTACACCGAAATGGATAAGTTCGGCATCGGTCGCCTGACCGGGATCGATCTGGAAGGTGAGCAGCCCGGTCAGATGGCCGCGCCCGGCGATGAAAACTGGAGCGAAGGTCAATTTGCGACGCAGGCCTTCGGGCAGGGCGTGGCGGTGACGCCGCTGCAAATGATCACGGCGGCTTCGGCGATTGCCAATGGCGGCCTGATGATGCAGCCGCACGTCGTCTATGAGATCGTCGATGGTGATCAGGTCATTCCGGCGCATCCGGCCAATCTCGGTCGCCCAATCTCGGCGCAGACGGCCAAAGAAGTCACCGACATGATGGTCTCGGTCGTCAACGATGGCCTTGACGGTCAGGCGTCGGTGCCCGGCTACACGATTGCGGGCAAGACGGGCACGGCGCAGATCGCCACGCCGATTGGCTACGAGGACGGCGCGTCGATTGCTTCGTTCATCGGCTTCTTCCCGGCGGACGATCCGCAGGTGATCATTCTGGTCAAGCTGGATCGCCCGAAGCAGTATTGGGGATCGGAAACGGCGGCTCCAGCCTTCGCCAAGCTCGCCCAGCGGTTGGCGATCATGTTGGAAATCCCGACCGACAATGTGCGCCAGCAGTTGGCGCAGCAGGGCGGCTCGGTTAGCCAGATTAACCGATAGATATAAATTGGACATCTGCGTAGGGGCACGGCGCGCCGTCCCCCCTACATTTCTGAGCGAAAGCAGGAATTTATGGATGCAGGGCTTCCCTTATCGCTGACTGTCGGCGCGGTGTCGTTTATTCTCGGCGTGATCTGGGGCGGGCCGCTGGTCGAAATTCTGCGCCGCCTGCGTATCGGCAAGAATATCCGCCGAGAAATTCAAGATATGCAGGGGAAAAAAGCAGGAACGCCGACGATGGGCGGTATCCTGATCGTGCTGCCCGTGATTATCATCACGCTCGCGCTGAACGTCGCCAGCATCCTCCGTCCAGACGCTAACGCCTTCACCGGGCCGAGTGTTTTGCTGCCACTGTTCGTCATGGTCAGCTTTGGGGCTATCGGCGCGGTCGATGACTGGATGGGCGTTCGACGGTCACAGGGGGATGAGCGCTTCGGCGAAGGGATGACCGGGCGCGCGAAAATGCTGCTGCAAATCGTGCTGGCCGGAGCGGTCGCGCTGGTGTTCTCGCTGTACAGCAAGGATGGCGGTTTTCAGTTCGCCAACGAGGTCGTGCTGCCGTTGGTCGGTGCCGTGATTCCGATTACGCCGATCCTGTTCATTCCCCTGATGATGATCTGCATCATCGGTATGGCGAACGCCGTCAATTTCACGGACGGCCTTGATGGGCTGGCGGGGATCATCAGCGCCAGCGCTTACGCCGCCTATGGCGTGATCGCCTATTTGCAGGGGCAAATCTTTCTCGTGCAGTTGTGCTTTATCGTCGTTGGGGCGTGCTTCGCCTTTCTGTGGTTCAACGCGCATCCCGCGCAGTTATTCATGGGCGATGTCGGTTCGATGGCGCTGGGCGGAATGCTCGGAACAATTGCCATCATGACCGGGCAATGGCTGCTGCTGCCGATCATCGCGATTGTGCCAATGGCCGAATTGATCAGTGTGATTTTGCAGGTCAGCTACTTTAAAGCCACCAAAGGGCAGCGCTTGTTCAAGCGCACGCCAATCCATCACCACTTTGAACTATCCGGCTGGAGCGAAACGCAGATTGTCCAGCGTTTCTGGCTGGTCGGTCTGCTGGCGGCGATGGTCGGGGTGGCGTTAGCGCTCCTCTAAGGTATATTCCGAAGGGGCGAGGCATAGGTGAACCGCAGGTTCGCACGTCGCCCCTACACAGCAGTAGATCGAGGTTGTTGCATGTCTGATCCGTTACAGGGAAAAACTGTCGTCGTGTTGGGGTTTGCGCGGCAGGGCAAGGCGCTGGCGCGCTGGCTGCCGACGATTGGCGCGCGCGTGATCGTCAACGATGGCAAGACGGCGGAAGAACTGAAACTCAATCCAGCCGAGTATCCCGGCGTCGAGTTCATCCTCGGCGGCCACCCGGAGATTCTGCTCGAAGGCGCGAATCTGATCTGCGTATCGGGCGGCGTGCCGCTCGATTTGCCGATTATTCAGTTGGCGCTGCGCTACGGCGTGCCGCTGACCAACGACGCGCAGTTGTTCATGGAGCGCTGCCCTGCACCCGTGATCGGCATCACGGGGAGCGCGGGCAAGACGACCACGACCACGCTGGTTGGGAATATTTTCAAGAAGGCGGGGCATCGCACATGGGTCGGCGGCAATATTGGCGACGTGCTGCTCAACGTGCTGCCGATCATCAGCCCGCAGGATCGCGTCGTGATGGAGCTGTCGAGCTTTCAACTGGAACTGATGACCGTCAGCCCGAACGTCGGCGCGGTGCTGAACATCACGCCCAATCATCTGGATCGGCACGGCACGATGGAAGCCTACGCGCAGGCCAAGTCGCACATCATCATCCACCAGAAGGCGCGCGATGCCGCCGTGCTTGGTCGTGACGACGCTGTTGCTCGTGAGTTCGAGCAGATCGCGCCGGGGGATGTGATCTGGTTCAGTGCGCGCGAGATGGTCGGTGATGGCGCGTTTCTGGCGGGCGAGCGCCTGATTCTGGCGGGCGACGCCAGTCCCGACGGCGAGCCGCACGTCATTTGCGAGCGCAAGGACATTCAACTGCGCGGCGATCACAACGTCCTCAACGTGCTGGCGGCCTGCGCGATCACCGGAGCGGCGGGCGTCGAGCCACAGGCAATGGCCGAGGCGATCCGTGCGTTTCGCGGCGTCGAGCATCGGCTCGAAACCGTGCGTGTCGTCAACGGGGTGACCTACGTCAACGACAGCATCGCCACTGCACCGGAGCGTGTTCAGGCGGCGCTGCGCTCTTATGACGAGCCGTTGATTCTGCTGCTCGGCGGGCGCGACAAAAAACTGCCCTGGGAGATTATGCTCTCGCTGGCGCTGACGAAATCGCGGCATATGATCGCCTTTGGCGAATTCGGCGATGGGATCGTCAAGCTGGTCAAGCTGCTCTGCGGCAGCGAAGACCCGATCACCTGCGTTAAGTCGCTCGATGAAGCTGTACCGCTGGCGGCGTCGCTGGCGCAGCCGGGCGACGTGGTGCTGCTCTCGCCGGGTGGGACGAGCTACGACGCCTACACTGATTTTGTCGAACGCGGCGAACATTTTCGTAAGCTTGTGCAAGCGCTGTAGCGGGTTACAATGAGTTGATTATGTTGGAAAGAAAATCGGCGTAGCGTTGTTTCGTAGGGGCGGGTTTCAAACCTGCCCCTACATAGATGACATCATCACGCTCATTGCTCTCATGAGCGGTGCTTGATCAAATGAGTTTTTATCGGAAAGGGTAGTGATGGCGGATTCAATCCCCCAGTTTACGGACGTGGATGTCGAAACCGAAGCGCCTCCATCGACAGGGCGTACACGGATTTTCAAGCAGTCCGACAGCGCCAGCACGAACGAAGTCGCCAAGCCCGTTACAAAGCGGCGCAACCTGCTCGCCAACATCGACCTGCCGCTGCTGATCCTGCTCGGCCTGCTGCTGGCAATCGGCAGCCTGATGATCTACAGCGCGACCTTCGACTGGAGCTACACCGATTACGGCAGCGCGACCTACATCTTTATGCAGCACGTCCGCAATCTGGCAATTGGTCTGACCTTCTTTGTTCTGCTAACGTTCATCAATTACCGCGTCTGGAAACGCTTCGTCGTCCTCTTTCTGCTGATCACCATCGCCACGCTGATCGCTGTGCTCCTGTTCAGTGATCAGACCTTCGGCGCGAACCGTGCGTTCATCAATGGTTCGTATCAGCCCGGCGAACTGGCGGAACTGGCGGTGGTTGTCTATATGGCGGCGTGGCTCAGTTCTAAAAAGACCAAAATCAGGAGCATCACGCAGGGGTTGATCCCCTTCGCCGTGATCATTGCGATTATCGGCGGTCTGGTGGCGCTTCAGCCTGACCTGAGTACCACCGTGACGATCTTCATCGTCGCAGGCACGATGTACTTCCTCGCGGGAGCGAATGTTATCCATCTGGGCGCGGTGCTGGCGACGATGGGCATCAGCGGTTATGTCGTCTCCGAGCATACCAGCTATGCGCAAGGCCGCCTCGGTTCGTTCCTCGCGGGCTTGAACGATGTGTCGCAGTCCACCTATCAGGCGCAGCAGGCGATTATCGCCTTTCTGAACGGCGGCTGGACGGGCGTTGGGCTGGGGCAGGGGTCGCAGAAATTCGGTTTTCTGCCGACGCCGCATACGGATAGTATTTTCGCCGTGATCGGCGAGGAACTGGGGTTTATCGGCGCGGCCTTTGTGATCGCGCTGTTCGTGCTGTTCGTCATTCGCGGCTTGCAGATTGCCCGCAAAGCCCACGATCCATTTGGCGCGATGCTGGCGTCCGGCATTACACTGTGGATCATCACCAAAGCGATGATGAACATCGCCGTCATGATCGACCTGATTCCGACGACCGGCGTCGCGCTGCCGTTCATCAGCTACGGCGGTTCGTCGCTGATCTCGGTACTGGCGGGAACAGGGCTGCTGTTCAGTGTGGCGCGCGTCACGGCGACTGAGAACATGCCAGAGGGGAGAAAGTCTGGTGCGCATGATGATCGCGGCTGGGGGAACCGGTGGACACGTCTATCCAGCAATAGCGGTCGCCGAGGCACTCAGCGCTCGACGCCCCGACAGTAGGAACGAAGTTCACCTGACCTTCGTCGGCAGCGTCGGCGGTTTCGAGCGCCCGCTGCTGGACGAAGCCAATCTCAAATTCGATCATTACGCGCAGGTCTACGCCGGGCCGCTGCATGGCGTCGGAGTGTTGCGTGCTGCCCAAAGTGCCGTTAAGCTTATCATTGGA
>DASZXN010000263.1:0-11883 GCA_035545875.1 Phototrophicaceae bacterium
GACGAATCTTCAGGTCGCGCTCAAATTGATCCGTCTGTTCGAGGGAAACAGCTAACCTCATCTGAAATATCATCACGGTAATGTAGGGACGAGACTTGTCTCGTCCGCTTTCACGCTACGCTCAATGCTAGGATAACTGTGGCGCTTTAGCGGCGCTTGGGCTTGGATTTGAGATCGCCAAGCAGCGCCACCGCCAACTGCCCGGTCAGCATCCCGTAGACCGGGATGAGCAGCGCCAGCATGAGCACCCAGCCGATCAAGGGAATAGCAAAGACAATCCCCGCGACAATCGTGCCGAGCCACCACTGGATCACCTGACTCATGTGCTGGCGCATCGTCTCCAGCAGGAAGCTGAACTCGAAAAAGGCATTGATACGCGGGTCGTCGGCATAGCGACCAATGCCGACCGCCAGCAGTGGCAGCACGATCACGTTGTAAACCAGCAGAATCGGGAACATGCAGCAGCTCACGATCAGCGTTAGCCCGCCGCCGATCACGCCGTTGCTGAGGCTGGGCAGGATAATCCCGCTGATACAGCCCATCACGAGTGTGGGCAGGCTGTAGACGATGAAGGCTGCGAGGACGTTCGCGCCGCTGGCGAGAAAGCGATTGAAGTCGTCCCAGCGCGGCATGGGATTGGGTACGCCGAGGCGGACGTTGCGTACCAGTTCGACGAGGTAGCCGAACAGCGCCGCCCAGCCGAGCAGCCCGATAAAGAGCGGCGTCAGGGCAATCGAGAGCGCCGTGATGATCGCGGTGATGACGACTTTATTGACCCAATCCGGGTCGTCAAACACGTAAGTCCAGGAACGTACGATGTCCATCGACCAGAGTTTCCTTGCCCTTGATATGAAACCCTGATTGTAAAAGATTTTCGCATCAGGAGCGAGTGCAGGATCAAGCGAGTGCAGGGGCGCACGGCTGTGCGCCCTTCGATTTTAAGAGGCAGTTTTCAGCGCCGTGATGTATGAATTGAGGTCATCGACGGTCATCGCGCCGTAATGCGGGTAGCGGATCATGCCCGTCGGGTCGATGACGAAAGTCACCGGCAGGTTGAACACGCCGTAGGTGTTGGCGACATCGGCGCTGCTATCGAGCAGGATATTCAGGCCGCTGATGCTGTACTCGCTCAGGAAACCCTTGACCTGATCGGGTGACTCCTTGACATCGAGCGCCAGAACGACCGCGCCATTGGCGCTCTGCTGCGCCTGGAACTGCTCCAGCGCGGGCAGCTCCTTCTGGCAGGGGGTACACCACGTCGCCCAGAAGTTGAGAAAGACGATTCGTCCCTTGTAGTCGCTCAGGGTGAAGGATTGATTGTCCGTCGAGGTCAGCGTGAAATCCATCTCCGGCTGGTTCGCCTGCGCTTTAGGCGGCGCGAGCGTGACGGCTATCGGCGTCGCTGGCGCGCCACCGAATGCCGAACTGTTGGTCGCAATCACAATTCCGGCGGCGATCAGACCAAGCACGGGAAACAACAGCAGCACGATCAGCCCTGCTGACGGACGAGTGCGCGGTGGCGTCACGTTCCCCGATTGCGCGAGATCGGTCATCATTCCTCCATGAGACTCTAAATCCACTTCAATGAGCGCTCCTGCTTTGAGGGATTATCCCTGAATCACGAGGGCGAGGCGCGCCTCGCCCCTACAATACGTGTTGGATAGGAATAATCGCCCTGTTTTGACTCAGCACTCAGCACTTCTCTAACTCAGCACTTTTCTTTAAGGAACCCAATGCGGCAGATAGCCATCATTGGCGACCATTATACCCTTGCCCGTCGCCGCATCGATTGTCCAGATTTCCGGCTTGCCCGTTGGGTTCGGCTGCATATTGGCGTCGAACTGCGGGAAGCGCTGCACCACCAGCGCCGATCCGGTTGGATCCCACCAGAAGAGGATATTGGAGTAGTGCGGGTCGGTCGTGATCGGCTGCGCGGCTTTGGTTTTCATGTCGATCAGGATGATCTGCGCGGTGTTCATCGAGACACCCTGTGCGCGCGCGACCGCGACCGACTGTCCGTCAGGGTTCCACTGCGCGCGCTGGTCGTCGTCGGATTGCGTCGGATCGCTCAGGGTATCGAATGCGCCCGTATCGACCTGAGCAATCCGCAGCGTATTGAGCATCGCGCCGGAACCATCCGGCGAGGAGACCAAATCGGGATAGACGAGCGTCTTGCCGTCCGGCGAGAGCGCGCCGGATGTCCCGGCGGTGCTGGCAATCGAGACGATTTTGCCCGTGTTGAAGTCGTAAATCAGGATCGAGGCCGAACTGCGATCCACCAGCGCGATCCGGCTGCCATCGGCTGACCACTGGGCGTCGTAACCGAGAATCTGGTTCTCCTGAAAGAGCGGCTGGGTCGTCGCGGGCGTGCTGGTCAGGTCGAGCAGCCAGATGCGCGGCGGGCTGTTGCCGAACGTCGGATCGTTCTCGACGCGCTCGTAAGCGATCATCTTGCCGTCCGGTCGCCAGACGGGAGCGCTGCACAGGGCGTTGGCGCAGTTGGTCAACTGCTGAAGCCCGCCTGTGTCGAGGTCAAGCAGCTTGATGTCGCTGGTGCCGAGGCCGGGGTCGCTCTCGGTGAAGGCAATCTTCGTCCCGTCCGGGCTGACGCCGAAATCAACGATTCCGGTCGGGCTGTTGGTGACCTGCTTTGGGTTCTTTGGGTCGGCAGGATCGACAATCCAGATGTTCTGGGGCGTACCGTCCGCCGGATAGAGGTAAGCGACGCGCGGCGTTAGCACCTTGAAGCTGAACTGAACCTTTGTCAGGACGGCGCGGCCTGTGTCACTGAGCGCGCCCGGCTCAATCGAGACGGTATAACTGCTGCCCGGCGTGAGCGGGTGCGCGGGCTGAAAGGTCATGGTCGAGCCGCTCCAGCTAAACGTGCCTGGTACCGCCGGGTCGGTGCGGAAATGGGACGTAGCGCTGTCGTGATTCATCGTCTCGTTGAAATGCACGCTGATCAGGCTGGTGCTGTGCGCCTGTGTCAGCGGTGCGGCCTGCGTCACCTGCACGCCGACGCGATCACCGAGCACAATCGTCCCGCCGATCAGCAGGATGAGCAGGGCGATCACGAGGATTACGGCGCGATCCAGTGAGGTGAGGCGCAAACGTTGAGGACTTCGGGCGGAGGGTTGAGGTAAAGAGTCTTGATTTGCTGCTGCCATTCAGGGCTTCTCATTGATGGACGGTGCGAATTTGTAGGGGCGAGGCATGCCTCGCCCCTACGTTTCGTTTCGTGATTTACGGGTACAAATACGGGTGCGCGGGCTGCTCGACCTGATCGACGCTGGCAGCCTGCAACACAGGCACTTGATCGCCCTTGAAACTGCCAACGTTGAACGATCCCTTGACTTCGACCCACTGTCCCTGCGGCAGACTGGCGCTCTTGTCCCAGGCAACGGGCACGCCAATCGCGGTGGCGTCGGCGACGCAGCAGGTGATGGCGAAGCGCGAAACCATGAAAATGCCTTTATCGAAGGTCGGCTCGGTGTAGACGAAGCCGATCACGTCAGCAGGCTGACCGTTGAAGGTCTTGGGATCAGCGTCGTTGAACGAGCGCAGCCAATCGAGCACGGTGCGCTGAAGGGGCGGAATGTTGGCGTTATAGGTCTGTGTCGTCCCGACGGTCGCGGACGAGGACAGGCTCACGCCGCCGGAAACGGCCTCCGCGCCGAGCGGCTTCGAGGGGAGCAGCACGCCAATCGCCAGCGGGACGGCCAGCAGCGCCAGCACGCGCCACGAGATCGGCGCATGGGTGTGATCGCCGTGATCGTGCGTGTGCGCGTGGTCATGATCGCGCAGGATGTGCCAGACGCTAAAGCCGCCGATCACGAGAAAGAGCGCCGCCGCGACGTAGGACAGCCAGGCGAAGCGCGAATTGACATAGTTCAGGATATTTCCGGTCGCGATGTTGTAGATGAAGTACACGCCCATGCCGAGCATCAGCGCGGCTTTGATCCACAGTTGCAGCGTTTCGGTGCGCGAACTGTGTTCGTGGTCGTGGTCGCCGTGCTCATGTTCGTGGTCATGATCGTGATCCGCGTGGTCGTGATCATGGTCATGATCGTGAATGTGGTCGTGGTCGGGCATTGGAATGGCGGTCATAACGTTTTTCTCCGTAGGGGCGAGGCATGCCTCGCCCCTACATATCTAGCACTCAGTCCTAAAAAGCGACGTTTAAGTTGATCCACACACCGATCAGCAGCGCCATCAGGAAGGGCAGCACGATCAGGTAGAGCACCGTGCGGCGCTTGTAGACGCTCAGGAACATCAACGTGCTTTTGACATCGACCATCGGGCCGAAGGTCAGGAAAGCGATAATCGATCCGGTCGTGAAGGTGCTGGTGAACGCCAGCGCGAGGAACGAATCGACGGTCGAGCAGATGCTCAGGACGAAGGCCAGCGCCTCCATGACGATCACCGAGATCACCGGGCCGCGACCGAGCGCCAGCAGCACATCCTGGCTGATCAGCGTTTGCATCGCGGCTGCCAGCAGCGAGCCGAAGATCAGGTAGCGACCCATCTCGTAGAACTCATCGCTGGCGGCGACAATCGCCTCGCGCAAGCCTTGCAGCAAGGGTTTGCGCGGCGTCTTGACGTAGAGCGGGATGATGTCGTTCACGGTGGCCTCGCCATCACCGCCCATGACCGGGATGACGGTCGTCGGGCGCAGCACGTCCTGAGGGCGACCCGCATAAGCGAACACCAGCCCGACGCACATGGCGATGATCGCCGTGAAGACGAAGCGCCCGATCAGCACTGGGCCGAAGCCGAAAGCGACGTAGGTGCTGACGAGCGCAATCGGGTTGATGGCGGGTGAAGCGAGCAGGAAGGTCACGCCGACGGACATCGGCAGACCTTTCGTGTACAGGCGGCGCACCACCGGGACGACGCCGCACTCGCAGACCGGAAACAGAAAGCCCATGAATGTGCCGATCAGCGTGGCGAGGATCGGGTTGCGCGGAATCCAGCGCGCCACGTCGTCCGGGCTGATGAACACGTCGATCAGGCCGGAAGCCATCGTGCCGAGCAGCAGAAACGGGATCGCTTCGATGAAAATGCCCAGAAAGCGCGTGGCGAAGGTGTTGAGCGTGCTGGCGGGGTCAGTGCCCGTATGCAGGATCGCCACAATCAGGAGAACCGCCAGCCCCAGCCCGATCAGGACGAGGAGCAGGCGGCGCAGCGACCGTTTATCGCGGGGCGCAGCCAAAGTAGACAAGGAAGCCTCGTGCAACTCTGTATGCAATGAGCGCTATTGTAGCAGAGGATTCGCTGCAGAGATGAAAGCTCGGTTAATTTTCAGGCGGTAGCAGATGATTAGCCCGGCACAAAATCAGGGCTGATCGGTTTCCTGCTCATCCGATTCTTGCCACAAATGACCGAACTTCGCCCACAGTTTGGGATAGGTTTGCCGATACGATTCATCGGGATTTCCGAGCGGCAGGTTGCCAGTCAGCACCGGATGAAAACCTTGAACCGGGACGCCATCCTCTGACCCGGTTTTCTGATTGTAGGCTTTCGAAGCAACGTAGGAAAAACTTTCCCACGTTGTTTCATCCTCCTGACCCAGCGCCACAATATCGGCCAACGAGTCGGGATCGTGCAGCACATTTTCGTAGATGGCCTTCCCCTGAGCGATCAGCCAGCCGCGAAAATCGCTGAAACTGTCATCGCCGCAGCTTGTCATGATGTACGCCGCGTTCCAGACATCGGTCGTATAGGCGCGGTTCATCAATGTCATAAAGATATAGTCAAACCGGACGATCTCCGCCTCATCCATTTGCACCAGCGCCGCGATCAGCAGTTCCGACTGGCGCGGCGAGACGCCATCACTCTCGCGGTGCGTTTGCTCGATCAGTTCCCAGAATTCATCAATGTGCATATCGGCTCCTTAGATAGCAATCAGTCCTTCGGCACGGCGATGGCGAGCGCTTCGCCGACGTGCCGCACCTCGATCAGCTTGAGTTCCGGCGGCAAATCGGACATTTTACGGCGCAGCTTGGGGATCAGCGCGCGCTTGAAGCCCAGCTTCGACGCTTCGTACAGCCGAGCGGGAAGCTGCGACACGGCGCGCAGTTCGCCGCTCAAGCCAATCTCGCCGACCACGACCATATCCTGCGGCGTTGGCTTGTCGTAGTAGCTCGATGCGAGCGCCAGCGCCATCGCCAAATCCGAGGCTGGCTCGTCGATTTTGAGACCGCCGATCACGTTGATGAAAATGTCCTGCTCGAACAATTTCAGGCCAAGCCGCTTGATCAGCACGGCGCTGATCAGCAGCAGGCGGTTGTAATCGACGCCGTTGGGCGTGCGCCGAGGGTTGCCGAAGGTCGTCGGGCTGGTGAGCGCCTGTAGCTCGACCAGCAGCGGGCGCGTCCCTTCCATCGTGACGGCGATGGTCGTGCCGGGGGCATTGGTGACACGCTCGGCCAGAAACGCCTCGGAAGGATTGGGAACCTCAATCATGCCGAGGCCGGACATCTCGAATACGCCGACCTCGCTGGTCGCGCCGAAGCGATTTTTGACGCTGCGCAGCAGTCGAAACGCCTGAAAGGGGTCGCCTTCGAGGTAGAGCACCGTATCAACGATGTGTTCGAGCACGCGCGGCCCGGCGATGCTGCCGTCTTTGGTGACGTGGCCGATCATGAACACGCTCGTGCCGGTCGTCTTGGCGAGCATTTGCAGCCGCGACGCGCACTCGCGCACCTGACTGACGCTCCCCGGCGACGACTCGCTTTCCTCGGTGTAAATCGTCTGGATCGAGTCGATGATCAGGATCGTCGGATCGATGCGGTTGACCTGCTCGAAGATGTCGGCGAGGTTGGTCTCGGTCAGCAGAAACAACTCTTCGGCCTGCAAGCCCATCCGGTCGGCGCGCATCTTGATCTGCTGAACGCTTTCCTCACCGCTGACGTAGAGCACGCGCCCGACATGGTTCGCCAGCACCGCGCAGGTCTGCAACACGAGCGTCGATTTGCCGATCCCCGGCTCACCGCCGATCAGGGTGATGCTCCCCGGAACGATTCCGCCGCCGAGCACGCGGTTGAACTCGCCAATCGGAATTTGCAGACGCGCTCCGGCTTCGCCGCTAATCTCACCGAGACGCTGCGGCTGGCTCTGCGGCAAAACGACGCGCTGCTTGCTGCCGTTGGTCTTGCTGACCTCGTGGACTTCCTCGACCATCGTGTTGAACTCGCCGCACGAGGGGCAGCGCCCGAAATAACGCGGCGTCTGGCGACCGCAGTTCTGGCAAACGTAGGTGCTGTGGGTTTTTGCCATTGGAAACCTTCGCTAGAAACAAGCTCTTAGTTTTTAGTTCTTGGTTTTTGGTCTAAGCCAAAAACTAAAAACCAATGACTAATCACTGTCTTTAGAACATTTGTGTGGTGAAATTATAGCGCAATGGCGCAAAAAGCGAAGTCACGATTTCACGATCCACGCTTGCAGCTTGTCGAGTCCCTTTGGATCGTTCGCGTCAATACCGCTGGCGAACAGCAGCACGCGCCGCGCGATGATCGAATCCACATCATCGCCGCGCTTGACCAGAAAGAGCAGGTCAGGCGCATAACGCGGGTCGCTGAGCGCGGTCAGCAGCGCCGCTCCGGTCGAGATGCGCAGTTCGGCGTTGGCCTTCTCATTGGCGATCTCAAGAAACTCCGCCGTGCTTGTCCAGCCGGAGATGTCGTTCATCTCAGTATCGAGCGATTGCTGAAAGCTGAGATTCCAGCGGGTGAGGACAGTTTCGCTTGCGCTGATCAAGGTAGTCAGCGCGGCGCGTATTGTTTGCCCTTGATCGCCCAAATCAGCGCGATCCGCAATTTGATAGGCGAGCGCTTCATCCTGCGCGTCGGTGAGATCGATGCCCTGCGACGCCAGCGGACGCCGATACTGGCGCAGCAAAATCGCCAGCAGATCAGCAAGTGGGGCATTGCGGTAAGCTGCTAACCGATCAGGAAGCATCAGCTTGTCTCCAGCGGTGCGACGTACTGCGCCAGCCGCTCAGCGATCTGCGGCACATCGAGCTTGCCCTGCGCGATTTCGAGGATGAAATCCTGTTCGGTCGCGCTGCCCCACGTCAGCCGATAGCCGTTCACGTTCAGGAACAGCGTGACGGCGCTCAAGGCCGTGCGCTTGTTGCCATCCGCGAACAGGTGATGATAGGCGAGCGAATGGAGCAGGCTGGCGGCTTTGTCGATCAGCGTCGGGAACTGGACTTCGCCGAACAGCACCAGCGTCGGGCGGCGTGCCGCGTAATTGAGCATGTTCACGTCGCGGACGAAGGTGTGGCCTTCGGTCACCTGATCGTTGAGGTTGTAGAGGTCGGAGGCAGTCAGGTAGCGGATTGGCTTATCGTCGCTCAAGCTCATCCAGCAGCCCCTTCTGCTCACTGATAATCTGGGCGATCAGGCGCATGTCGGTTTCGGAATCGGGCGGCAGATCATACGGGCAATCTTTGAGCGGAAACCACGCCGCCGCCTGTTCAAGGCTGGCACGGCCTTCCGCCACCCGCAGAATCATGTCGAGCGCGTCGTCCTGCGCCCACGTCACGGTCTGCCCATTGACGCGAAACATCATCACGATCCCGACCGTCGCGGTGCGCTTGTTGCCATCCGTGAACGGGTGATTGCGCGTCAGCGAATGGAGCAGTGCCGCCGCTTTCTCGCGCAGGGTCGGGTAAGCGTCCGCGCCGAACGCGCTGGTCATCGGACGCGCCGCCGCCGCGTCGAGCAGTTGCAGGTCGCGGATTTGCTGCCAGCCGCTCAGGATTTCCGGCTTGTTGAGCAGCGTCCCGTTGATGTAGAGCAGTTCAGAGACGGTGATATAGCGCATCGTTTTCGGCCAGTTCGTGCAGCGCCATTATGCCATGAGAAGGAAAAGAGTCAACGCAAAGACGCAAAGACGCAAAGGTAAAAGATAAAGTTTGAAAGCAGCGTATGCCTCGCCGTAGGGTCACAACATGGCGCACCCTCCTTATGATCTTCTCCTGATGTAGGCGAACTTGTTCGCACGGCGTCTTGGCGGTTTAAACCCTTTTCGCTTCAGGCGATATAATAGAGGTTCGGCAGGTTGAGGGAAACCCAATGACCCAGACAGCAACCCAGCGCATCGCAGCAGCGCAATCCGGCGATCAGCAGGCGTTCAGCGATCTGGTTGAGCCGTACCGCGCTGAACTGCTGGTGCACTGCTATCGGCTGCTCGGCTCGCCGCAGGACGCCGAGGACATGGTGCAGGAGACGCTGCTGCGCGCCTGGAATCACCTCGACCGTTTCACGGGCGGCGCGTATTTCCGCGCGTGGCTCTATAAAATTGCTACCAATGCCTGCCTGGACGTTCTTGACCGCCGCTCGCGCCGCCTTTTGTCGCCTGTGCAAGCGACACCTTCCGACCCGTCCGCGCCGTTGACTCCGCCGAACCCCGAACTGCTCTGGCTGGAGCCATTCCCCGACGAACTGCTGCCCGACTCTGCGCTTGGCCCGGAAGCGCGTTACTCACTGCGCGAGAGCATTACGCTGGCGTTTCTCGCGGCGCTGCAACTGCTGCCGCCGCGCCAGCGCGTGACGCTGATTCTCTGCGACGTGCTGGACTGGCGGGCGAGCGACGTGGCGCAACTGCTCGATACGACCGTCTCGGCGGTCAACAGCGCGCTGCACCGCGCTCGCGCGACCATGACAAGCCACTACACGGGAAATGACGCGGCGTTGTCTCTCGATGGGAAAGTGCGGGGCGTTCTCAAGCGCTACCTCGACGCATGGGAGTCGGGCGACGTGGATACGCTGGTCACGCTGCTGGCTGAGAACATCGTCTTTGCGATGCCGCCGATGTCTGAGTGGTATCGGGGCAGCGCTGCCGTTCGCGTGATGGCGACTGCGCTGCTGCGACCCGATCAGTGGCGGCTGCGAGAAACCCGCGCCAACAACCAGATTGCGTTTGCCTTCTATCAGCATCAGGACGACGGCAGCTATCACTTCAGCGCGCTGCAACTGATCAAGGTTGACGATGGCAAATTGAGCGACGTGCAGATGTTTTTTCTGCCGCAGATCGCGGCGAGCTTCGGCCTGCCAGCAGTGCTGGCAGCTTAAACTGAGTTATGCGCGGCTTAGAAGCAGGATACGGACTATCGCTGTAGGCACGTGAGGAGAAGCGTGCTTAAACGCTGGCCTGCTGGTCGATGTTGTAGAGGTTGAGCGCCTGATTGAACAGGCTAAGCACCTGCGGGTTATCCATCACGTAGTCGAAGAAGGTGAAATTGCGCAGTTGGTCGATGCTCCACGTCGTTTCCCCGCGATAACTGGCATCCTCGGTACGCGCATGGATGCAGACGATCACGAAGGCCGCGTAATAGGCCGCGCGCGCCCCGCCTTCTGCCAGGATCGACTCCAGAATTTGAGCCGCTCTTGGACTGTAGGTGTTGATTTGAGAGAGGAGTTCCTGGAAAGCAGTACTATATTGTTCCGCCATCTTCGTTCCAGTCTTTTGATAGACGTGCATCGAATTGTGACGATGAATCATCCAAATGGCGGAGGCAAAATGTGACAAAAATATCTATTGTCGCCAAGCTGCTTACGTCAGCCAGAGCGCTGAATCCAATTCAAGCGCATACTCCTAGTATAGATTTATTTCAACAAAGGGCAATTGTCCTTTAGGAGAATTTGCATACGCTTTTTCGAAATATGATGAACATGCTCCCCGCTTTCCTGCACATTTCCGTGCCCATTGGCTGATCTCGATTCATAAGACACGACGCAAGCCCATGCAGGTGGGTTTCCCGGAATTGCTGATGCGCTGTTCATGACTTTGCGCCAGAGCGGAACCTTTTGCGCGCCACGAACGTCTTTAAGACGTGCGCAGTCTGCACAGTTGGAATGTCTACTGGATCAAGGAGTAAGTCGAATGAACCGTTCTTTCAAAATTCTCGCGCTGATCGGGGTGCTGCTGCTGGCGCTGGCCGCCGCGCCGATCTTCGCGCAAAGCGATTCGGGCACGCCTGCCCAATACCCAACCAATACCGTGACCGTCACGGGTTATGGGACGGTGCATGGCACGCCGGACATTGCCACTGTCGATGTGGGCGTCGATGTGACCAAAGCGACTGTTTCCGATGCCTTTACGCAAGCCAACACCACTATTCAGAAGGTGATCGACGCGCTCACAGGACTGGGCATCGCCGCCGACGACATCCAGACCAGCAATCTGAGCGTCTACACCTCGACGACCAATAACCCGGAGACGGGCAAGGACGAGGCAGCTTACACCGTCAGCAACACGGTACACGTGGTCGTGCGCGACATCAGCAAGGTCGAGAATGTGATCGACACGGCAATTGGCGCGGGCGCGACTAACCTCTACGGTCTGAACTTCGATATTCAGGATCACAGCGCGCTGGAGTCGCAGGCGCGGCAACTGGCGATGCAGGACGCGGCCAAGCGCGCGCAGGAATACGCCGCGCTCGCTAACGCCAAGCTCGGCGACGTGGTGGTCATCTCGGAACAACAGACGGGCGGCGCTGTCCCGGTCTACGCGCTGCGCAACGCCAGCAGCGCGGGCGCAGGCGGTGCGGTCGTCGCGCCGGGGCAGACCGAGGTCGATATTCAGGTCTCGGTGACGTACCAGTTGGTGCATTAGAGGATTTTATCCCGCTATCCCCGGCTCTTTCGGGCGAACTTGTTCGCGTTGCGCAGGCGGGGAGAAAGGGAGAAGGCACAACCGCCGATCTCAACTGAGATCGGCGGTTGCGATTCACTCAGGCGGGTTGGGCGAGGATAGCATCGATCTCGGCGAGGTCGGCCTCGGTGAGCTTCCAGTCCGCAGAAGCGACGTTGGCCTGAATCTGCTCGGCGCGGGTCGCTCCGGCAATCACCGAGGCGACGACCGGACGCGCCAGCA
>DASZXN010000264.1:0-2634 GCA_035545875.1 Phototrophicaceae bacterium
CGCCGCTCTGTTTTGCCAAGATTGGTGTGCGTCAGCAGCGGCTCGCTGATGAGATCAAGTACCTTCATGCGCGGGTTGAGCGACGTGAATGGGTTCTGAAAGACCAACTGCATCGCTTTGCGCAGTGGACGCAGCTCGGCAGCGGAGAGGTTGGCGATCTCACGCCCGTCAAAGTTGATCTGGCCGCCGGATGGTGCGAGCAGACGCACGGCGCAGCGACCGAGCGTCGTTTTGCCGCAGCCCGATTCCCCGACGAGGCCGAGCGTCTCGCCCTGAAACACATCCAGGTTCACCCCATTGAGGATGGTTACGTGGTTGCCGAACTCCACGCGCAGATCACGGATTTGCATGAGCGGGTTCACGAGTTTTTCTCTTGATGCAGGAAGCAGGCCGCCTGCTGCTCGTCGTTCAGGCGAAACAAAGGCGGTTGCTGGGCGCAGATGTCCATCACGAACGGGCAGCGCGGCGCAAAGGCGCAGCCTGCCAGCGGCTTGCGACCACTCGGCACATTCCCGCCGATCACGCGCAAATCCTGTTTGCGCGTCTGCTGATAGGGCAGGGCGCGCAAAAGCGCCTGTGTATAGGGATGGGCAGGCGCGGCAAAGATCGACTTGACGCTGCCGACCTCCGCGACCTTGCCCGCGTATAGCACAACCACGCGATCACAGGTTTCCGCGACGATGCCGAGATCGTGCGTAATCAGGATGATGCTGATCCCGCGTGTGTCGCGCAGCTTGATCAGCAGGTCGAGGATTTGCTGCTGAATCGTCACGTCGAGCGCGGTCGTCGGCTCGTCCGCGATCAGCAGGCGCGGGTTGGACGAGAGCGCGATGGCGATCATGGCGCGCTGCTGCATCCCGCCGGAGAGTTGATGCGGATACATGCGCTCGATTCGTTCGGGATCGGGCAAGCCAACATCCGCGAGCAACTGACGCGGATCGCTGCCGCCATGCTGCCTGATTACGGCTTTCAACTGCTGTCCAATCGTGAACAGCGGGTTGAGCGCCGCGCCGGGATTCTGGAAGATCATCGAGATGTCGCGGCCACGCAGCGCGCGCACCGATTTTTCATCAAGGGTGGTGACTTCGCGTTCATCGAAGCGAATGCTGCCGCCGCTGATCTCACCGGGCGGATCGATCAGGCGCATGATTGCGCGTCCGGTGACCGATTTGCCGCAGCCCGTTTCGCCGACCAAGCCGATAATCTCGCCTTGCCCGACCTGAAAATCGATCCCGCGCAGCGCGAACACATCGCCTGTCGGCGTGTGAAACGTCACCTGAAGATTATTCACATCGAGCAGCATTAGTTCCCCGCTCCGCGCGTGCGTGGGTCGGCGGCGTCGCGCACGCCGTCGCCGAGCAGATTGAAGGCCAGCGCCGTAAAGAAGATCGCCAGTCCGGGGAACGTCACCAGCCACCAGCGACCACTCTGCACGTAGAGCCGTCCCTCGTTGACCATCACGCCCCAGTCAGGGATGGGCGGCTGTGGCCCTAACCCGATGAAGCTCAATCCCGCGACGGTCAAAATCGCCGAGCCGATGTCGATGGTAGACTGCACCAGCACGGGAGTCAGCACATTCGGCAGAATGTGCCGCCGGATAATCGTCAGGTTGCTGACGCCGATTCCGCGTGCCGCCTCGACAAAATCGCGCTCACGCAGCGAAATCGCTTGCGCGCGTACCAGCCGCGTGTACCAGGGCCACCACGTAATCGCAATGGCAATCACCGCATTGACGTAGCCGGGGCCGAGCGCGGCGGCAATCGCCACCGCCAGCAGCAGCGGCGGGAAGGCCAGAAAAATGTCGGTGACGCGCATGATCACTTCGTCAACCCAGCCGCCGTAATAGCCCGCCAGCGCGCCGAGCGGCGTGCCGATGATCACCGCCGAGACGACGACCAGCAGCCCCATGCTCAACGAGGTGCGCGCGCCGAACAACACCCGCGCCAGCAGATCACGGCCTAAGCTGTCCGTGCCGAAGGGATGCGCCAGCACGGGGGCGATGAACTTGTTGGCGATGTTTGGGTCGCCTAAGCCTTCATTGGCGTAGGGCGTCAGCAGCGGCGCAAGAATCGCCAGCGCGAACAGCACGAGCAGGAAGATCAGCGAGACATAGGCGATCTTGTCGCGGCGGAAGAACCAGACCGTCGAGCCGGGTTCTGCGGGAATATAATTCCCCAGCCAGCGGGAGAGGACGCGCTGAGTCATCGGCGGATTATCCTAGCTTCACACGCGGGTCGATGATCGCTTGCAGCACGTCGCTGATCAGGTTGATGGCGATGTAGATCACCGTCACGACCAGCGTCACGGCCAGCACGACCGGGAAATCGACGTTCAGCACGGCGTCGGTGACGTATTTGCCCACGCCCGGCCACAGAAAGACTGATTCGACCAGAAACGCGCCCGTGATCGAGTAGGCAAACGACAATCCTAACGAGGTCAGCGTCGGCACAATCGCGTTCTTGAGGGCGAAGCGAAACAGGATCGTCCGCCGCGAAAGCCCCGCCGCTCGCGCCGCCGTGATGTACGGCTCGGACAGCACCTCGATCATGGCCGCGCGGAGCATCCGTATCGTCAGACCGACCGGATACGTCGCCAGCACGACCGTCGGCAGAATCAGGTGGCGCACCGCATCGA
>DASZXN010000265.1:0-3135 GCA_035545875.1 Phototrophicaceae bacterium
GCTGCCAATCGCGGCGTGCGCGTGGTCATCGAAACGCACAGCGATTTGTTGATACTTGGTATCCAAACGCTAGTTGCAGAGAAAAAACTCGGCACCGATAAGGTCATTCTCCACTGGTTTACTCGTGATGAAGAAGGCGTAACGAAAATCTCGCCTACAACCCTCGATGAGAATGGCGCTTTCGCGGAAGCTGATTGGCCGGAAGATTTCGGAGAAGTCCATTTGCAGGCACAAAGCCGTTTTCTCGATGCCGCCGACATTGCCGAACTCAATCCTGAAAATGGCGATTAAAAATACCAAACGACTGATAGTCGATTCTGACGTAATGCAAGCGGCGGGCTATAAGAACGAACCACCAAGTTCAAAAATCTGTCGAGAAGTTCTGACGACGATTTTGAATATCTGCCATCGCGTTGTACTTACAGAAACACTTCAAGAAGAATGGAGCAGGCACGCAGAACAATCGGCTTTTAGTCGTTACTGGCAAGTTGAAATGGCTGGTCGCCACGAAAAACTGTTAGCTGTAAGGAACTCAACGCGGAATCGCCCCTTACTTGATAAGCTCGACCAAGTTGTTACCGATGAGAACATAAAAGCAAGATTGCGGAAAGATATACACCTTGTCGAGGCCGCTTTGCTCGCAGATAAAATTGTTATTTCGATGAACGAGAGGGATAGAAACCACTTTCATAGTTATGCAGGTGAGATCGAAGAGTTGCGCCAAATCATGTGGGTTAATCCAACCAACTCAAATGAGGAAGTAATTGAATGGCTACGTGAAGGCGCGAAACTGGATAGAACACGCTGCTTAGGTTATATCCCCCACGAGTAATCTATCGCCTTCACGTAGTCTTCTTGCTAGAACGGCTTCATCATCATCAGCCAGAGGATCACGGCGACGATGGCGAGCGAACCGACGAACAGCATCGCGGGATTGCCCGCCGTGACCGCCGCCTCGATCTCAGCCTGACTCTTCGGCCTGAGGTCAGGCGTGGACGGCGCGTGATAGGGCAGCCCTACGGCAAGACGCATCGGCCTGAAGTAGCGCGCGCTGTAGGCGTACATCACGAAAAACAGCACGACCAGCAGCACAATCGCCGCCCAAATCCAGCCCATCGCAAACCAACCGCCCATAACTCCGGCGGCCACGCCTGCGACGATCAGCAGCAGCAGCGCACCGTAGGCAATCGGAATCGCCGCGTTCGAGAGGTCGAGCATCGCTTGAATGCGGGGCAAATCGCGCTCACGGCGTACCTGCCAGGCCATCACCATTGACGCGCCGTGCGCCATAAAGAAGATGAGCACACTTAGCACGTGAACAAACACGATCCAGGGATACATCAAACGTCCTTTCAGCGATAATCAAGGCGCGCTACACTTCCATCTACGTGAAATGAATCCGAAATGTTCTAGCGTGACGAGGTTCGGACATGTCCAATCCTGCGCAGCGCATCATTGAAACCGTGTCTTCGTGGGACGGTATCGAAGCGCGACCACACCGCTTTGGTGGCGTGGAGTTCAAGCTCGGCAGCGTCGAGATCGGCCACATTCACCCCAGCATGGGGCTGGTCGATATTCCCTACACGCGCCGCACCCGTGAGGTGTTGGTCGCGGAGGGCGAAGCCGACGAGCATCACATTCTGCCCGAAAGCGGCTGGATCAGCTTGTGGATGCGCGGCGCTCAGGATGTCGATCAGGCGCTTCGGCTCTATCGCCTCTCGTATCTGCACAAGTATTATCGCCGTTCCCACGCCGTCCCGCCCGCTGAACTCGAACGGCTGCATTTCAGCGCTGCCGTCAATGACACCCTGCGCTATCATCACCACTCAGAGGCTTCATGAGCGACCACTGTTTTCTCGTCCTCGAAGGGCTGGACGGTTCCGGCAAGACCGAGATTTCGCGCCGCCTCGCCGATCAACTGGCGAAGTCGCTCGGCGCAAATCGCGTCCTGCTGACCTACGAGCCACACAATCCCTCGGCGGCAGGCGAATACTGCCGTGACGTACTGGCGAAACGCATCACCGTCTCATCGCGGACGCTGGCGCTGGCTTTCGCCCTCAACCGCGCCGACCATAACGAGCGGGTGATCGCGCCCTTTCTGAACGGCGGGGATCGCCGCGTCGTCATTTGCGACCGCTACGTGATGTCGTCGCTCGTCTACCAATCGACCGGCGGCTTGACGATTGACGATGTGCTGGCGCTCAACAGCGGCGCGCGCTCGCCCGATTTAACCCTGTTCCTCGACGTGAGGCCGGAAATCTCCGAGCAGCGCATCGGTCAGCGGCAGGATCACCGTGAATTGTTCGAGGAACGTTTCACCGAGACGCGCCAGAAGTACCTCAGCGTGATCGATCTGCTCCGTCAGCGCGGCGAACAGATCGAGCTGATTGACGCGAACGGCACGCCGCTCGACGTGCTCGATGGCATTCGCGCGGCGCTCAAACGCTGCGCGCCGCGCTGGTTGGACACGAAATCATGAGCCTGCTCAAAAATGCCAATCTCGGCCTCGCCTTCCTGCTCGAACTGACGGCGCTGGGCGCGTTCGCTTTCTGGGGCTTCGTGACGGGCAGCGGCAATACGATTCTCATGCTAATCCTCGGCATTGGCACGCCCGTCGTCGGAGCAGCGATCTGGGGCATCTTCGCCGCGCCGATGTCCGAGCGCCGCTTAAGCGGCCTGACGCTGATCGTCTTTAAGCTGGTCTTTTTCGGCATCGCGGCGCTAGCCTTGCTCCTCGCGGGCAGCATCCCGCTCGCGGTGATCTTCGCCGTGCTGGTCGCCATCAATACGCTGCTCGCTTATGCGTGGGATCAGGAAAACGTGGTCAAAAAGACGAAGAATTGAACCGCCAAGACGCCAAGGACGCCAAGAACATGGATTACGAGCCTGACGACCAACTTGATCAACTTGCCCGAAAAATTATTGGAGCAGCAATTGAAGTTCACAAGCTGCTGGGGCCGGGATTTTTAGAATCGGTCTATGAAGAAGCTCTGTGTATTGAATTTGGCTTGCGAAACATTCCTTTTAAGCGACAAAGCACAATTTCGGTGATATACAAGGGGCGTAGTGTCGGTGAGAGCAGACTTGATCTGATCGTTGACGATCACATCATCGTTGAGTTAAAGGCGGTCGAAG
>DASZXN010000266.1:0-16758 GCA_035545875.1 Phototrophicaceae bacterium
ACGTCGAGCGCGGTCGTCGGCTCGTCGGCGATCAGCAGCTTGGGGTTGCAGGAGAGCGCCATTGCGATCATCACGCGCTGGCGCATACCACCCGAAAACTGGTGCGGGTAGGACTTCAAACGGCGGCTCGCATCCGGAATACCGACCATCGTCAGAAGTTCAGCGGCGCGCTCGTTGGCCTGCTTGTCGTTCATGCCCATGTGCAGCTTGAGCGCTTCAGTGATCTGCGTGCCAATCGTCAGCACCGGGTTGAGCGAGGTCATCGGGTCTTGAAAGATCATGGCGATTTCCGCGCCGCGTACCAGCCGCATTTCATCGCCGGAAATCTTGAGCAAATCGCGCCCCTGGAACAGCACTTCACCGCCTTCGACCTTGCCCGGAGGACTGGGGATCAGGCGCATGATTGACAGGGCATGGACGCTCTTGCCGCTGCCGCTCTCTCCTACGATGCCCAACGTTTCACCTTCGTTGAGTTTATAGGAAACATTATTGACGGCGTAAACCGTCCCTTCCTGGGTATAGAACCTCGTGACGAGGTTCTTCACTTCCATTAACACGCCCAAAGCGGCTGTCCTCCTTTAAACGGTGATCCTCTATAACATCTTTTTAAAAGGCTGTTATGAAGTAACGATTATGCACACCCTGTCAAAGTGTGCAAGGTTTTTAAGAAATATTGAAGACCACACTTCTGTTGTCACAAATACACAATAAACGGGGTCGAAGTTCAAATGCAACGAAAAAGAGCGCGTCACAGAAGGTATTTCCGCAGCACGCTCATCGTCTTTGAATCGATCTGTGCCTCAGCGCTGTTTGCGCCGGCGTTGATAAAAGGTGTAGCCAAACCAGAAGCCGAAGAACAGCAGCAGCATCAGAAAAGTGCTGGCGATAGCAAACAAAGGTGAGGCTGTCACTTTTGCCACGACAATATAGAAGTTGAGAATGATCCCCAGCGCCAGCGCCACCATCGCCGCCAGCACAAATCGGCTCGCAAGCTGACGAAAGTGTTCGGTATCTTCACCTTCTTCGACAATTCGGTGATAGGCCGCCGGGGTCATCAGCAAAATCGTGCTCAAGGCGATCAAAGCGAGGCCGAGCAGATGCAGGTATTTCGCCGTCATGCTCAGGCTGTCAAAGCCTTCCGCCAGCACAGCGATGAATTGAAAACCGAGCAGCGCCTGCGCGCCGGGAAGCACGACCCGCGCTTCGGTCAATACGTGATCGACCTTATCGGCCAGTGTCACATCCGGTACGATCTCATCTTCATTCATCTTATCGAATGGCTTCCTATGAGCACGTTTATCTGCCCGGCGGCGGGCATATTCAATCGCGTACCAGAACCCAAGTGCAGCAAGCCCGGCAGCGCTGCCGCCGACCACCCCAAGCAGGCTGCCGCCGACCACTTCCACGACAATGTAAGCATCAATCCCCAGACCGAAGGCGAAGAACAGCAGCGCGATCAGCACCACGCCGCGCACATAATCGCACAGTCGCCTTGTCGCCTGCCCACCCTCAGCGATCCAATGGTAAGGAACAGGCGACATAATCAGAATCAGCGTGATGAGGAGAAAGACCAGCCCAAGCACTTGCAAATACTGAGAGATTTCGGGCAACGTGGCAAACAGCTTATTGAAAACTGCCGTGTATTGAAAACCGATCAGAATTTCTGCGCCCGTAATCAGCGTCAGAATTTCATCGAGCGCGTGCTTGATCTGATCTTTCAGCGGCGTTTGTGCAGCGGTGACGGCCATGAGTTTACTGCTTGATCTTTTGTCTTCTGGTTCGCCGTTTGCCGACAATGGCTTTATCGACGATTTTGAGCGCTTTTTCCGGCCCCAAACGCGCCCGTGGATGAAACGTTTCGCCATCGAGTTCGTGATAGGAAACGAAGAAATGCTCGATCTCATCCAGTAAGTAAGCGTCAAGCTGCTCAATTGAATGGACATTCTGCTGATCACGCGACTGCGACGCAATGGCGATTAAGCGGTCGTTGCGAACCTCTTCGTCATTGTCGGTTTGAGTCGCTTTGATCACGCCAACCAACCGCGCCGTGATCAGACATCCGGGGAAAACAATCTCGTCCATCAGCACGAGCACATCCAGCGGATCGCCGTCTGCTCCAACGGTCGATGGAACGTAGCCGAAATCATACGGAAACGTACTGCCAGCGGGCAAAACCTTTGACAGCGAGAACAGGTGATATTTCGGCTCGTGCTTGTATTTGTTCCGGCTGCCCTTCGGCGTTTCGATAATCACGTTCAAGTATCCGGTCTCTGCATCAATCGCAGGGAGGCGGGCGAAAGGATCACGGACGGTAGGCATAGAACGACCTCATTGTGCTTGTTAAATGCGGTTTATGATGCTTAATGACAAGTTAAATTAATTTTACCACATTTTTGATTTAAGCATGTTCATCGAATCGATTTGCGCAGGCAAACAAAAAGACGGCCTTCCGACCGTCTTTTGAGTACCTGAGTTATGAAAGCTGCTGGGCAGGCGCTGTCATCGCGCCGTAAGCCAGCGTCCAGCAGTCGTTGTAGAGCCGAAGCGCTTCCGGCGCATCCCGTTACACTGCGGCAGGCGCTTCCGGCGCGTATTCCAGCACGACGACGCCGTTTTTGAACGTCCGGCTCGACAGCAGCTTGAGCTTGATGGTATTCGTGAACATCGGTATACCGCTGCCCAATGCCACCGGGTTGAGGAAGATGCGATAAATATCGATCAATCCCATCTGCGACAGCGCGGCGGCGATCTGCCCGCTGCCGAAAATGATCATATCTTTACCGGGCTGCTGCTTCATCCGGCGGACTTCTTCACCGAGATCGCCCGGCACGAGACGCGAATTGTTCCAGTCGGCCTTGTCGAGCGTTTTGGAAAAGACCACTTTGGCGATGGCATTCATGCGATCCGTGATCGCCGCTGGATTTTGCTGTGCGGCCATCGCAGTCGGCCAGTAGCTCGCCATGCCCTCGTAGGTCACGCGACCATAGAGCAGCGTATCAGCCTGATCCATCTGATCGGGCGTGTCGTCGAAAAACTCGTCGTTGGTGACAAACCAGTCGAGATCGCCGTTAGGACGCCCGATGGAACCGTCCAGCGTCATCAGGTTCGAGACAATTACTTTGCGCATGATCCAATGCTCCTTCAGGCAGGTTTATTCAGCCGGGACGTATTGCAGGCCGACCACGCCACACTTGAACGGCGTCGCCGTGACCAGCTTGAGTTTGAGCGTGCTTTCGAGGCCAGCGAAAATCGACTGCCCCTGACCGAGCGCGACCGGATTGACGTTGAGCCAGTATTCATCGACCAAACCGAGCCGGATGAATGTCTGCGCCGTGCGGATACTGCCGATCAGCCACAGGTCTTGGCCGGGCTGCTGCTTGAGATCATTGACTTCCTGCGCGAGATTCCTGCCGATCACCAGCGACTTGTTCCAGTCGTCGTGATCGACCGTGCGCGAGACCAGCACTTTGGTCGCCTGGTCGAGCCAGCGGGCGTGATCGAGCGCCGACGGCGCGGCCTTCGGATCGGTCAGCACAGTCGGCCAGTAGCTTTTCATCATCTGATACGTGTTGCGCCCATAGATCGCCGTATCAACGCGGCTGTGCAGCGTGTGAACGTAGGCTTCCACGTCGCTGTCGTAGGTGATCCAGTTCATCTCACCGTTAAGGCCAGCAGCGAAGCCGTCAAGCGACACGTGTTCCAGCAAAACGACCCTGCGCATGATGCTTTTCCTCCTGTGTGCCGAACATTTGTATCATAGCCGAAGGTGAGCGCAGCGTCTTGAATAAAATGGACAAACCACAACCAACCCCAATTCGGTCGGTTTAGTCGGGGCGCATGATGGTGCGCCCCGACGTTCTATTTTCCTGTGCGTTGAATCTTTTGTCTTGCGCCGTTCACCCTAATCCGCGAACTTGAAGCGCGACACGCCGATGGCGAAGAATACGGCGGTCATCGCCAGCAGCACGCCAATCGGCAGCAGCACGTCGCCGAGATGCCCGCCGTTGATCGTGATCGTCGTGAAGCCGTCCATCACCCAGGCGACCGGCGAAATATGCCCGGCGATCCGCAGCCAGTTCGGTACGATGTCGAGCGGCCACCACGCGCCGCCAAGCGGAGCCAGGGTCAGCGTCAGGAACAGCGCAATTCCGCGCGCCTGACCATCGTTATGCACCAGCGTGGTCAAGGCCAGCATCAGCGCTGTCGCCGCCAGGGAGAACGAGGCCGCCAGCAGCACCACCGCCAGCGGATCGCCGCCGAGCGAGACGTGCAGGAAGATCAGCCCGAAGGCGAACATGAGCACGTATTCGAGCATCCCAGTGCTGAAGCGCGCCAGCAGCTTGCCGCCGAGTATCTGGGCGCGGCTGAGGGGCAGGGTCGCCATGCGCTGGAGTGTCCAGTTCTTGCGCTCGACGATGATCGCCCCTGCCGCCGGGAAGATGATGAACATGGCATACATGGTGCCGATGCCGGGGATCGACTGCTGGAAGCCCGCCCCGCCGCTCGACGATGTACCGGCGGGCTGCTGCGCGACCACGTAATTGACCTGCACCGGGTTCTGCGCCCAGAGCGCGCTGGCCTTTTGCAGCACGTCATTGGCGAACGCCTGCCGATCCGCGTCGTCCTTGAACTGGACGGCACTGAAGTTGTCCGCAACGTCGCTGCCGACCTTCTCGGCGAGCAGCGCACCGCCGAGCTTCTGGGTTTCCGCTTGTACGGCCTGCAAGATGTAGCTCGGCGCGCTGGCGTCCTCGTTCGAGCGATAGATCAGGTTGACATTCTTGCCCGCGTTCACATCGGCGCTGAAATTGGCCGGGAACTCGATCAGCGCCAGCGAGGTTTGCGCCTTGAGCCGCTGTTCCGCCAGATTTTCGTCCAGCGACGCGCCGCCGAGCTGACACACGTCCTTGTCGGTATTGTCCTGCGGGCAGAGCGCGAAATTCGGGTTGGCCGCTTTGAGATCGCTCAAAAACTGCTGCGAGATCGCGCCGCTGTCCTGGCTGATCACGTCAATAATCAGGGTCGGCGCGCTGGCCGAGGTTGAAGCGCCCGCGCCGTTGGCGATGCCGATCACGTAGGCCAGCACAAGCGGCACAATAATCAGGTTGACGCGCAGGCTGCGATCCTGCAAGATGATGCGCAGGTCGTTGAGCGCGATGTCGATGATTGCACGCATGATGTCGAAACTCCGTTTCGTTTAGACGCTCAGGCGTCGATTGAAAATCGTCAGGCCGACGACAAACAGGACAATCCCCATCACGAACAGCACGGCGAGGTTCGTGCCGATGTCGGTCTGGTTCTGCGCCAGCTTGGTGAACGCGTCCGTACCCCAGTAGGTGACGGTCAGGTTGCTGATCGCCTTGAGGAAGCTGGGGAAGATTGACGTATTGAAAAATGCGCCGCCGAACACGCCCATCACCAGCGAAATCACGCCGCCGATCAGGTTGCCCTGCTCCGGCGTGCGAATCAGCGAGGCGACCAGCGTCGCCAAGCCGGAGGCTGCAATCGAGACGGCGAGGATCACTAAGGCGATGTAACCGATATAGCTGCCCCAGATGAACTGAATCTTGCCGCCGAGGATGCTGCCGACAATCGTCAGCGCGATCACCAGCACCGTCACCTGCACGACGCAGTTGACCAGTGTGCCGAGCAGCTTACCGAGCAGAATGACAATGCGCGGCGTCGGCGACACGATCAAGCGCTGCAACGTGCCGTCGCGCCGCTCTTCGAGCAGGCTGGTCGCGCCGCCCATCGCCGTAAAGAGCATGAAAAAGACCGCCTGCGCCGAGCCGAACACGACCAGCGGGCTGAAGGTCGCGGCCTGCCCGGTGACGGTCTGCTGATTGATCGAGACGGGATTGTTGCCGGGAGTGAATGCAGGCGCGAAATCCGGGTTGAAGTTCGTGCCCTGCGCTGCGAAGGCCAGCCCGAAAGCCGGGTCGCTCTTGGCGCGGTCGATCAGCGCCTCAATCGTCGCCTCGACGGTGATATTGCCCGTCGCAATCTGGTTGACGATTTCCCCGGTGATGGTGCGGACAATACTGGCCGAAATCGGGCTGGCAGCCGAGGCGTAAACCTCGACCGCGACAGGTTCAATCGAATGAGTCTGGCTGTAAGTCAGCTTGGCGCTGAAATCCGCCGGAATGATGATCGCCGCCGCATACGTCCCCTGATCGACCGCCGCGCGCGCCGTTGCTGCGTCCGCGACCTGAACCGCGCTGGTCAGCGTTTGCAGTTCGTTGCTCGGATCGGGCTTGCCGTCCTTCGGCACGAGCAGGCTGACGAAAGTGTCGCCGTTATTGACCGTCGTGCCGTTGGCGTTCGTCCCCTGATCGAGATTGACGACCGCGACCGGAATATCCGACACAGGCACGTCGTTGCTGGTGTTGATGAAGCCGCTGAAGGCCGCGCCGATAATCGTCGCCAGCGCCAGCGGCGTCAGCAGCATAATCAGCAGCAGATTGCGATCCGTATAGGTGGTATAGATTTCTTTCCAGGTGATCGCCCAGATTTTGCTCAACATGGCCTAGTCCCTCAACGCGCGCCCGGTCAGGTGCAGGAATACGGCTTCGAGGTCAGGCTCGCGCACCTCGACCGAGAGAATGTCCAGCCCGGCTTCATTCGCCACACGGATGATGTCGGGCAGGGCTTTGCGTCCGCGCTTGGCAAAGACTGTCACCAGACCGTCCACTGGCGCGCCGTTCCCGGTGTTGTTATCCGCCGAGTCGCCGTTCCCGACCTGCTTCTGGCTGTAAACCGCGCTGGTCACACCCGTAATCTGTTTAAACTTGTCAAGCACAGCATCCGATACGGTTTGATCGCCCACACTGAAGATCAGGCGGTCTTCCTCGCCAACTTTCTGGATCAGCTCGCCAACCGTGCCGCTGGCGATCACTTCGCCGTGATCAATGATCGCCACGCGGTCGCTGATCTCCTGCACTTCTTCCATCAGATGCGAGGTGTACAGCACCGACATGCCGCGCTCCTGACGCATCCGCAGCACCGTATCGAGCACACGGCGGCGGTTCTGCGGATCAACGCCGACGGTCGGCTCGTCCATGTAGATCAACTGGGGATGGTGCATCAGGCCAATGCCGATATTGACACGCCGCTTCATGCCGCCGGAAAAGCTCTCGACTTTATCGTGCTGGCGATCCTTCAGGTCGATGAAGTCGAGCGTTTCATCGATGCGCTGCGCCAGTTCCGCGCCGCCGAGTCCGTACATCTTGCCGAAAAATTCGAGGTTCTGGCGCGCGGTCAGCGTGGGATAGAGCGCGATCTCCTGTGGCACGACGCCGAGCAGCTTTTTCGCTTCGAGCGGCTGTTTGGTGATCGAATGCCCGCCGATGGTCGCGTCGCCGCTGGTTGGCGCGAGCAGCCCGCTGATCATCGAGATGGTGGTCGTCTTGCCTGCGCCGTTCGGCCCTAACAGGCTGAAGATTTCGCCTCTTTTGATGTCCAGATTGACATTCTCGACCGCGTAGAACTTCTCGCCGGTCGTCCGCTTGAATTCTTTGGTCAGTCCCGTGACCTGAACCAACGTATCTTGCATGTCAGTTCCCCCTGAATGTTGGACAAAACCTAATGATCATTACGTGAGGATGGGCGAAAAGTTACGCGATGTATTCCCCGGTTACAGGGACATGAACGAGTCGTAGCTTTCGTTTGAGGAACGAAAAGGCTACTGTACAGGCAAATTATATTTTGAACGTTTCATTGGCGACAACTATTCGAACTGAATAGAAAACAAAGGAAAAACGCAAGGTATAAAAAAGGGACGCTAGCGAACCGAATGTTCGCCATCGCCCCTCTTCAATCGGGATTCAACTGCGACACCTGTAGCTTATTTCGCAAGTGCCAGCAAGGACGCTCCGCCGAGCAGTCGAACAGCGAAATCCGGGTTCATTTTGTTGAGCGCTTGACGAGGCAATTTTGCCAACCGCCGCTTAAAACTATAATCCGCTCGCTCCAGCCCTGCATACGTATACGTCCAATCCAAGATCGTGTATCCGGTATCGCGCAGCGTAGCTAAAGCCGTATCCTTCCAGAAATAATGCAGATGTCCCAGGCTGTCTCGTCCATGCAAAATCGGCTTGGAGCGAAAAACGGTTTGCACGGTAATATCCAGCGGAATATGAAACATTTTATAGGTTGCTTTGCCGGTCAGGGCGCGCAAAAACCCCATGTAGTCTTCGATATGCTCAAACACGTCGATACATAACAGCAAATCGGCGGGCGCGACCTCTTTGGTGAGCAGGTCTTCACAGAAACAATGGAGTTTTTCGTTTTCCCGTTCCTGGCAGAGCGCGATGGCCTGCGGGGAAATATCGTAGCCGTAAAACTCGATTTCTGCGGGAAGTTGATGCTGTAATTGATGCAAAATTTCGCCAGCGCCGCAGCCAATCTCGGTGATGGTTCTGAGAGGCAAATTATTCTTTTTGAGCAGTTGTAAGATTTTTTGTGCTTTCCATGAGGAGTCTTCAACATGATAGCTGGGGTGTAGTGACGCATAGGCACCGGAAGTATAAAACGCATTTGCCATGCTGAGACTCCTCCATTTTTAAGGTTCGGGGTGCTGCTCGGACTCTCCAGCGCTAATATTCGATGTAGCGCTTCCACGCATCGACACCGCTGCCGACGGCGATCACCAGATAGCTGGTGCGCGGCGTCTTTGGCTCCCAGTGGAGTTTCATGCCCGCTTCGTGCGCCAGACGGTCGCCTTTACGGTGATTACAGTGATAGCAGGCACAGGCCGTATTGCCCCACTGATCTTTGCCGCCCTTCGACTTCGGGATGATGTGATCGACCGTGAAGTCGCTTTTGTTGAGCGCTTTGCCTTTGACAATCGTGCCGGGCTGCGCCTTGCAGTAAATGCAGGTGTAGCCGTCGCGCACGAGCACTCCCCGACGGCTCCAGTGCGCCTGACGACGCGGCACGTTGATGAAGGCGCGCAGCGCAATCACAGACGGAATCGGGTACTTATCACGGATGGTGCGCAGGAATTCGCCGCTCTGCTCCACGACCACCGCTTTTTCGGAGAGGAGGAGATTGATGGCGCGGGGGATCGAAATTACGGACAACGGCTCCCAGGTATGGCCGTTGAGGAGCAGAACCCTGCCTTGGACGGTGCTTGACACATGACACCTCAAGATTCGCTCTAGGAGAAGGCGGTATGTAATTGATCACCTTCTCACGACAACGTTACGAATTATACTCCATATTGAGAGAGTTTGCAGCAGGTTTCACAAAGGCTTTAACTGCTTAATCAACAGTTAGCCGTTAGCAATTAGCGGTTAGCGGTTAGCGGTTAGCAAATACAGGTTTCTGGTATTTGCTATTTGATTCTTAGTTTTTGGCTAAAAGCTAACGGCTACTCGCTAACGGCTACTTCCCACAAAAAGAGGGAACCCGCCAACACTCCCATGCCGCGCCAGGCTCCCTCTTTTCGGTTGAAACGTGCGATCAACCCTACACTTACAATACGTCACAGTCGAGCTTCGCGTTCCAGTTTGCTGCTTAACGATAAATCTCGCCCGCCGAATCTGTCATTCGATTACGGTTGATACTGTTGGATGGTGGGCTTCACGTCCCACCTCGGTTGATCGAGGTACTGGACGTGAAGCAATCTGGATTGTCCGCTGGGGCGTATGACGCGCCGTCGCTCTCACTCATGGACTTTGACCTCCCTGCTTCCGTCCAGCACCTCGGTGCTAGAAGAACAGTACCCAGACCCGCGCCCACAAGGGGCTGGTTTTGCGCGGTTGGCGCTGGTCGCGGCGGCTTTGCCGCGCCAGCCGCTCGCGCTTTGCTTCGCGCCATAAATCTTTGCGGCGCTCTTCCGAATAACGAATATCTCGCTCATTGAGGAACATGCTTGGCGTCTCCTGCCGGTTGCCTAGAATTACGTTGATGGTCGGCGGACTGTTCAATCGTGATTGTTCAATCCCCGCTCTAGGACAAGGCGGACGCCCGCCTTGTCACGACGACTTGCGCACCAGAGTCAATCCCACTGGAGCCTCTGCATTCTTGCTCTCAATCTCGTGCATGGTCTCCTGCGCGGTGTAGATGACTTCGTAGAGCCATCCCATCATTTCCGCGTTACTCATCGGAGTCACGGCGTGGAGATTGCCATCGCTCGCGGCGCTGTGCAGCTCATCGAGCGCGTCCAGCAAATCCGAGAGGCGAGCGGTGTTGTAGAGCAGTTGCAGATTCGGTTGAAGCGTCGGTCCCATGATTACCTCGCTTAACAACAAACAAATAAAAAGGGCGTGAGACTTGTTCTTTACAGTCTCACGCCCTTCAAGGGTTCCCAGTATTTCGGGAGGAGCATCACCTCGGTGGGTGTACCCCTTGATCGTAAGACTGTCCTGTAAACGTGCCGGCCTGATTACCGTCAAACGACGCCACATCTCTCCCGCCGAACGGCGGGCGCACGACGACCACCGGATACTCCGGTGAGCAGGCAGAATCCGTCCATAGATTTCTGCCATCGACGTGCAAGATCAGAAGGGCGGCGGTCGAGCGAGCCATTAGGCACCTCGCTCCACAACGGTGTTATTGAGCATCGCCAGGATGCTCTCACCCGTAATGAACACGCGCCGCATCCCATCCGGCTTGCTCACGCGCAGATGCCCGTTCTTGACCAGCCGCTTCAGCGTGCTCAGGCTAATGCCGAGCGCTTCCGCCGCTTCTTGTCGAGAATAGACCGCACCGGGTTCGATCCGAGGTTTTATTCCTAATGCCATATAACGCCTCCAAATTCTTCAACTCGGTCAGGCCGAGGATGCGCCGAGCGCATCGATTACGGGTACGGGCAGTCGCCCGGTTGTCTTTGTCCTGAGACTTGCACAGAGCGCGACAGACAACAGCGCCTATCCACGCTACTGCACAGACTATCACGGATTGATAGGCGTGTCAAGCAGCAAACATCGGTTTTAAATAATTTTAATGGCTCAGGTTGGTTCAGGTGAAACGTCATCTGTCTGATGACACGTCGCAGCCATGTTATAATATGCCTAGAAGCGAGTGGGAATAGGGAACGATTATGGCGACTCCCAAGACGGAAACGCAGGTACATCAGCACACGATCACGGCGACCTTCACCGATGAAGAATATGAACTGCTGGAAGCATTTGCCGCTGAACAGGAGATCGACAACCTGAGCGAAGCCATCCCTGCGCTGCTGCACGAACTCATTCGCCTAAGCGATGCTCTCTGGGATGCGCTATTTGAAATCTCAACAAAGCCGCTTGACGAAATGGCGCGCAAAGCGCTTGAAGATGATCGTGCCGGGCTAACTGAGGATTTCGACCCTAATTCCGATTCCTCATGAAATCCAGACGCACATGTCAGTTTTACGAACTCTATGACGCACTCCCCTTGAGTGTGCAACATCAGGCAGATAAAGCATACGCTTTGTTCAAGGAGAATCCTGATCATCCCGGACTAAATTTCAAGTCCGTTGGTGGCGATCCGGTTGGGTATTCAGCCCGTATCACCATGAATTATCGTGCGATTTGCACACTGGGCGATGACGGGGGTTACATTTGGTTCTGGATCGGTAAGCACGCGGAATACATCCAGTTGCTCAAGCAAAGATAAGTCTTGACATCGGCAGATTTCGCGCCGCATAATACGTCACAAAGCGATCAGCGAGACAAGTACGCGGAGACCATCCTTCACAGGGAGCGCACGCCGGAGATTGAGAGCGCGCGCGGGCGATGCCGCCGAAATTCACTCGCTGGAGCGCAAACAAGTTTGCGCTGCGCTGACAGGTGAAGGTCTGAACTTCGTTCAGATTTGAGATGCTGCGCATCTCAGCGATTGAACAAGTTGGGCTGGGTAGTTTGTCCGCTTCCCGGCGTAATGGGATAATCAAGGCGGAGGCCGAACAAGTTCGGCTTCAACCAGGGTGGTACCGCGGGAGACGTTTAGACGCTCTCGTCCCTGAGCAATTCGATGGGGCGAGGGCGTTTTGTTTGTCTAGGAGAAATCATGCTCGGAAAACTGGAAGCGCTCAATCAGGAGGCGCAGGCGGCGCTCACGTCGATTGACGACAGCGGCGCGCTGCGCGAATGGGAACTCAAATACCTCGGCAAGAAAGGCGCGGTCACCGAGATCATGCGCTCGGTTGGATCGCTGCCGAAAGAGGAGCGCGCCGACTTCGGCAAGCGCGCCAACGAGATCAAAGGTGAATTGACCGAGGCGTTCGCGCTGCGCGAGGAAGCAGTCAAGGCGCAGGAACTGGCGCGCGATCTGCAAAGCGGCGCGGTCGATGTCACGCTGCCCGGTCGCCCGCAGTCGGTCGGCGGACTCCATCCCTCGACACAAATGCTGCGCAAGTTCTACGACATCTGGGCGGATATGGGCTTTCAGGTCTATCGCAGCCGCGATGTCGAGGACGACGACACCAACTTCACGCTGCTCAACATCCCGCCGCACCATCCGGCGCGCGATATGTGGGACACCTTCCACACGACCAAGCCCGGCGTGATCCTGCGGACTCACACCTCGCCGGGGCAAATCCGCTCGATGCGCGAATACGGCGGCAATGGCACGCTGCCGATCCGCGTGATTCTGCCGGGGATGTGCTATCGCTACGAGCAAACCTCGGTGCGCAGCGAGATTCAGTTCAATCAGGTCGAGGGTGTCTGTATCGGCAAGAACATCCATCTCACCGACCTGAAAGGCACGGTCAGCGAGTTCGCGCGCCGCATGTTCAGCGCGGATACGAAGGTGCGCTTCCGCTCGTCGTATTTCCCGTTCACCGAGCCGAGCATGGAAGTCGATGCCGAGTGCCTGATCTGTCACGGCGAAGGCTGCGCGATGTGCAAGTACAGCGGCTGGCTCGAAATTGCGGGCTGCGGCATGATGCACCCGGTCGTGCTGCGTAACGGCGGCTACGATCCGGCGGTGTGGAGCGGCTTCGCCTTCGGCATGGGGCCGGAACGCATGATCAACCTGAAATTCGGCGTGGCCGACATTCGCTACTACTGGGGCAACGATCTGCGCTTCTTGGAGCAGTTTTAAGCAATGCCGCCGGTACTGATTTGGCGCTTCTTCCGCACAATTCGGGATTTGCTCAAAGACCCGACGACGCGCGGAGCGGTCTACGTAGTCATCGGGCTGCTGCTGGCCGGGATGACGTTTTATCATTTTGTCGAGAATTGGACGTGGCTCGATTCACTCTACTTCAGCGTGATTACCCTGACGACCGTCGGCTATGGTGATTTTTCACCCAAGACCGACGCCGGGAAGATTTTCACGATGATCTACATTCTGGCCGGACTCGGCACGCTGGCAGGGTTCATCACCCTGCTGGCGCAGAAGCAGCAGGAAACGCGCGATACGCGGCAGAACCGCCAGATCGGTGAATCGTCAGCCACTACCGAACCAGCAAAAGATGAACCGCCAGCATCATAAACTGACGGATACAACGTAGGGACAGGATTAGATCGCGTCCCTATAACCGAAAACCCAACTGGCAAATCGCTAAAAGCTAAAGGCTAAACCTGATGCTCGTACCTGTTTCGTGGCTTAAACAATTCGTGGACATCAATGTGCCTGTCGAGGTGCTGGCCGAGCGTCTGACCGGCGCGGGGCTGGAAGTCGGACACATTCATTACGTCGGTCTGCCGCAGACCTTCGTCGAAGGGATTCGCTGGCCGAAATCCGATCATCTCGTCTGGGATCGCTCGAAGCTGCTGCTCGGCGCGATCAAGGAAGTCAAGGCGCATCCGAACGCCGACCGTCTGGTTTTGGCGATGGTCGATTACGGCGCGGCTCAGTTGGAACAATGTGTCACCGGCGCGCCCAACCTGTTCGAGTACCGCGACAAGGGCTTGCTCGATCCGCCGCTCTGGACGGTGATCGCGCTGGAAGGCGCGGAAGTCTGGGATGGACACAGCGACACGCCGAAACGGATGATCCTCAAGGAGAAGCCGCTGCGCGGGATTCCCAACCGCAGCATGGTCTGCTCGGAGAAGGAACTCGGCATCAGCGACTCGCATGAGGGCATCATTTTGATGCACGAGAATCCCGGCGCGAAACCCGGCACGCCCGCTCAGGACGTGCTCGGCGACGTGATCCTCGAAATCGACCTGACGCCCAACCTCGCCCGCGCTTACAGCATCCTCGGCGTGGCACGCGAGGCCGCCTCGCTGCTCGACGTGCCGCTGCGCGAGCCGTCCTATGATTTCGTGGACGGAGGCGCGCCGATTGCGGGACAGGTCAGCATCGAGATTCGCGTGCCGGAACTCAACCCGCGCTTCACGATGGCGCTGCTGCGCGACACCACCATCCAGCCGTCGCCGGAGTGGATGCAGCGCCGCCTGATCGCCGTCGGTCAGCGCCCGATCAACAACATTGTCGATGTGACCAATTATCTGACCTTCGAGATTGGTCAGCCGACGCACGCCTACGATTACGACAAGCTGGTGGCGCGGGCAGGCGGGAAAGCGCCGCACATCATCACGCGGCAGGCGAAACCGGGCGAGCAGATTCGCACGCTCGACGAAGTGGATCGCACGCTCGACGATTTCACGGTGCTGGTGACCGACGAGGCAGGCGCGCTCGGCATCGGCGGGATCATCGGCGGCGCGGATACCGAGATCAGCGCTTCGACCCAGAATGTGCTGCTCGAAGCCGCCAACTGGAACTTCATCAACGTGCGCCGCTCGATGCAGGCGCAGAAGATCAACACCGACGCGGGACTGCGCTTCAGCCGGGGCGTGCATCCGACCTGGGCAGAGCGCGGCGTCAAGCGCGGTATCGAGTTGATGCGTCAGAGCGGCGGCGGAACGGTCGCCAAAGGCATCATCGACGACTATCCACTCAAGGCCGAGACGGTCAAGGTGAGCCTGCCCGCCGCCGAGATCGAACGGATTCTCGGCGTACCGATGCGGGCGAAGGACGCGGCAGAACTGCTTCAGCGCGGCGGCTTCACCGTCAAAGTGAACGGCGATACGCTCGACGTGACGGTGCCCGACATCCGGCTCGACATCGGCACGGGCATCGTCGGGCAGGCCGATCTGATCGAGGAAATCGGGCGGATTTACGGCTACGCCCACGTCCCGAACACGATCATCACCGACGCGATGCCGCCCCAGCGCGGCAACCCGCCGCTCGAACTGGAGGAGCGCGTCCGCGACCTTCTGGTCGCGCTCGGCCTGCGCGAGAACATCAGCTATCGGCTGACCACGCCGGAGCGTGAAGCCCTGCTCATCCCTCCCGGCGCGGAGTCGTCGCTGCCGACAGCGGGCTACGTCACGCTGGCGAACCCGATTGCCTCGGATAAAGTGGTGATGCGCCACACGATCATGGCGAACCTGCTGACCAACGCGCAGGCGAACGCCCGCTTCACCGACCGCCAGGCAACCTTCGAGATCGGCGCGATCTACCTCGATCATGCCGATCAAAACCTGCCCGACGAGCCGCGCCGTCTCAGTCTGCTCGTGACCGGGCCGCGCACGCCGGAAGGCTGGATGAATCACGGCCAGAACGCCGACGCCGGGCAAAATGCCGACTTCTTCGACCTGAAAGGCGTGGTCGAGGAACTTATCGCGGCGCTGCGCATTCCCAACGTGAGCTATTCACGCGCCCAACACACGACCTTCCATCCCGGTCGCTCGGCGCTGCTGAAAATCGGTGAAACGGAGATCGGCGTTTTTGGCGAGGTGCATCCGCTGGTCGCGCAGGCGTTTGATCTGAGTGACGCGCCGCTGCTGCTGGCCGAGTTCGACCTCGACGCGCTGCTGAGTTTCGTGCCGGACGTGGTGAAAATCCGCCCGCTGACGGTCACGCCGCCCGTGTTGCAGGACATCGCGCTGGTGGTGAAGGGCGAGATCACGGGCGCGCAGGTGGAAGCAGTGATCAAGAAGGCGGGCGGCGACCTGCTCAAAGAGGTGGCGCTGTTCGACGTGTATCAGGGCGATCCGATCCCGGCGGGTTACCAGAGCCTCGCCTATCACCTGACCTACCAGACCGACGCCAGGACGCTGACCGATCAGGAAGTGGCGACGGTACATCAGCGCATTGTGCGCACGCTCAAGCGCGAGCTTGAAGCCGAACTGCGCGAATAAGAGCGCAAAGACAAAAGATTCAACGCGAAGGCGTAAGGTAAACCGTATGGTATGTAGGGGCATGGCGCGCTATGCCCCTACGGGAACAACCCCCTGACACTCCCTTTACATTGACGAATACAGATGAATCCGATTGCCGTCGGGATCGAGCACGTAAGCGATGCGCAGCCCGTTGGGAGCGATCTGTGGTTCGAGCATCACGGGAACGCCCGCTCCCCGTAACTGCGCGACGACCGCATCGGTATCCTGCGCGTGCAGCGCCAGCTCAAACGATTGACCATAAGTCGCCGGAGGCAGGTGATGGCTTTCCAGACCTTTGGGCGACGAGATGGCGATGTACGAGTCGCCAATTTTGAACTCGACGTGTTCGGGGACGCCCGTTGCCGGAAATTGATAGGTCTGCCGGAGTCCAAGTAAGTCACGATAAAAGGTCAGTGATGCCTGAATATCCTTGCAGTACAGGTTCGGCATACATTCCGTGAACATGCGCCTTCACTCCTCGAAATAACTAGATTCTTAAAGTAACGCCAGTTATGGATAACGATTTTGAGCGAAGAATTTTATCGTAGGGGCACGACATGTCGTGCCCCTACAAGGGAAAAACCCGTTCCTGCTGCGGCTTATCCATAACTGACGTTAAATAACTATGGAGAGGCCAAGCTTATGAAACTCCTCTTTG
>DASZXN010000267.1:0-1785 GCA_035545875.1 Phototrophicaceae bacterium
TTGCGTTGGACTTGCCCGGTTTGCGCGCCCAGACGCGGTTGTAATCGACCTGCCAGTATTCGACTTCGACTTGCACAAGGCCGAACGCTTTGAGCAGCGCCTTCATCTCGTCGTCGGAACGGGTTTTCCCTGGCATGAAGCGCGTATGGATACGGTTGGTCACGAACAGCAGCCCACCTGGTCGCAGCACGCGGATCAGTTCGTGCAGCACGACCTCAATGTTGACCATGAATTCGAGCGCTTCAAGACAGCTTACCACGTCGAACGTATCGTCGGCGAAAGGCAGGTGCTCGGCGGGCGTCCGGATCAGCGAGACGCGCTTGTCGCCATCGAACTTGTAAACGGCATGATTGAGCATCGGCAGGCTCAGGTCAGCGCCGATGATCTTGCCCTGAAACTGCTTGTGACGCAGCAGCGCCAGCGGCAGACGACCTGTCCCGGTGGCGGCATCGAGCACCAGCGGCGACTTGAGCGGCGTGATGCTGCTCATGATGGGCTGCGCCAGCAGCGCGTGATCGTATTCCTTGCTGTAGTGCTTGATTTCGTCGTAGTGGCTGGCGAACAGGTCATAGAGCAGGATGACCACGCGCCGTCCGAGATACACGCCTTCCGAGGCGACCAGCAGCCACCAGCCGAGCGCGACCAGCACGGCGGCGACGAGGGCGAGGACAATCAGCGAGACGAACGGAGTCACGGCAGCAGCCCTTGATCGCGCAGCCAGGGGACGCAGCTTGCGATCCCTTCGTCCAGATCGATGCGCGGCGACCAGCCGAGCAGATCGCGCGCCTTGTCCATCTTGTAGGTGATTTCGCGTTGAATGAAGCGCACCTGATCGGGCAGGTCGCGCCCCATCGAGTAAGTCGGCGACACCAGCATCACTGCCCACGCCAGTGATGCGACCAGCGCGGGTGGAAGCGGCAGCCAGCGGTCGTGACCGGAAAGCTCGGCATAGCGACCGAGAAACTCGCGCCACGTCGGAGCAGGATCGGGCGCGCAGTTGAAGATTTGATTGGCTGCGGCGGGATGGTTTGCTGCCACGACCATCAAATCGACGACATCATCAACATGGATTGGGAAGGCCGAGCCGAGTCCTCTGCCAACGAATGGCGTCGGGCTAATGCGCGCCACTTTAAAGAGCATCCCCGTCCAGTTGACCGAGCGTGGCCCATAGATCATGCCGGGACGAATAATCGTATAGGGAATTGATCCGGCGCGAACGACCGATTCGCCTTCCGCTTTGGTGATGCCGTAAGGATCAGCGCCGGGAGCAGGCTGCATTTCTTCGGTCACGTCACCGGAATAGTTGTAGCCGTAAATCGAGATGCTGCTGACGTGGACAAAGCGATCCGTGCCCGCATCGGCAGCCGCTTGCAGAACGTTGCGCGTCCCGCCGACGTTGACTTGATGCTGTTTCTCGTAATCCGAGCCGAAGCCCGCCGCGACGTGAAAGACGATCTGGCAGCTCTGAGCGGCGTGCTGCATGGCCTCAGCGTCGAGAATGTCGCCTTCGACGATCTCGATGTTGGCCTCGCGCAGAAAAGCGGCTTTCTGCGGTGAACGCGCCAGCGCCCGCACCCGCATCCCATCGCGGGCGAGGCGCAGCGCCAGCGCGCCGCCGAGAAAGCCCGTCGCGCCTGTCACCAACACCGTCTGATCGCTGAATGCCATGTTGTTCCAATCGTTGCTATGCGCTCTAGCCCTCGTCCCCTACCCCTTCTCCCTCATGGAGAAGGGGAGAAAGGAAACAGGTTTCCGAAGTCCCGCGCCCTGAGGGAGAGGGATTTA
>DASZXN010000268.1:0-26020 GCA_035545875.1 Phototrophicaceae bacterium
ACAACGGCAAAATTCAACTCGACAGCGGCGAGCTGTGGATTTCCCCCTCCCCCCACGCCGTCGTGCGCTTCTACCTCAATTTGGATGTCGATAACGTGGTGATTTTCGACCAGCAGCTTCCGGTCACGGGGCAGATTCAGATCCGCTACGACCTCTACGACATCGGCAATGCCTTCAACATCACCACGCCGTTCGGGTGCTGACGTAGCAATTGGGAAAACGCAGATCGCTTCGTAGGGGCGAGGCATGCCTCGCCCTTATCCAACAACCATCTACTCCTGCATCGAGGCCATATGTCCGAACAGTCTGAGCGAAAATCGATCCGTATGCCAGGTTACGATTATCGCCAGGATGGGGTCTATTTCGTCACGATTTGCACACATCAGCGTGAAATACTGTTCGGGCACGTTGCAGGCGAAACGGTCAGCCTCAACAGCTTTGGCGAAGTTGTGCAGCAGCGTTGGAATGAACTGCCCAATCATTTTCCGTCAGCACAATTGGGCAGTTTTATCATCATGCCCAACCACGTACACGCGGTTGTCGTGATTAACGCCTACCTCATAGGGGCGAGGCATGCCTCGCCCCTACACAGTACAGCATCAAACGGCAAACGCGGATCGTTAGGGACGATTGTGGGATCGTTTAAATCGGCTTCCGCGAGAATTATCAATGAGCAACGAGATACGCCGAGCGCTCCTGTATGGCAGCGAGGCTATCATGACCGAATTGTTCGCAATGAGCGGGAATTGAACGCGATCCGCGAATACATTCTTTACAATCCGATGCGCTGGGAAGCTGATGAAAATAATCCTCAGCGATCTTCGTAGAAGACCATCGGGCGAGGCATACCTCGCCTCTACAACGCGTTGATGCGATTTGAGCGGCTGCTGACCACCCACACCGCCGCGATAATCACCACCACGACTGCCCAATAGACGCCCCACCACGACGGATCGACCTCGACCTGCGGCACGACATTCGGCAGCCATTCGGCGACGAGGCCGAACAGCCCAATCGCCAACAGCAAAATCCCTGACGCGCGATTGAGCAGCGTGTGATGGTGCGCCAGCCAACCAACAAAGCGTCGCTGAAGCGGCAGCGCAATCAGCGGCAGGATCACCAGCGGCCAGCCGAAGCCCAGTCCGAAGAAAAAGAAATAGACTAAGCCGTCGATCAGCAGGCGGCTGTTGTCCGCGCCGAGGAAGAAGGCGCTCGTGATGATCGGCCCGGTGCAGGGAAGCGTCATCGGGCCAAACAGCAGACCATAGACGTAAGCCGCCGCCAGTCGATTGCGCAGGATCGGCGCTTGTGTCGTCGCCAGCCGAGCGAACGGGCTGCGATCCAGTATCAGCAGCACACCGAGGATGATCACCAGCACATCGACCAGCGGCAGCAGATAGGGCAGCAAATCACCAAACGTCGCCTGAAGCAGATAAATCACCAGCCCGACGAGCAGCATCATCGTCAGCACACCGAGCAGCACCAGCACGCCCAGCCATGCCGATTTCGAGCGCGGCTGATCGACATTGCCCGCCATGAACGCGATCAGGCCGGGATAGAGCGGCAGGACGCAGGCATTGGTCAGAATAGCGGCGCTGCCGAGGCTGAAGGCTTGCAGCCATTCACTCATGCGATCACGCGCCGGAAGCAGCGGTGAGCGCCGAGGTCAGTTCATCCGCCGACTTGATCCCGGTCGAAAGCTGCGAGATCGCCCCTTCCGGGCTGATGATGAAATGCGGCGTCGCGGTTGGGTTGGTCACGGATTGACCGAATTGCTCGACCAGCGCGGCCAGCATGTCTTTCGGGACAATGGCGAACGTCCAGGGGTAGTTGTACTGCGTGCGATAGGTCGCCATCAACGCGGTCGTGTCCTTCGGCTCGACGCTCAACGAGACGAACTGGTAATCGTCGGCGCTCAACTGGCCTTTCACGGTGCGGACATTGCCCTGCTGGATGCGGCAGTTGGTACACCACGAGGCCATCAGTTCGACGTAAACCGTCTTACCCGAAAAATCAGTCAGGCGGAAGGTTTGCCCGGTTTCGGCGCTGACCAGCGGTGTCGAGAGCCACGCGGGTTGATCCTCGGTACTCTGGGCAACCGCTTGCAGCGGCGAACGGGTCGCGGGCGCGGAATTCGGTTGGGTCGGAACCGTCGTCGCAATTCCAGTCGGGACATTGGCGACGGTCGTGGTCGAGGCGGCGGGCGAACAGGCGGCGATCAGCAGGAGCACGAGTCCTGCCGCAAGACGAAGTTTGAACATCGGATCGCTTCTCCGTGAACCAACGCAAACAGTCCAGCTTAGTTTGCGCGGATGTCTTACGATTTGCTTACAGCCTGGGCTTCAGGTACAGGCAACTTCAAATGGGATTTGATGAACCCGGCTACGTCGTCGAGCGCCTGAATCGCCTGCGGCAGATTGGCGAACTGCATGTGCCAGACGTGCCACATGCGCGGGTAGACCTCAATGCGCACGTCTACACCGTCGCGTTTGGCTTGGTCGGCAGCGCGCTCGGCATCGGCGCGCAGAAACTCATCCGCGCCGATGTGAATCAGCAGCGGCGGCAGGCCATGAAAATCGCCGTAGACGGGCGAGAGCAGCGGATCGCTCGCGTCGTGACTGCCGACGTAGGCGGAACGGAAATTCGCCAGCGCGCGCGGATGCAGAATCAAGTCCTCGGTGCGCTCATAGAGTTCGTCGCGGATTGTCAAATCGGCAGCGGGCGAGAGACACACGCCCGCCGCTGGCAGCGGATCGCCGTCGTCGCGCAGCTTGAGCAGCGTCGCCAGCGTCAATTGACCGCCCGCCGAATCGCCCGTGATGACAATATTCTCCGGCGCGATGCCCTGCCCGATCAGCCAGCGATAGACCGCCACGCAGTCGTCGAGTGCCGCCGGGTAAGGATATTCCGGCGCGAGGCGATAATCGACCGCCAGCGCGCGCACGTTCAACAACTGCGCCAGATAGAGCACCATCTGGCGGTGCGCGTTCGACCAGCCGTAGACGAAACCGCCGCCGTGCAGATAAAGCAGCACCTGATCGCTGGAGCTGCCGTCGGGGATCAGCCACTCGCAGGGCACGTTGTCGGCAGCGATCACGCGGCGCGTGCAGTTCTCCGGCAGCGTGATGCGCCCCTGATTTTGCAGCCAGCGCATCAGCGGCAGCGGGAAATAGCCGAGCATCAAGCGCGCCAGTGGCAGCAACCGACGCATATTCTGTTCAACCGGCGAAGGCGCGGTGGTCATATCGCAAGCCGTTTCTACTCAGAACCAGCCGTTAGCGATTAGCTTTTAGCTAACAGCTAGTCGCGGATGCTCTAAATTATACGACGGTGGCAAAAACCGGGCTGAACCAATCGATAAATCGTCGGTGAGAAAAGCCGCATCCATAGGCAGGCCAAGCAGCGGACGCGCTCAATCGCGTCCCTACAATGAGCGGCAAGCATCCGATCTACGTGGTTTCGCAGGAACGAGACAAGTCTCGTCCGTTACTTTACGGGGACAACCGTTTAGCGTGGCGCGGTAAGGATGTGCTGTGCGACTTCAGCCAGCAGCGCTGCCATGTAGCCCTCGGCGGGACAGCCAAGCGATGAATCCTGCACGTAATCAGTCTGATCGGCGCGGTGAACGATCATTCCGGCGCGCCCGTAAGCGTGGGTGACCATCTGCACCTGCCAATCCCGATACGGGTGCAGCGTCTGCGAAACCCGCGCCGTCTGATCGAGCCAAGCGCCGTAGATCGCCTCGAACGGCGGCGGAGTCGCGTCGCGCAGACGCGCGTAGATTACTGCCTGACACATGTCGGCGAAGCCAGCAGCGGCAAACTCGATTTCTACGTCGTGCAGGCGCAAGTTGGAGTTAATTACGTAGAGCTTATCAGTGAACAGGCGCGTGAGTTCCGGCGCAAAGCTCAACCACTGCGACAGCAGCAAATCGGGCGGGATCGCCGCGAGTACGGCTGCGCGTAGCGCGTTGAGTTCCGCGCCCGCCTGATCGATCCGGCCTAGCCCGGTGTAATCCTTTGGCTCAAACAGCGCCACGCCGAACTCTGGTGGTAGATCGTGTGCCTGCCGAAACGCTTTGATCGGTATGAATTCGCGCGGCGCGCCGTCAATCGTCAGACGCATCGGGGGGAAGCCCAAGCCGCTGGCGCAGTTCAGCGCGGTAGTCGGCGGCCTGCGCGAAAGCCGGGTCGAGGCGCAGCGCCGTTTCGAAATCGTGGAGCGCGCCCACCTCATCACCGCTGTGCCGCCGTTCCAGCCCACGCTCGAAATGCGCATCAGCATGGGTTGGATTGAGGCGGATCGCCTCATTGTAGTCTGCCAGCCTACCGGCGTGATCCTGGCGACTGCGCTGATAAGCATGGTTGAACAGGGTTTCGGCGCGCAGATTATCAAGCGTCGGCACAGCGAAGTTGTCGGCTGCGGCGCAGCGCCGCGCGACCACTTCCTGCTGATCGGCGGGCGTAGGGACAAGCGCCCCGAAGAAATGCGCGGTGCTGAAGCGCTCGCTTAACGCGGCAATTCCCTGATCGAGCGTGTCGGGCGTGAGGGCGACGCCATCATTGTGACGCAGCACACTCAGAATCGGCGGCAGCACCGAGGCGCGGTAGCTGAAGCCGTTGCTCAGGATCGGCACGATGACACGGCGCTGCTGGCTGGCACGCTCGATCTCGCGGCGCAGCGGATCGGCAGTCTCCTGAAGCGTCTCGATCAAGGCGGGCGTGAGCAGGATCAGAAAATACGTCCGCGCGTCGATCTGCCCAAGATCAACGGCATCGCGCTCGTCGGCGCGTCCCGCGTGCATGTAGACAGCGCCGCCCTGCGCGCGCAGCCGCTGATAGAGCGCCAGCGCCAGCGTCGCACTGAATTTGGGTCGATAGCTGATGTAGATGCTCGGCTCGGTCATGTTCTCATCTTAACATCTATCGAGGCGAGCAAAGCATAACGTCTTACGGACTGGATAAAGTCACGCTGCCGTAAAACAGCGAGAGGCCGAAATGCGCGGTGAGCAACTGCGCCGGGCTGCGCTGCTGATCCCGCCCCGGCGCGAAGCTGACCAGCGGAGTCACGGGCGCGGGATCAGCCACGTAGACGCGCCAGCGCAGATCGCGCACGTCGTCATAGCGCAGCGCGAACGGCTGATCGCCCTGTAAGCCCGTGAAAATCAGCGTCCTGCCCCAGTCGATTAGCTCAAGGCGCTGAAGCAGCACAGGCCCATCTTCGTTCAAGGAGTCGGGCAGGCTCACTCGGAATCCGCCGCGCTCGCCGCGCTCGCCGTACCACTCAGATCGGACTCGATGCGCGCCGGGTCTTCGCCTTTCATCAGGCGGTCGGTGATTTCCCCGAAAGCGGGGTCGCCAACGGCCTGATCCTGACCAAGCTCGTGCATCATCCTGCCAACTTCACGACTGTCGCCGCCATTCAGCACCGACAACATCTGATCGGACGACATGGCCGCGTAATTGTGATCGCCCTTCTGGATGGCAACCCGGCTGATCAGGCGGGTCAGATCGCGGCTGCCGCAGTGGGGGCAGGTGTGCAAATGCTTCGCATTTGCCTGGTCATAATCCTTATAGGACTTATAGAAAAGCGCCGCTTTACGACCGCATCCATTGCAGCGATACTCGTAAACTGGCATAATTCACTCCTTGCTCTTGCCTTGAATTATACTGAAGGCTGCTCCCGATGCTCAACGATCCGCCCCCGGAACGGCGCAAACCGCATCCGCTCGAACGCCAACCGATACCGGGGCCACCCGGTCAGGGGCAGCAGCCGCGCCAGCAGGTGATTCTACACATCCCGTCGGTCAGGCCGACAGTAACCTATGCCCTGATCGCCATCAACGTGATCATCTTCCTGATCCGCGCGACTTCGTTCCAGTTGGATACCCAGATTCTCAACTGGGGCGCGAACAATTCGACGGCAGTCCTGGTCAACGGCGAGGTCTACCGCCTGTTCACGTCGATGTTCCTGCACGCGGGCATCTTCAACCCATTTGGCGGCTATGCGCTCGAAAACAGCCTGCATCTGATCTTCAACATGTACGTGCTCTATGTGGTCGGCACGCAGGTTGAGCGGTTGTTCGGGCACCTGCGCTTCGGGCTGATCTATCTGCTCGGAGGCTTAGGCGGTTCAGTCCTGAGCGCCGTCCTGAGCGGGCCGAACGTCGTTTCGGTCGGCGCATCGGGCGCGATCTTCTCGATTCTGGCGGCACAGTTCGTCTACGTCTACCAGCATCGCAAGCTGCTTGGCGCGCGCGCGCGCGGCATGATGCAAAACCTGATCTTTCTGGCTGTCGTCGAACTGATTTACGGCGCATTGACCAACATCACCGGCGCAGCGGAGCAGCTCGACAACTGGGCGCACCTCGGCGGCATCATCGGCGGTTTGGTTCTGACCTGGGCGATTGGCCCGATCTACATTGTGCGCAGTCACCCGGAGCACCCCAACGAACTGCTGGGTGAGGACATCAATCCACTCAAGAACCGTTACTGGACACTATCCCTGTACGTGGTCGCCCTGATGCTGATTCTGATCATCGCCCGTACCTTCGCCTAAACGACGCTGCGCCTCACTCAGTTCCCAGCGCAAAATCGCCATCTGCTGGGCGATCTCCTTGTTCTCGCGCGCCAGCCGCGTCAGCACCGTCGAGAAATGCAGCAGGATCACGAGCATGAAGATGATCGCCACCAGAAAGAGCGCGGCAGGTGGATAGGTGATGATGCCCAGCAGCGCCGCCAGATCGTTGAGCAGCGGACGCGACAGGCTCAACACGATCAGGACAACAGCCGTCGCCAGCCAGAGCAGCGAATAATCCTCGCGCAGCTTGCGCTGACGCACCAATTCCAGCACGAAAATCAGCCCGGCGATAGAGGCGGCCAATCCGAATAACGTCGCTCGATCCGGCATGATGAAATCTCCTAGCGGTTAGTGGTTAGCATTTAGCGATTAGCTAAAAGCAAAAGCCAAAAGTGAAACGACAATACCCCTTGAACCGCCAAGACGCCAAGTACGCCAGGAGAAAAGTGAGAAATCGGAGCGTTTCTGCCTATCACTTAGACGCGATTTACGGGGCTGGTCTTTCGCTAACGGCTAACGGCTAATCGCTAAAGGCTGCACGAGAAATAAAAAGCGCCACCCGCGCGGGTGACGCCTGTGTTGGCAGACTCTGTGTGTTCGGTAGAACGAACTAGAGCACCACCACGTTGCTGGCCTGGAGACCCTTCGGCCCCTGCTCCAGCGTGAATTCAACCTTCTGCCCTTCTTCGAGGCTGCGGTAGCCGCCACCCTGAATGGCCGAATAATGCACGAAAACGTCGGGTGCGCCGCTGCGGGCGATAAAACCAAAACCCTTCGTGCTGTTGAACCATTTGACCGTACCTTGAATCCGCTCGGACATCGCCGAACCACTCCTTAAAGAAATACACCTCTAGCGAGGCACAGAACTTAAATAAATAGAACGGCGAGAATCAAGTTCTGGTGTTCGTTCTACTCAGGGGAGATCATAACGATACCAAAATGGAAAGTCAAGCGAGAGGTTCATCGTTTATAACTTGACAACAACCAAACATCCGTTCTAAACTTATACGGTCGCTATAACAAGGATTAACCAATGGCACAGGTACGCTTTACCAGCCATTTGAAGCGTTTTTTCCCTGATCTGAAAACCTATGAAGCAGTCGAAGGCCGCACCGTCGCCGAGGTAGTCGCGGGGTTGGAAGCGCGCCATCCCGGTCTGGCGAGCTACCTCGTCGATGAGCGCGGTGCGCTGCGCCAGCACGTCAACATCTTCATCGGCGATACGCTCATCAGCGACAAGCAAACGCTGCAAGACCCGGTTTCCGGGACGACCACACTCTTTATCATTCAGGCGCTCTCTGGCGGGTGAGGATGATCAGACTGATCGCAAGCATTGTGATGCTTCTGCTGCTGATAGCCTTTGGTGTGCCGATCAGCGCGGCACAGGGCACAACTCCGCCCAGCGGCGAGATCGCGTTCGCGTCGAATCGCAGCGGCACGTATCAGATTTATCTGATGAACGCCGACGGCTCGAACGTGCGCCAGTTGACACACGAAAAGGTCGGAGCGATTGAGCCAATTTGGTCACCGGACGGCCAAAAACTGCTTTACGCGAAGGGAGGAAGTCTCATATCCGACCTTGTAGTTATCAATGCTGATGGATCACATCCTCTTCAGCTTGCAGCAAACGTCTTGACTGTTTATCAGTACGTCTGGTCACCCGACAGCCAATCGATTATCTATCCTGTTGTGGTACCAAGCGGAGAATTTAGTGAACTGCTTTTTCATCACGTTAAGCCAGATGGAACACACGACCAACTCCTAAAGCTCCCACGCGATATAGGGTTTATTAATGTTTTCTTTTTCCCAGATGGAAAGCACCTGCTTGCGGAAACCCCAAACAATGTCTATACCGCCGATCTTGATGGCAGCCATACTCAAATTTTGAACAACCAAATCAGTTTTCCTACGCAGATTTCGCCGGATGGAAAACATATTGTTGGCGCGCAAGTGAGTACGATTTTCGGTATGGACAGCAGCGGAAAAAACGTTCAGCAACTATTTTCTGGACTTACAAGCACCAACCGCGCTGACTTGCAGGTTATCGAGGTGACTTGGCTGGACTGGTCGCCCAATGGTTACTACATTTGGGGCGCATTCCAAACCAATTCGAGTGAAAGTGCATCCACACCAGAAGCACAATCTGCCACTTTTCCGGTATTCATCGGTACGGCGAACGGCGACGATTACTGGCTGCGAAATCTATCAGATTGGCACATCAGTTGGTCGCCGGATAGCCAGTGGATCGCCTATACCATTCAAAACGCCGATGGGCATTATCAAATCGCCATTTCGCAGCCGATTGGGACAGACCAAATGACTCTCACCAGCGGAAGCGACAATTCACAGCCCGCCTGGAGACCTATACCCTAAAATTGAAAGGATAAGAGGAACATGCTGCTGATTGGAACACGCAAGGGTCTAGTGACCTACGAGGAGAAAAACGGCGACTGGCAGTTCGCGCGTGAAGATTTCCGCGCCATTCCCGTGTCGTATGCCGTTGCCGATCCACGCAGCGGGACGCTTTGGGCGTGCCTCGATCACGGGCATTGGGGGCCGAAGCTCCATCGCTCGCGCGACAACGGCGCGTCGTGGGAAGAAGTCGCCACGCCCAAATATCCCGAAGGCGCGCTGCTCAAGCCGAATGAGCCTGCCACCCTCAAATATCTCTATTATTTGATGCCCGGCGGCGCCGATCAGCCCAATCGTCTTTACCTCGGCACGGAACCGGGCGGCCTGTTTCAGAGCGACGACGGCGGCGACAGCTTCCAACTGGTCGAGACGCTCTGGGATCATCCGGCGCGCGAAAACTGGTGGATGGGCGGCGGTCGTCCCTATGCGGGTCTCTGTTCGATTGTGGTCGATCCGCGTGACAGCAAGCACGTGACTATCGGCATCAGCGTCGGTGGCGTTTACGAAACCCGCGACGACGGTCAAACGTGGCAGGGGCGCAACATCGGCCTGAACTCCGACTATCTGCCTGATCCGCACGCCGAATACGGCAGCGATCCCCATTTCATGCTGGCCGCGCCGTCCAATCCCGACGTGCTCTGGCAGCAGAATCACTGCGGCATTTTCCGCAGCGTGGACAGCGCCCATAGCTGGACGGAAGTCTCGCAGCGCCCGACCGCCTATTTCGGCTTCGCCATTGCCGTCGATGATCACGATCCTGACGTGGCCTGGACGGTTCCGGCGATTGACGCGGAGTATCGCATGGCGGTGGATCGCTCGGTGTGCGTCTGCCGCACCGAGGATGGCGGCAAAAGCTGGGAGGAGCTGCGCAATGGTCTGCCGCAAAGCACAGCCTACGATTTGACCTTCCGCCACGCCCTCGACAAGCGCGGCGATACGCTGGTCTTTGGCACGACGACGGGCAATGTCTACCTCTCGGATGATCGCGGCGATCACTGGCGCTGCATCACGCATAACCTCGCGCCGATCTATTCGGTGCGCTTCGCCTAGAACGCGGGCGAGACATGTCTCGCCCCTACAAGTGTGGATTCAGAGCTTCGGCGAGAGATAGTCAGTCCGCAGATAGGCCAACTGAAACCCTGTCCGCAGCATATTGTGATACGACGGATTGGGATGCTCCGGTGTGTCCGCGCCGGTTTCGGTCACGAACCACTTGCAACCGAGCGCGATGCCGTCCTGAATGCGCCGCGCCATCAATGCGCCCTGTCCGCCGCGCCGCCGAAACTCCGGCAGGGTCGCGCCGCCGCCGATCCAGCCAATCTCGCCCTGCACCATCAGCGCGCCAATGGCAACGGGTTGATCGCCATCGTAGGCCAGATAATTGTGCCAACCCGGTTGACCGACCACGCCTCCCGCCAGCGGTGTCAGCACATCGGGCAGCTCGAACCCGGCGCAGAGCGTTCGCGCATAAGCCGCACGCTGATCGACGCTGATTTTCTCAATGCGTAATTCCGTTGGGATCGGATCACACGGCGCGGCATCGCGGTAGCATTTGGCGACATCGCTCCTCGGCGTGAAGCCGCGCGCCGCCAGCCAGCCGAATAACTGGGCAGGCTGCGCATCCGGGCAAATCTCAAGCGCGTAGCGCTTAACGCCCGCCGCCGCGTAATCGCTGATAATCTCGTCCAGCACGGATTCGGTCAGCGGCGTTTCCACACCGATACCCATGACGCGGTTAAACAGTGTCACGTCGATTCCAGCGCACTTCAGCCCGGTCACACCGTCGCCCCAACGCCGAACGTCCATGCCAAACTGGGCGGCAAAATGCTCGTCGGTATGGTGAAACATGCTCGCCCAGCCTTCGGCCTCAATCGATTCGTTCATCTGTGTGATTTCGCGCGTAGTCATGACAGCATCCTTGATACGAGTCGTTTCGGATTAACGGTTCTATTCGCACAAAGCGATTCAATCGGATTGCCGCCCCACGATCCAGATTGCGGCGGCGAGGCTGACCACGACGATCAGTGCATAAACGCCGAACAAAATCGGGATCACGTCGGCAGGGTAATAGGTGCTGCCAATCGTCCCAATCGAGAAGTTCAGATGATCGCGCGGCTCGGTCAGAAACGCCGCTGAGATCAGCGTGCCGTTGTCGAGCAGCGAATAGCCGAGCGTGTTCATGGTGACTGCCGTGTAGTAATCAGCGGACTGCACCTGCGGGATCAACAGCAGCGCCGGGAGCGCGAACAGCGCCGTTCGCAGCACAACCGCAATGGCGATTTGATCGCCGACATGACCGCCGCGCCGAACCGCCGAGATCAGCACGCCGAGCGCGGTCGTCAGCAGCAGATTGGCGAACGTGAACAGCACGATCAGCAGCGCACCGATCACCAGAAAGCGCGGCTCAATCACGAACGGCAGCGGCTTGACCTCGAAGAAGAACTGCACCGAATTGCGGTTCAGGTAGAAATTGTCGAAGCGGAAAAGTTCGAGGCCGATAAAGACGATCACGCCGACGCGCAGCAGCGCCAGCGCGAAATACTGTGATGCGAGCGTGCTGATGGTCGCCGCCCATTTGCTGAGAATAATCCGCGCAGGCGATTGATCGGTCAGACGCAGCAGTTCCCACGTGCCGCCGATTTGCTCGCGCCGGATCACACCCGTCGAAAGCATCAGCGCGCGCAGCAGCAGGCCGAAATGCACAACCAGCGTCAGCGGCAGCAGCAAGAGCGGCAGGATGTTCAGGATCAACAGTTGCAGCAGATTGTGATCGGCAAGCAGCATCGCCAAATCGGTGTGGACGGCGGCGCTCCACACTTCAAGCGCGAACAGCCCCAGCGCGATCACCAGCCCGGCGATCAAAACGGCGTCTTCCAGCAGGCGCAACCAGCGGCGGCGAATCAGATTTCCGCTCTGCCGCTGATAGCGCCGCTCAGCTTGCAGAATCAGGACGTTCATCATTCATTCTGGCGTGGCATAGCAGATCAGGCATTCTGATGGTTAAAATCGTCTCCGTTTCGATACGACAAGGATAAACCCTCATGCAAATTCATGCCGCGCTGCTGCGCGCGCCGAATACCCCATTCACGATGGAAACGCTCACACTCGACGAGCCGCGCGCGGGCGAAGTCCGCGTCAAGCTGGCGGCCTGCGGCGTCTGCCACAGTGACTATCACCTCGTCACTGGGACGACCAAGCATCCGCTGCCCGTCGTCGCCGGACACGAAGGCGCGGGCATCGTCGATGCCGTCGGTGAAGGCGTGACCCACGTCCAACCGGGCGATCACGTCGTGCTGAACTGGTGCCCGGCCTGTGGCGAGTGCTTCTACTGCCAGCACGATCAGCCGAACCTGTGCGACACCTACACCACGCCCATCTGGAACGGTACGATGCTCGACGGCACGTCGCGGCTCTCGCTCAATGGCGAACCCGTCTACGCTTACTGCGGCCTCGCCGCTTTCGCGGACTACACGGTCGTGCCCGCGCCAAGCTGCATCCCAATCCGCAAGGACATCCCGCTGACCGCCGCTTCGCTGGTCGGCTGCGCGGTGGCGACCGGAGTCGGCGCGGCGCTCTACACGTCGCCGGTGCAGGCAGGCGAGAGCGTCGTCGTGATCGGCTGCGGCGGCGTCGGCCTGAACGTGCTGCAAGGGGCGGCGCTGGGCGGCGCGACCACCATCATCGCCGTCGATAGCAACCCGGCTAAGGAAGGGCTGGCGAAGCAGTTCGGCGCGACTGAGTTCGTCGCCAGCAGCGATCACACGCTTCAGGATATTCGTGATCTGACTGAGGGGCGCGGCGCGGATCATGCGTTTGAAGCAGTCGGACTGCCCAGATTGCAGGAACTCGCGCTCGACGCCGCGCGACCGGGCGGCACGATTGTGCTGGCGGGCTTGTCGCCGATGGGTTCGGCAACCAATCTCCCCGGCGCGGTCATTACGCGCACCGAAAAGACCATCAAGGGGAGCTACTACGGCTCGGTCGATGCGCGTACCGATTTCCCGCTGCTGCTCGACTATTATCTGGACGGGAAACTGAAGCTGGACGAGTTAGTCACGCGCCAGTGGCGGCTGGACGAGATCAACGAGGCGTTCGCCGAGATGCTCACGGGCGGCGTGGCGCGCGGCGTGATTGTGTTCTAGGAAAGGTATCAGGCATGAAAATCCGTAAAATCGATCATGTGGGCATCATCGTCAATGATCTCGCCGCCGCAAAAGCGTTCTTTGTCGCTTTTGGACTTCAAGTGCAAGATGAATGGGAATTGGAAGGCGCATGGGTGGATCAGGTCACTGGACTTCAGGGCGTGAAAACCGCGTCGGTCATGCTGCGGACATCTGACGGAGAAACCGCTATCGAGCTGAGCCAGTTTTATACGCCGCGCGATGAAAATGGCATCCAGCCGCCGTCCGCCAATACCCTCGGCATCCGCCATATTGCCTTTGTGGTGGAAGACATTGACGGTCTGGTTGCCAGGCTAGAGCCGAAAGGCTTCAAACCCTTTCATGCGGTTTACCGCTACGAAAACATCTATAAGATGTGCTACTTTCGCGGGCCAGAGGGGATTATTTTAGAATTAGCCGAGGAACTTCAGTAAATCGATGAAAATCCACAAAATCGATCACATCGGCATCGTCGTCAGGGATATTGCCGCCGTCAAAGCGTTTTTTCTCGATTTTGGGCTTGAACTGCAAGGCGAAGGCGACTCGCAGGGAAAACTGGTCGATCATGACGGCGTGGAGCGTGACGCTAAACAGGCGATTGTCGCGCTGCGCACGCCCGATGGTGAGGCGACCATCGAACTGCTCCACTACTATACGCCAACCGACGAACGCGATCTTCAGCCCACTTTTGAATATACGCCCGGCATCCGGCACATTGCTTTTGCGGTCAGCGACATTGACAGCATCGTTGCCCGCTTGAAAGCAACCGGGACGCAGCCCTTTAGCGCGATTCAAACCCTGTCAAACGGTGAAGCCACGTATAAGCTCGTCTACATTCATGGGCCAGAAGGGATTATTCTGGAATTGGACGAGAAAATCGGATAAACGAGTCACCCGTCGAGGAGCGCCCAATGATGCGATACGCGGTCGAGCACCTGCTATCGAAATGATTAACACTTGTAGACCTTAGACATGCTTTCGAGTCGTATCAAGGAGATCAGAGCGAGATAATGATGAAAAATGTGCGCCTGCGTTCGCGGATCATTCAGCCAGATAACACGGGAGAACGGGTGAATACGACGCCCGACCCGGTGGCTGATCAGGCGATTCGCCGCTTCGTTACCCAGCAAGCCCCTGGCAAACTCACCCCTGATCTGGTACAGGCCATGCAAAGCCGTTTGGGAAATCGACAGGCCACCCAGATCATTCGACGTATGCCAGGAACGGAAACCGGAACAGCGGAGAAGCCGACCAGCTACAGCGTGGGCGACGTGCTTCAGGATGGGGAGATTTATTATCGGGTGGTGAAAGTCGATGAGAACGATGAGAACTCTCAATATTGGGACTATGATGTCGAGGAACTGAATAATGAATACCCGATCAACATGTCTTTCGGCACGCTTCAGGGGTTGACATTTATTGGTAGCAAAACCAATGAATATTGGGAGAGCTTAAAGAATCCGCAAAATAGGGAAGCACCTCAGGAAACGCGGGATGGCAGGGTCTTTTATGACTGGGAACAAGGAACAACCCAGCCTCAACCGAATGAAATCAATCACGACTATTGGGAACAAAGGCAATCCGGGGTCGAAGCGAAGCATAGTCGCCAGTTTGTCTCAGCCGAGGAAACGAAGGGTACACAACTGGACGGTGGTGGCACGGCGCAGGTAATGCGCGGCGTCGATTACCTGAAATCGACGGGTACGCAGAGCTTTCTCAAGCGTGTCGGCGGGTTTGCCTACAAGTACACCAATCAAGAGGGACGTGACCAGAATCTCAAATGGTTACAATTTCTGACCACGACCATGAGCAAAGGACAGGACTTCGATCAACAGGAAATAATCCCGCGCAAAGAAGATGATCCTGAAAGCGTAGTCGATCACAACTCGCCTGAATATCCCTATTATGACCCTGGGATGCAGTCAGACCAGGAAATCATGATGTTTGACGACCCGGAGCCAAACAAGGGAACGTTTATGAGCCTCATTCGAGACGGCGCTAAATTCGTGACCGAAGTTGATAAGTTCGATACCTTTTTGGTCAGACAAGGCCCGCAAGACAGTGAGCAGGTCTTGTTTCACGCCATCATTGAGGTCACGTTCACGTGTGACGCGAGCGATGAACCCACCGAAGACGGTTATCCGATCCTCAAATCATCGAAAATTATCAAGCAGGAGCAGGCTACAGGTTTTCCAGCGGTACTATCGAAGACCCTACAAGCGTGGCGCGCCAACAAAAAGAAGAAGTGAATGAATAGAATCCGTCACGCTTCTAAAGCGTTTTCTCGATCACTTGCTCCGGCTCAAGCAGCGCCCAGTTATGCGAGACGTAGGGTTCGCTGCACAGATTACGGTTGAAACAGCAGGGACGACGCATCCCTTTGTTGAGTTTGTCGAGCGCAACCCGGATGTGCTTTTGGCGGGTCTCCGGGGTTTTGACAGCGCGAATCCAGCGAATCCAGTCCCAACGGGCGAGCGGGGTAATATCTTCCCATAAAGCCTCGGCTTTGGGGGACGCAGCCAACGCCTTTTCAAAATCTTCAGGAACTTCCGGCTCGATCCACGCGTCGGTCGTCTCCAGCGAAACCTTGACCGTATCGCCTGCCGCAGCATGAGCAGCATCCAGCAGCTTTTGATCCGGTTTAAACCAGTGGCTCGATTGATGTCCCGGTGCCCAATGTCCATCCGGTTCGAGCACGGCTTTAAACGGCGCGCCGTTGATCGTCCCTGAAACCATCGTCATGCCACGTGACGGAAGCTCGGCGGAGGCGCTCTCCGGCAGATGGAGAATCGTCCAACCGTTGATTTGAACCAGAGGCGCTTCAAAATGGATTGGCATTATTTCCTCGTGAAATTACTCGCGTGCCAGTTTTCGTCCGATCATTATCGCTGTGCGCTGGCGAAACTTCAACCGCCCCTCGTCATCAAACGGGCGTGTGCCGCTCAAATCATCCTGAGCATCGCGCTCGATCATCGCTCGCGCTTCGGCTGCATCCGCGTCTGAAGCAGGAAAGCCGCGCTTGAGCCATTCTTCCGCGTCCTGAAGCAGACTGGCGGTCATGATCGTCTCGACTTCCAGCCCCGCGCCTGCAAAGAGCATCGCAAAGCGGCTGAACGGGAGCGCCTGCGCGTGTGCGGGATCGCGGAGTTGCTCGTAGCGGTTGAGATAGGCGGCACGCTCAGGATGCTCACTGGCGATCATATCCTCGACGGCGACGATGCCGTTGATGCGGCAGACCCGCGCCATCTCTGCCAGCACGAGATCAGGTTCGGGAAAGTGGTGGAAGGCGTAGCGGCAAACGACCAGATCGAATGCGTTGTCGCCGAAGGGAAGTGCACGGGCGTTGCCTAACTCAAAGTGGAGATTGGTCAGGCCGCGCTCAACGCGGCGGCGCTCGGCAATGGCGAGCGGCGCGGGCGTAAGATCGATACCGATCACTTCACGGCAGACGGCGGCCAATGCCTCCGCGACGTAGCCCGGCCCAGTGGCGACTTCGAGGGCGCGCGTCTCCGGCGGCGGGTTGATCAGGCGCACAAGGCGCGCGAGGCGATCCGCGTCACTGATGACGGCGCTGCTGGCGTAACCGGCGGCCTGCGCCGTAAACGATGCGCGCATCACGTTGTCCGACTGCTGCATGACGACCTCCGTTCAAGCAAGCGCTCAAGCCGACCTGAACGGGGATTTTACACGAATCCGAACATCGGGAAAGGCGACGGCAGTCGATCCGGCGTGATTTCGCCGTACTCGGTGATCAGAGACAGGTCGCGGATCATTTTGCTGGTCTCTTTGGCGCGGCCATTGGCATCGCGGCGCACTTCCTGAAAGACGAAGTAATCGTCGCCGACTTCGCGCAGATAGCCGTACAGTTCGCGGCCTTTGGTCAGCTTGACACAGATCAAATGCTGATTCTTCTTGCAAATCAGCGCTTTAAAACGAGCGAGCATCCCCGGAGTCATGGACTTCACCTCTGATTCAGAACTTTTGTTCTAATTATTCTAAAGAGAAAGCCCACAATTGTCAAATTTGATTCTTCTTACTTCTTTGCCTCAAGCTTGTCTTCCAGCGCGGCGAAATTGGCGAGCGTGTGCTGCTGGAAATCCTCAAGCTGCTTCATCAGCACGCGAATCTCTGACCCGGCGCGCAGGTTCACGTCGTATTCGATGTCGTTGCGCACCTTATCGCGCGCTGCCTGCCGATTCTGACTGATCAGCACAAACAGCGAGAGGAAGATCGCTTCGAGCGAGACGACCATCGTCAGCAGGCCGAATGGAAAGGGATCGAAAGCGGTCACACCGGGAATGATATTGGTGTTGAGCACGATCCAGATGAAGAACCACGCCGCGCTGAAATAGACGAAACGAATGTCGCCCGCGATGGCTGTCAGGAGATCGGAGAGCTTCTCGCCGAAAGTCGCAGGCGGGGCAATCTCGTCGTTGGCATTGCGAATCACGCGCTCCCGAATCAGGCGGTTGGAAGCGTCGAGACGACGGCTAACTCCAGCCAGCAGATCGAGCGCCGACTGCGGGTGCGAGCCGACCAGAATTTCGAGGTCGTGCTGGTCGATGGCGATCAGCTTGGTATCTTCGACCGCTCTGGCGCTGTTCGAGCGGGGATGGATGCTCAGGAAAGAGAGTTCGCCGAACAGTTCGCCCGGCTCGACGTAGCCTAACTCAACGCGGTCGTCGGCCTTGTCCTGCAGGAACAGTTCGATCTTGCCGCTTTCGACCACGTACATTTTGTTGCCTGCGTCGCCTGCCGTGAAAATGTGCTGCCCGGCCAAAAAACGGATTTCGTCGAGTTCCTGCGCCAGGGTTTTGAGTTCGTCCTCGTCCAGCAGCTTGAACAGCGGAATATCATGCAGCAAATCGGGGTTAGCGACAGGCATGGTGATTATCCTCAATTCGATCACATGGGCATAGCACGAATTTTAGTTCAGAAGCTTGCGCTTCGCTTGCGCAAAGCCCGGCTTTATGATAATTACGATCTAGAAATCTGTTGTTAAGCTAATTCTGAAAGGACTCCAGTTTATGCGTCGGTCATTCCTGATCACCACCCTGCTGCTGCTGGCGCTGCTCGCGGTCTGGTCGCCCACGCTGGCGCAGAGCAAGCTCGCCGACTGGACGTATATGCAATACTACAATGCCGACAACAACCTCGAAACCTCGCTCTACGGCGACCTGACCGAGATGCAGGAGGTTGGCAGCACCGCTCAGGTCAATATCGTCGCGGAAGTGGATCGCGCCCCCGGCTATGAAACCGGCTTCGGCGACTGGACGGATACACGCCGCTTCCTGCTCAAGCACGAGCCGCAGCCCGTCCTCACGCACGACCAGAAGCTCGATGAAATCCTCGCCTACGCTTACGCGCAGTCCGGGCAGGACTATCACACTCTGATCCCGCAGGCCGCGCAGCTACGCCAGAGCAACCCAAACGAGTACAGGCAAAAGCTGACGGACATCGGCGTCAAGCCCGACAACGACACGCAGATCGACCAGATCATTCACGGTCACGAGATTGGGCTGGAATTCAACACGCAGCCGGTTCAGGACATGGGCGAACTCGACATGGGCGATCCGCAAACGCTGGCAGATTTCGTGATCTGGGCGGTTCAGAACTATCCGGCCAAGCATTACGCCCTGACGATCAGCACGCACGGCGGCGGTTGGCTCGGCAATGGGCCAGACGAAACCAATCATGACGACATGCTCACCCTGCCTGACCTGACCAGCGCGCTCCAGCAGATTCAGGCGAAAACCGGGCTGGATCAACTCGACCTCATTGGCTTTGACGCCTGCCTGATGGGTCAGCTAGAGGTTTACCGCGCGCTCGTACCCTACGCCCATTACGTGCTCGCCTCCGAGGAAGAAATCCCCGGTGACGGATGGGAGTATACGACGCCCTTTCAGGAACTCACGCAAAACCCGACCATGAGCGCCAAAGCGTTCGGGCAAGACATCGTGGATGCCTACATGAAATACTACGCTGGCCCCGGCAGCCGCACGCAGGTCGATCTCGGACTGGTGGACGAGAGCAAAATTCAGCCGGTGGTCGATGCGCTTAAGGATTTCACGGCTTCAGCCGATCAGAACACGCTCGACAAGCTCTCGGAATTAGGCATCGCGCGCCTGAACGCGCAGCGCTTCGCCAGCGCCACCAGCGACGCCATCATGAGCACGACCAACGCAGACGTGTTTTCGTCCATCGACCTGATCAGCTTTATGAACCTGGTCGCCAAGCAGCCGGACGTGGAGGATGACCTGAAAGCGGCAGCGCAAAAGGTGATCACGGTAACGCAGGACGCGATCCTCCAGAGCAGCGCGGACGACGATCTCCCTGACGCGCACGGGATGGCGATCTACTTCCCGACCAACTCAAAGATCGCGCAGTTGCCCGCGAATGGCGGGATCGATCCGGTGCCCTACGCATCCGCCAACCCCAATATGAGCGCCTGGAACACCTTCCTCAACACCTTCCATACTACGATTGACAAGGCGCTGCTGCCCGGCAACCTCAAGATCAGCGTCGAGAAAATTCTGCCGGAGAAGGGCGACGCCAGCATCTACGATCCGCCCGTCGTGATCTTCGACACCGACGGTCAGGGCGTTGCCAGCCTGCAATTCGTCGCCGTCCTCAACAAACCGGATGGAACCAGCACGCTGATCGATACCGCGCCGCTGGCGTTCCAGTCGGTGCTGACCGACGGCACGCTGATCAACGAGATGCCAAGCGGCCAGAGCCTCGGCGACGATTTCGCCTGGAACGTCGAGCAGTTGCTCGTGAGCGACGACAGCTCGCAGATTCAGTCGGTGCTGTTCACGCCCGATCCTGGTCTGGCGCGCGCGGTCGTCACCGGAACCTACGTCGCGCAGGACGGCACCAAGCAATCCGCCAACCTGATCTTCAGCACCGATACCCAGCAGGTGCTGGCGACTTACGGCACGGACGACAACGGTCAGGTCAGCGAACTTGAGACCGCGCCGGGCGACCAGTTCTACCCGGATCAATACAGGTGGACGGACAACGGGCCGGAGCCGCAGCCCGCCAAAACCGCGCTGGTCTACGGGATTCAGCCGTTCACTTACCAGTACGTGCCCGCCGACTCCGGCGACTACGGCATCGGGATGCAGATCACCGATCTGGCGGGTAACAGCGTGTTTGATGCGCGCCACGTCGCCGTCAACAATCAGGGGCTTGACCCCAACTGGCGCGGTTTCAAGGATGTCGAGCGCGGCGTGAACTTCCTCTATCCCTGGAACTGGGCTGATCCCTCGGTGCTGGCCGATCAATCCGGTCAGCCGGACGAACTGGAGATCAACGACCCGAACGGCGACATTCGCATTTTCGTCGCCAAACGCGATGAGGACATCGACACGGCGGCGCAGGAGATGTACGACATCGAAGCAGCGCAGACCGACGCCCAGGTCGATCAGCCGACCGCGTTCAAGGGAGACATGAAGCAAGCCCAGTGGATCACCTACAGCTACACGGGCGATCAGGGCGAAGCGCGCGACGGCGCGGTCATCATCATGCGCGTCGATAGCAACAATGCGACTTATACCTTCGACGTGGACGCGCCGGATGCGCAGATCAATCAGGCGCAGACGATCCTCGACAAGATGGTGAACAGCCTGACCTTCTTTACGCCGTTCGTCCCGCCCGATTCGACCACCGATTCTAGTAAATCACCCTCGGCATAGGCTAACCAGCCCATATGCTTCCCCGTAGGGGCACGATATATCGTGCCCCTATACAGGCCAACATCTGCCAATGAAATCACGGCAGCATGAACCCGTAGGGGCAGGTTTAAAACCTGCCCCTACACAGACCCACGTCGCCAAATCAGATCATGGCAATCGAAATATAAAGGACGTACTACCGTGCGCCCATTCACATCAACTTAAGGATTGAGCCGGTGTGTTTTTGCCCTCATCCCATAGCCCTTCTCCCTCAGGGAGAAGGGAGAACAACGGGTCAGCAGGATTTTAAGTCTCTCGCCCTGAGAGCGTTTCTGGAAAGCGGGAGAAATACCGCCCATTCGAGGGAGTTTTCAGAAACTCTCTGAGGGAGAGAGACTTAGAGTGAGGGCTTAACTTGATGCACATGGGCACGACGTGTCGTGCCCCTACGGAAGCCGACGCGGATTTGTCGGATTGAGTTTCGGATCAGTTAGACCTTTTTGACACCGTACTGAATATACTCAGGTGAAGAATATGCCCCAAAATCTCTGGAACGACGCTGACGCCGCCAAACTGCCTGATCTGGATGGATTGGTCTACGCCAGCAATCTGCTCGGACGCGACCGCACGGTCGTGAATATCTATGGCGGCAACACCAGCGCCAAAATCATGCTGACCGACCACGTGGGACGGCAGGTCGAGGTGCTGGCGGTCAAGGCGTCCGGCTCGGACGTGGCGACGATCAAGGCGAGCCAGTTCGCGCTGCTGAAAATGGACGAGATCCGCCCGCTGTTTCAGCGCGAGTCGATGACCGATGAGGAAATGACCAGCTACCTGGAAAAGACGGTGTTTGAACCCGGTCGCCCGCGCCAGAGCATCGAGACGCTGCTGCACGCTTTCGTCCCGGCCAAGCACGTCTATCATACCCATCCCGACGCGGTGATCAGTGTGGCCTGCGCGCCCGATGGCGAAGCGGCAGCCCGCGATTTGTACGGCAGCCGCATGGCCTATGTGCCCTATATCCGACCCGGCTTCACCCTGAGTAAGTGGATCGGGCAGCGGGTGATCGACAACCCCGGCATCGAGTGTGTGGTGATGGGCAAGCACGGTCTGGTTTCGTGGGGGGACAACGCCAAAGAAGCCTACAACAACGTGATCCGCAGCGTTCAGGACGCCGAAGATTATTTGAATGACAAGAAAGCAGGTAGGCGTGTCTTTGGCGCGCTGAAAGTGTCGGCGGCGGACAACCGCAAAGAGATCGTCGCGGAAGTGCTGCCCGTGATTCGCGGGGCGGTCTCGCAGCGGCGGCACGCCATCCTGCAATACGACGACAGCGCGGAAGTGCTGGACATGATCGGCAGCGAGCGCACGCCGGAAGTCAGCCAGCGCGGAGCCGCCTGCCCGGATCACCTGGTTCACGTCAAGCGCCAGCCGCTCTACGTGGACTGGACGCCGGATCAGGGCGTGGATGCGCTCAAGGACGCGATCCGGCGCAGCGTGGTCGAATATGAAGCGCGTTACGAAGCCTATTTTGAGGACAACAAAGAGCCGGGCGACGAACTGCGCGACGCCGCGCCGCGCGTGATCCTGATCCCCGGCATCGGCATGGTGACGACAGGCAAGGACGTGACCAACGCCGACGTGAGCCGCCAACTGTATCACCGGGCGATTTCGGTAATCGGGGCGAGCGAGGCGATTGGCGGCTTCAACAGCCTGACCGCCAAAGAAGCCTACGACATTGAATACTGGCCGCTGGAACTGTACAAACTCAAGCTCGCGCCGCCCGACCGCGATTTCGCGGGCAAGGTCGCGCTGATTACGGGATCGGCGAGCGGCATCGGTCGCGCGACGGCCTATCGGTTGGCGCAGGACGGCGCGCACGTCGTGATCGCGGACATCAACGCCGAGGGCGGGCAGGCAGTCGCGGACGATTTGCAAAAGAAGTATGGCAAAGGCCGCGCGACGTTCGCTCACATGGACGTGACCAAAGAAGAAGCCGTGCAAGCCGCGATCCAGCACGCGGTCATGACCTACGGCGGGATCGACGTGCTGGTCAACAACGCGGGCATCGCGGGCGGCGCGCCGATTGACGAAACGTCGCTGAAGGACTGGCAGCGGCAGATCGACATTCTGCTGACGGGCTATTTCCTCGTGGCGCGCGAAGCCTTCAAGGTGATGAAAGCGCAGGGCATCGGCGGGACGATGGTGTTCGTCGGCAGCAAGAACAGTGTCGCGGCGGGCAAGGGCGCGAGCGCCTACAGTACGGCGAAGGCGGGCGAAGTCCATCTGGCGCGCTGCCTCGCGGAAGAAGGCGGCGCGCTCGGCATTCGCGTCAACTCGGTGCTGCCGGATGCGGTCATTCAGGGCAGCAGCATCTGGGACGGCCAGTGGAAAGAAGCGCGGGCGCAGCAATACGGGATCAAAGTCGATGAGCTGAACGACTTCTACCGCAAGCGCAACACGCTCAAGGTGGAAATTCTGCCCGAAGATTTGGCCGAGGCAATTGCGTTTCTGGCGAGTCCGCGCAGCGCCAAGACGACGGGGGCGATGCTGACGGTCGATGGCGGCGTGCCTGCTGCTTACGCACGGTAGACCCCACCCCAACCCCTCCCCGACTTCAGGGAGGGGAGAAGAACAGCGGAAAGTTGCTGATGTAACTGTAGGGGCAGATTTTAAACCTGCCCTTTACGCCAAAACAAGACACAAATGCGGCGCGCTGGAACGAAAAGCAGTACAGTAAGCGCATCAATAAAGTGAATTTGCGGGTTCGATTGCGGAATAAATTGTTCTTATGGTCAACGTGATTGCGGTGGATTTAGGTGCGGAATCAGGGCGGGTAGCGCGGGTCAATTTTGACGGCAGCCGCTTCGACCTTGAAGAAATTCATCGGTTCCCGAATATTCCGGTGCAGGTCAGTAAAACGCTGCATTGGGATGCGCTGCGGCTCTGGCACGAGATCAGCACGGGGATCGAGAAGGCGGCGTTTTCCGATGCGAACGCGGACGCCGCCGGGATCGGCATCGATGGCTGGGGCGTCGATTTCGCGCTGCTCGACCGGGACGGCAAGCTGGTCGGCAACCCGGTGCATTACCGCGACACGCGCACCGATGGCCTGTACGAGTGGGTGTTCGCGCGGGTGGCGCGGCGCGAGGTGTTCGAGCGCACCGGCATCCAGTTCATGATCATCAACACGCTCTATCAACTGGCGAGCATGGTCGCCGCTGATAGTGCGCAGTTGCAAGCCGCGACGACCTACCTCAGTATGCCTGATCTGCTCAATTACTGGCTGACAGGCGAAAAGACCTGCGAGTTTACGCACGCGACGACTACGCAGATGTACAACCCGCGCGCGGGCGATTGGGATCGCTGGCTGATGACGGAAGTCGGGATTCCGGCGGACTTGTTCGGCGCGATTGTTCAGCCGGGGACGCGCATCGGCGCGTATCGTGGGATTCCAGTGATCGCTCCGGCGACCCACGACACCGGATCAGCCGTCGTTGCCGTGCCGACGACCACGCCGAACTACGCTTACCTGAGCAGCGGGACGTGGAGCCTAATCGGGCTGGAACTGGACGCGCCGGTGATCACGGATGCCGCGTATGCGGCCAACGTCACCAACGAGGGTGGCGTCAACGGCACGTTTCGGCTGCTCAAGAACGTGATGGGGCTGTGGATCGCACAGCAGTGCCGCGCGACGTGGAAAGCGCAGAGTCAAGCGTACAGCTACGACGATCTGACGCGGCTGGCGAATGACGCCCAGCCATTCCGCTCGCTGGTCGATCCTGACGATCCGGCTTTTTTGCCGCCGGGCGATATGCCCAGCCGCATCCGCGAGTTTTGCAAAAAAACCAACCAGCCGATCCCCGAAACGCCCGGTCAGGTGATGCGCACCGTGTACGAGAGCCTCGCGCTCAAATATCGGCAGGCGCTCGAAGATATGATCGCGCTGAGTGGACGGATGGTCGAGAAGTTGCACATCATCGGCGGTGGCACGCAGAACAAGCTGCTCTGCCAGATGACGGCAGACGCGCTCGGTCGCGTGGTGGTGGCTGGCCCGGTCGAGGCAACGGCGCTGGGCAACGCGATCACGCAGTTGATCGCGCTGGGCGAACTGGGCAGCGTCGCGCAGGCACGCACAGCCCTGAGCCGGACGATCACGACGGAAGTTTATGAGCCGAAAGATGGCGCGGCGTGGACGGAAGCGTATGAGCGCTTTCAGAGATTGGTCAAGGCGTGAGCGAGAAGATACTCGATCAACTGGTGGCGATGACGCGGACGCTTGGTCAGCCGCAGAATAACTACGTGATCATTGGCGAAGGCAATACCTCGCATCGTGCCGATGCTGACACGTTCTGGATCAAGGCGAGCGGACATGGCATGAACGGAATCAGCGCCGATGGCTTCGTGCAGGTGCAGCTTGCGCCGATCCTCGCGCTGCTCGACAGCCAGATGAGCGGATCAGCGCTCCAGGCAGCGATGCAGGCCGCCGTGATCGGCTCGACCAAGCGCCCCTCGGTCGAAGTGACATTTCATGCGGCGCTGCTGCACGGCTGCGACGTGTCCGTGATCGGACATACGCATCCGTTGGCGGTGAACTCGATTCTGTGCAGTGACCGCGCCGAGCAGTTCGCCAATAATCGATTGTTCCCTGACGAAGCGGTGTTGTGCGGGCCATGCTCGGTGTTCGTGCCGTACGTCGATCCGGGGCTGGCGCTGGCGCTGGCGATCCGCGAGCGGGTACGCGGCTACATGGAGGAATTCGGCGAAGCACCAAAGGTCATTCTGCTGCAAAATCACGGCTTGATCGCGCTGGGGCAGACACCGACCGAGGTGCTCAACGTCACGGCGATGTGCGTCAAAGCGGCGGGCATCTTCGCAGGAGCGTGCGCGGTTGGCGAACCCGTGTTCATGTCGAAAGCTGACATCATGCACATTTATCGGCGGCCAGACGAGATTTATCGGCGGAAGCTGTTTGTCGGGTAGTTCCTCTCCCTATTCACCCTCTGACATGACAATAGTAGACAGAAATAAAAAAGGGCGCAGCACGCTGCACCCATAGGCATCAAGTTAAGCCCTCACTCTAAATCTCTCTCCCTCAGGGCGAGAGACTTCAAACCCCTGAAGCGGAGTTTCTCCCTTCTCCCTCAGGGAGAAGGGCAGGGGATGAGGGCAAAAACACACTGGCTCAATCCT
>DASZXN010000269.1:0-4551 GCA_035545875.1 Phototrophicaceae bacterium
AGCGTCAGCATTTGCTGATGCACCGCGCCGCCTTGCAGCACCAGCACCATCAGCACCAGCCGTCCTTGAATAGCGATCAATTCAAGATGTTTAAAGCGGCTCGTCTCGGCGACGGGCGGCGTCACCAGCGCGGCGACGTGCGAAGTCCGCGCCAGCATGGTCGCGGCGAGCAGCATCCATTGTTCCGACGCCAGCGGGATCGACTTGAGTCGATCCGAGATGCGCGACTTCTCGACCGTGCTGATCTCGCCCGTCGTAATCAAGCGCTTGACGAAGTAGCGGTAACCCGTTTCGGTCGGAATACGCCCGGCGGAAGTGTGCGGCGCGGCGATATAGCCGAGGTCTTCCAGCACGGCCATTTCGTTGCGAACGGTCGCAGAACTCAGCGAGAGATTGAATTTTTCGACCAGATACTTGGAGCTAATCGGCTCCGGCGAGTCCGTGTAAGCGCGGACGATGCAGGACAAAATCTCTTCCTGCCGCCGAGTAAGTTCTGGCATGACCGCATCGTCTGGATTCATAGCGGTAACTCGAACACTGAAAAACAGCAGCCCATAACGCTAAAACTCGCTAAAATGATAGCATAGCGAGCTATGAGCGTCAAAGCCGTATGAGAGAGGTCATCAGCATGAGTACGAAAACATTTGAGGTCAACGAGTCGAACTTCACCACTGATGTTCTGAATTCGGATAAGCCCGTTCTGGTTGATTTCTGGGCGGAGTGGTGCGGCCCCTGTAAGATGATCGCGCCGCTGGTCGATCAACTGGCGACCGAATACGGCGAGAAGATCAAGGTCGGCAAGCTCGACGCCGACGAGAATCAGGACGTGCTCATGCGCTACGGCGTAATGAGCATTCCCACGCTGATCCTCTTTAAAGGCGGTCAGCCCGTCGTGCGCATCACGGGTTTCCAGCCGAAGGAACGCATCGCCAACCAGTTGAAGCCGCATCTGGTGTAAGCTTACGTCACGTCAACGCTGTAGGGGCGGGTTTAAAACCCGCCCCTACTTTTATTTACCGATGACCAAATTGAATCGCGGATCAAAAAGGCGTTGAGCGCGAATTCGCTGCGCTCAACGCCTCTCTCATTTCCACGCAGTTGGCTACTGTGAAAGCACCTGCTTGATCCCGGCGTCGCTCCAGAACAGGTAGACTCCAAAGAGGCTAATCGCCACCCAGATGATGTTGCTGAAACTCTGCGTCAGGCCGACCAGCGAGATCAAGGTGGTGTAGCCGAGGGCGACGACGGCAGCATTGCGCGCCCACGCCTTGCGTCGGAACAAGCCGAATGCCGCCACACCGCAGATCGGTACCGAGATGAGGTAAAGAAGGCCCATAATCACCGCAAGGCCGCCAATCCCGATCAACGACGACGAGGCTGCGCTGGCATCCGAACTCACGCCGCCGACCGACGCGGCAGTCAGCGCACCTGTCGCTGCCGAAAGCCCGCCGATGATTCCAAACGCCAATCCCGCGCACAGGTTGACAACCACGTAGATGACGAGATAGATCGCCGTCCAGCGAACAATCCGCTCTCGATCCAAACCCGCTAAAAACTCGGTCATGATCTATTTGCCTCCCATTTAATCATTCAAAGAATTTAGTCGGAGTGTAGAACCGCAAAATGTTGCGCACAAGCTACGATTTGGAAATAAAGCGGTAAAAAACTCGTAAAAGATTTACTGCCTGGTGTAGCTGTAGGGGCGCAGCGTGCTGCGCCCTGATTTTCTCACGAACAAAACCAGCCTCACGGAATTTCGAGGCTGATCTTGCCGCGCGTATGTCCTTCGTGATTCCGGTCAAGCGCCACGCGCACCTGATCGAGCGGATAGGTCGCGCTGATCGTCGGCTTGACGTGCCCCGCGTCGATCAGCCTCGTCATCTCGGCCAATTGAGCGGTTGTCCCGGTCGCGCCCAGCCCGGTCGCCCGCACGCCGTTGATTTCTGGCTGCTCCGGTCGCGCAGCAATCGTCACGACGATCCCGCCCGGCTTGGCTGCCGCAAAGCTGCGCGTGAACGTCTCGCCGCCGACCGTATCAAACACCACGTCCGCGTCATGAACCACGTCCTCGAAGCGTGTCGTCCTGTAATTAACGTACCCCTCTGCGCCGAGGCCGCGCACGAAATCCTCATTCTCGGCTGATCCCGTACCAATCACATGAGCGCCTTTCCAGCGGGCAAGCTGCACGGCGAAATGCCCGCAGCCACCCGCCGCGCCATGAATCAGGATGGTTTGTCCGGCCTGCAAGTCCGCTTTATCGAAGATCGCCTGATAAGCCGTCAGCGCCGCCGTCGGGAAGGTCGCCGCCTCCGCAGCGCTCACCTGCTGCGACCGGGGGGCGACGTTCGCCGCCGGAATCGCCAGATATTGCACGAATCCGCCACCGTTCGGCTTGCCATACACCGCGTCCCCGACCTTGAAGTTGGTCACCCCTTCACCCACCGCCGCGATCTCGCCCGCCGCGTCCCAGCCGAGCGTGAACGGCAGTTGCAGCCATTGTTTCATGTAACCCAACTGCGCCTTCCAATCGACCGGGTTGATGCTGGATGCGTGTACCCGAATGATGACCTCGCCACTGTTCGGCTCTGGAATCGGCACGTCGTCCACGAAAACGTTCTCGGAGCCGCCCCACTCGTGAACACGCGCCGCTTTCATCGTCGCCATCTGCTGCTCTCCTCTACTCAATCCACACAATCGGACAAGCGTCCGTTTGCTTCAATGGACGACTCCGCTCACGAGGTTCTTACAGCGCACAAATAAAAGAGCGGCATTACTGCCGCCCTCGATCCATGCTACAGAACCTTAGTTTCGGATAGGGGGTCTGTCCGTAGGGGCACGACATGTCGTGCCCCTACAAAAACCTTCCCTCAAAATTTGCTATGCGAAATTCAGGTTACAGAGGGTTTGTAGGGGCGAGGCATGGCCTCGTCCCTACGGAGAAATTAGGCTACTCGTTAAACAACTCGCCAACGCTGCGCCCCTGATTCGCCCGCACGATCACCTCGCCCAGCAGCGGCGCAATCGACAGCACGGTCATGTTGGGCAGCTTATCGCGCTTTTCCTTCGAGATCGGCAGCGTGTTGGTCGTGATGATCTCCTTGATGTCGAGCGCCGCCAGCCGATCCACCGCCGGGTCTGCCAGCAGCGGGTGCGTGAACGCCAGATACACGTCGTGCGCCCCTTCCTGCTTGACCAGTTGGACGGCATTGGTGATCGATCCGCCGGTCAGCACCTCGTCATCGACCAGCAGCACGTTCTTGTCGCGCACGTCGCCGATGATCGAGAGTGCTTCGGATTTGGCGTCGTTGCCCGTGCGCCGCTTCTCGATGATCGCGTGCGGCGTGCCGAGCGCTTCCGCCCAGTTGCGGCCTTTCTTGGCAAAGCCGAGATCGGTCGAGACGACCACCAGATTCTCGATCTGCTTCCTGGCGATATAGTCGCTCAACAGATAGAAGGCGGTCAGCACGTCGCCGGGAATGTTGAAGAAGCCCTGAATTTGTCCGGCGTGCAGGTCAACCGTGATGTAGCGATCCGCGCCCGCCGTCTCGATCATGTTGGCGAGCAACCGCGCCGCGATGCCGACTCTCGGCTGATCCTTCTTATCGGAGCGCGCATACGACAGATACGGCACGACCACGTTGATCCGTCCCGCCGAGTCGCGCTTGAGCGTGTCGATCATGATCAGCATTTCGAAGATATTCTCATGCAGACAGGGCGTCGAAAGCGTCTGGATGAGATACACGTCCTGTCCGCGCACGCTCTCGTTCAGCCGAATGAAAATATTCTCGTTCGGGAACACCGTGCGCATGTAATTGCCTGTCTTGATGTGCAGATGCGCAGCGATCTCCTCGCCCAAATCATGCGATGCCGAGCCGCAGAAGAGCAAAATACGCCCATACTGCCCCGGCGACGTGGATTCATGCCCATCGGTGACGTATTTCGTACCCGGAATTTTCACGCCTGACATGCTCATGGCTGCCTCACCCGCTGCTCTCTTACACCTGCGCCAGAATTTGCTTGACCGCGCTCTGTGGATCGATTTCGCGCGCCTGTATCCGCTCGATGACGGTGGCGATCTCGGCCTCAGGTACGTCCTGAAGCAGACGCGCCATTAAAGTATCACGCAGCCGTTCGTACAATTCTACTTCGATGTGCTGCCGCTCGACGGCATCGCGCAGATCGTGGTTTTCCAGATAGCGGCGATGCCCCGCGATTGCTTCAATGACCTCGTCCACACCTTTGCCCGCCCCCGCGACGGTCTGGACAATTGGCGGAATCCACAATGGTTTATCCTGCTCTACTGCTGATTCATGCGCCGCGATCAAACGTCCGTGATGATTGATCATCTGACTGCGCGAACTCGGATGCCCCAGTTCCAGCATCATTTTGAGCGCGTGAACCGTCTGATTCACGCCCGGTCGATCCGCCTTATTGACGACCAGCACGTCGGCGATTTCGAGAATGCCCGCCTTGATTGCCTGCACCTCGTCGCCCATCCCCGGTGCTTCGACCACGATGGTGGTATCAGCGGCGCGCGCAATATCGACTTCA
>DASZXN010000270.1:0-8531 GCA_035545875.1 Phototrophicaceae bacterium
GTCCCAACCGTCAGCGCGACCGAAACTATCCCCGAAGCGACTCCAGAGGCAACGACCAGCCCGTAAGTACGACTTTGCAGGGGCACGGCGCTGCCGTACCCCTGGCGTTAACCTGATCATGGAATCAATCGGCGGCTTCTATTGGGAAGCCGCTTTTTGCGTCTCAATCAGGCCAATCCATCGGTCTGCTATGGGTCAGAATAAGAATTGAAATGTTAAAATAAATGTTGTAATCTTCTGATTGTCTACTCGATCAACGAACGAGGTGTAACGTGAAAAATCGGTCAATGGTATTAACGGCAGTTCTCGTGATCGCTTTACTCGTGTCTGGCGCGGCGATTTTCGCTCAGACTCCAGAATCAACGGCCCCGGCGACTGCACAGGCGAGCAGCTTCACCGATGGCCGTATCAACGGCGACATCGATCTGGGCGGTCTCGCGCTCTACTGCACGGATGCCTCTGGCAATACGCGCAGCGTTAACACCTTCCAGAACGGCAGCATTGACCTTTGGGGCGTTGGCGGGCAGAAATACATCACCCTGACCGCCGCTCAACTGCGCGGCACGACCGAAATCGCGCAGCCGCCCGCGACGATGGAACCCGGCATGACCGAAACGCCGATGCCTGCCCCCACGCAAATGATGGGTACCGAAGAAGCGACGCAGATGCCGCCGACCCTGTTGGCGCGCGCCGCTACCCCGAACGGCGAGGTCTACTTCATCAGCCTCGGCAATGATAACTTCATGCTCCAGGGCACGGACGAAACCGGCAAGTTCTTCAGCTACTTCTGGAGCGGTTGCAGTATGGGCAACATTCAGGCGGGCGCTGTTCCCCTTTTCCCAGCGACGACGGGCAGTTCCAATTCCGGCGCGCAATCGACCGCCATGCCGACCGCTGAAATGACGGCAGCCGCAACCACTTCGCCGTAACGAACGACGAATTTACGCGCCTGTTCCACTCACCATAGAGGAGAACAGGCCAGGAACATCGAGTACAGGGGCGCACGGCTGTGCGCCCTTTTGCTGCTCACGATACAAATGCTTTCTCTAAATCGTTTCAAATCCTTCGCTTGATTAACGCGCAAAGTTCTTTCGTCAGGATATAGCACACCGTGCCCGCATCGCCTTACATCAACATTACAAAATACATTCATGAAATATTCATCGTCATCAAGAAATAAAGGTTGTAACCTATATCACGGTAGAGATGAATCGAAAAGGATACTGAACGATGATGAAACTTCAGCGGATTGGACTTTTGGCGGCAGTAATCGCCCTCTTTACCTGCTCTGGCGCGGCGGTGTTCGCGCAAACCGAAACCGCGACTCCGGTTCCACCGCCCGTCTTCACGGATGGTCGTATTAACGGCAGCGTCAATCTGGGCGGTCTGGCGCTCTACTGCGTCGATAGCGCGGGCAAGAATATCAGTTCATTCGACAATGGCGCTATCACTGTCTGGGGCGTTGGCGATCAGAAGTACATCAATCTCGACGCGAATCAACTGCGTGGCAACGTCGAAATCCCGCAGCTTCCCTCGCAGGCGCAGATGCAGGCCATGACCGAAGAAGCGATGATGGCGACTGAAGATATGGGCATGATGACTGAAACGCCCGTGTCGTCAACCCTGGTGATGCCCGAAGCAACGCTCATGCCTGCCGCGACCGTGCCTTCCGGCATGACAGCGGTTCTGCTGGCGCGCGCCATGACGCCGAACGGTGAAATCGGCTTCTTCAGCCTCGGTAACGACGCCTTCGCGCTTCAGGGCTACGACCAGAATGGCAAGTTCTTCACCTACACCTGGACGGGTTGCAGCACGGGGATGCTCGACAACACGACTGGCCCCTATCAGCCCGGCCTCGTCGTTCAGGCGACGCCGATGATGACTCCCGAAATGACGATGGAAGCCACGACCAGCCCGTAAAGGATACTCATGTCATGACGTGTAGGGGCACGATCTATCGTGCCCCTGCGGAGGAAATTCAATTGAATATAGACCAGAAGAACCGAAGGCGCTTGGCCTTCGGTTTTTTATTGCGGCTCGGCGTGCAGATGGTGATGCACTTGCAGGCTGCGCACCTTGAACGGCTTCTGGCGCATCGCCTTGATGCCCTGCACCGTCGCCGTTGCTGCGCTCATCGTCGTCACAATCGAGACGCCGAACAGCAGCGCCGTCCCGCGAATGAGAGCGCTGTCATCGTGCGCCTGCCCACCGCGCGGCGTATTGATCACCAGATTGATCTGTCCCGCGCGGATCGCGTCAACGATATGCGGCGATCCCTCGCTGACCTTATGGATCACATCGACGGGCAGGCCAGCGCTGCGCAGCGCCGCTGCTGTCCCCTCGGTAGCGACCAATTTGAAACCGAGCAGGTTGAGGTCGCGCGCCACTTTCATGACTGCGCCTTTGTCATTGTTGTTGACGCTGACAAAAACCGTGCCTTCGAGCGGCAGGCTCGTGCTGGCGGCGATTTCGGCTTTGGCGAAGGCGTGCGCGAAGGTCGAAGCGTGTCCCATCACCTCGCCGGTCGAGCGCATTTCCGGTCCCAGTCGCGCATCGACGCCGGGGAACTTCTGGAACGGCAGCACCGCTTCCTTGACGAAGAAACCATCGACGTGTGGCTCATCCAGAAAGCCGAGATCGAGCAGCGTTTTGCCCGCCGCGATCTGCGCCGCGTAACGCGCCAGCGGATAGCCCGTCGCCTTGCTCACGAACGGCACGGTTCGGCTCGCGCGCGGGTTGACTTCCAGTACGTAGACAACTTCATCCTTAATGGCGAACTGGATGTTAAACAACCCCTTCACGCCCAGCGCCAACCCAATTTGATGCGTGAATTCGCGCAGGATTTCGATGTGGTAGTAGCTGATCTTGTAAGGTGGCAGCACGCAGGCCGAGTCGCCGCTGTGGATACCGGCCTCCTCGATGTGCTGCATGATCCCGCCAATGGTGACCTGCTCGCCGTCGCAGAGCGCGTCCACGTCGATCTCGTAGGCATCGTCGAGGAACTGGTCGATCAGCACGGGATGGCCGAGCGCCTGCTCGTGCTTGGTCAGCCACGCGCCAAGCATCTCATCGTCGAAGATGATCGCCATGTCGCGCCCGCCGAGTACGTAGCTCGGTCGCACCAGCACCGGGTAGCCGATCTTATGCGCCACGTCGAACGCTTCGTCGCGGGTGAGCGCGGTCGCGCCCGCTGCCTGCGGAATATCCAACTGCTGCATCAGCGCGTTGAAGCGCTTGCGATCTTCCGCCAGATCAATCGTATCGACCGACGTACCCCAGATCGGCGCACCTGCGTCCTCCAAGCCTTTGGCGAGGTTGAGCGGCGTCTGTCCGCCGAACTGCACCAGCACACCAACGGGCTTTTCCTTGTCGATGATGTTGAGCACGTCCTCGACCGTCAGCGGCTCGAAGTACAGCCGATCCGCCGTATCGTAGTCGGTGCTGACCGTCTCCGGGTTGCAGTTGACCATGATCGTCTCGTAGCCCATTTCCTTGAGTGCGAAACAGGCGTGGACGCAGCAGTAATCGAACTCAATGCCCTGCCCGATGCGGTTCGGCCCCCCGCCGAGGATCATCACCTTCTGTTTGTCAGTCGGCGCGGCCTCGTCATCCTCCTCGTAGGTCGAATACAGATACGGTGTATAGGCTTCGAACTCCGCCGCGCAGGTATCGACGCGGTAGTAGCTGGGGATCACGCCAAGCGATTTACGATACTTGCGTACACTCGGCTCATCGGTTTTGAAAATCTGCGCCAGATGCAGATCGCTGTAGCCGTAACGCTTGAGCTTGAGCATCGCCGCTCTGTCGATCTGGTCAAGCGACAGATTAGCCACCGATTCGCGCACGGCGTTGATGTCCGCCAGTTGGCGGACGAACCAGGGATCGAAGTGCGTCGTCTCAATGATCTCTTGTGGCGTCACGCCTTCGCGCAGCAGATTGGCGACCTGAAAGAGCCGCTGCGCCGTCGGCACACGCAGCGCTTCCGGCGACGTGTGCAGCAGATTGCTCCCGAAACCGCTGATGCCAATATCGAGCGAGCGAATGCCCTTTTGCAGCGCTTCGGGGAAGGTGCGCCCAATCGCCATGACCTCGCCAATCGCTTTCATCTGCGGGCCGAGCGTCGCGTCTGCGCCGGGGAACTTGGCGAAGTCCCAGCGCGGGATTTTGACGACCACATAATCGAGCGACGGCTCGAATGAGGCGGGCGTCACGCGCGTGATGTCGTTGGGAATCTCGTCGAGCGTGAAGCCGACGGCCAGCAGCGCCGCGATCTTGGCAATCGGGAAGCCCGTCGCCTTGCTCGCCAGCGCCGACGAGCGCGACACACGCGGGTTCATCTCAATGACGTAAACCTGACCATCGGCAGGATTGATCGCAAACTGGACATTCGCGCCGCCTGTTGCCAAGCCAACGCGATCCAGCACCAGCTTCGCCATATTGCGCAGGCGCTGAAGCTCCTTGTCGGTGAGCGTCTGCGCGGGCGCGACGGTGATGCTGTCGCCCGTATGCACGCCCATCGGATCCATATTTTCAATCGTGCAGACGACGACGAAGTTACCGCTCACGTCGCGCATGACTTCGAGTTCGTACTCTTTCCAGCCGAGTACGCTCATCTCGACCAGCACTTCATGCACCGGGCTTTGCTTGATGCCGTTTTCGGCAATCCGGCGCAGATCAGCTTCGTTGAAGGCGACGCCGCCGCCCGATCCGCCGAGCGTGAACGATGGGCGGACTAATACCGGATAGTTGAGCGTTTGCGCGACACGCAGCGCGTCCTCGACGTTATCGACCAGTTCGCTCGGCGGGCAGCGCAGGCCAATTTCGATCATCGCGTCCTTGAATAACTGGCGATCTTCCGCGACTTCAATGCTGTCGAACTTCGCGCCGATCAGCTCGACGTTGTGGCGTTGAAGCGCGCCGTTTTCCGAGAGCGCTTTGGCGAGATTGAGCGCCGTCTGTCCGCCGACTGTCGGCAGCACCGCGTCGGGCTTCTCCTGCGCGATGATCCGCTCGCAGATTTCCGGCGTGAGCGGCTCGACATAGGTCGCGTCGGCAAATTCAGGGTCGGTCATGATGGTCGCCGGGTTGGAGTTGACCAGCACGACGCGGTAGCCCTGCTTGCGCAGCACCTTGCAGGCTTGCACGCCGCTGTAGTCGAATTCACAGCCCTGCCCGATGACAATCGGGCCAGAGCCAATGATCATGATGGTGTGGAGATCAGTTCGTTTCGGCATAGTCCCTAGTTCTTTGGTGGCTCTATCTTAAACATCCTGCGAAAAGTAATCCGGTCGTCAATCGGAATATGAACGACAGTACAATTCAATTTGAGACTTGGAATTTCCACCCAAGTAAGTTGCTCGATCTCTAGTGACCAAAATACTTTGCCGACCAAATGAGCAATGGCTTGCGCAAATTCCTGTGCGAGCGGAGAATCTTCAGGATTCCACTTTGCATCGAAATACCACATATCCGGCTGGCCGAGTTCAGAAATCGAGCCGATGAGCTGTTCTTTCCAGCAGACCGGATACTTTGCCTCGTCAGTTTGAGCGCTCACGATATAGTCCGAAATATCTCCGCGACCTTGAGCGAAAATCCGGGCAGCAAGGCAATACCTGAAATGGTATCGCCGAGTTCGTATGTTGTTGCCGTTCCGTCGGCATTCTGAATGACAATCCGCTTTTCGTCTTGATAGACCAGCCAAACCTGCTGTGTACCGTAAGTAAAGTAATCGGTGAGCTTCCTGTGAAGTACACCAGGGCGTCGGTCGGAAGGAGAAATCACCTCAACAGCAATATCCGGCGCTTGAAAATAGTAGCCCTCCTGCGGCGGTTTGACGCGCTCGTTGGCTACAAACGAAGTATCGGGCTTGCGCATCGTCTGAACGCCAGCGTCATCCACATGCAGCACGAAAATCGTTTCAGCGAGATAGACCTCGCCGACCGGGTTTTGCTGAAGATAAATCCAGAGCAATGCAAGGATAGTTGCGCCGTACTTCCCATGCCCAATGCTCACGCTGCCCTCCTCGTGCTTCGGAGTCCACACGCCATCGACAATTTCCATCCCTTTGTATTCGTCCAGGCCATCGACAGCTTCGAGGTCTTTCAGCGTGATCGGCTTCGTGACTGCTGAAATCGCCATTGCTCAACTCCCGATCTACTCGTTCACTTCAATTCTACTCGCCTCTTTGACGCGCCCGACGAACTCGTCGAACAGGTAGAGTGAATCGTGCGGGCCGGGTGATGCTTCCGGGTGATACTGCACGCTGAACACGCCGAGTTCGGTGTTGCGCAGCCCCTCGACCGTATTGTCGTTCAGGTTGATGTGCGTGATCTCCGTGCCGCGCAGGTGATCGTCGTTGATGACCGTGAAGCCGTGATTGTGCGAGCTAATCTCGATCACGCCTGTCAGCAGATTTTTCACGGGCTGGTTGCCGCCGCGATGCCCGAAGCGCATCTTCTCGGTTGTGCCGCCGAGCGCCAGCGCGACGATCTGGTGGCCGAGGCAGATGCCGAAAATCGGCACGTGACCGAGCAGCGCTTTCGTGTTGCTGATCATGTACGTCACGGCAGCGGGGTCGCCGGGGCCGTTGCTCAGAAACACGCCCGCCGGGTGCATCGCCATGACTTCCGCCGCGCTCATATGTGCCGGAACGACAGCGACCCGTAAACCCCGATCCGTCATCATGCGCAGGATATTGCGCTTGATACCCGTGTCGTAGGCGACGATCAGCGGGCCATTGGGATCATAATGGTGCTGGCTGTACCATTCGGGATCGCTCTGCTCCGTCCAGTTGTACGGTTCGGCGCAGGTCACGTCATCGACCAGATTCCAGCCGCTCATATCGGGCGACTGGCGCGCGATTTCGACCAGCGCCGCCGGATCGTTCGCGGCATCGCCATGCGCGATGGCCGCGCGCATGACGCCCTTTTCGCGGATATGACGCACTAAAGCGCGCGTCGCCACTTCCGAGAGGCCGATCACGCCCTGATCGCGCAGATAGCCGTCGAGATCGCGCTCGCTGCGCCAGTTGCTCACCGTTGGCGATAACTGATGGACGACGAAGCCCGCCACCCAGATGCGATCCGACTCCACGTCCTCAGGATTGATTCCGGTATTGCCGACGTGCGGCACGGTCATCGTGACGATTTGCTTGTGATACGACGGATCGGTCAGGATTTCCTGATACCCGGTCATCGAGGTGTTAAAGACCAGTTCACCTGTTTGCACGCCGTCCGCGCCAAAACCCGTTCCCGTGAACGTCCGTCCGTCTTCCAGCGCCAGTAGTCCCTGCATAGCTGCCCCTTATGATTTCGATACATGTAGGGGCGAACCTATGTGTTCGCCCTGTTTAGGTAAGGGCAGACACATAGGTCTGCCCCTACGAAATGCCATTACGTTCGGTAATGCCCGTTGATCGAGACGTAATCGTGGCTGAGGTCGCACGTCCAGATCGTTGCTGTTCCGCTGCCGATTCCGCAGTCGAGCGTGACCACGACCGACGGCGCTTTGACCAGCTCGGTCGCCTGCGCTTCGCTGTAGTTGGTCGGCATTCCCGCTGAGAACAGCAGCAGCTTTTCAGCCTCCTCGTCCGCTGCGAACCAGAGCTTCATCTTTTGCGGATCGAGGTCGATGCCTGCGCGCCCTGCCGCCGCGACGATCCGTCCCCAGTTGGCGTCACCGCCGTAGAAGGCGGTCTTAACCAGCGGCGACGTGCCAATCGTGTTGGCAATTTTGCGAGCGTCGGCGTTATCGGGCGCGCCATTGACGTGCAGGGTGATGAATTTAGTCGCGCCTTCGCCATCCCGTACCACGTCCTGGGCTAGTTTCTTGCAGACCGAGGTCAGCGCCTCCGCGAACTGATCGCGCGCCGCGCCGTCAATCGTGACGCCGCTCGCGCCGTTCGCCAGCAGAAACACCGAGTCGTTGGTGCTGGTATCGCCATCGACGACGATGCGATTATAGGTTTGGTCAGCGCAGGCGAACAGCGTATCCGCCGCCTGCTGTGGATCGAGTGCCGCGTCGGTGACGATGAAGCCGAGCATGGTCGCCATGTTCGGGGCAATCATGCCCGCGCCCTTCGTAATCCCGGCGATATGATACTGCTTGCCATCGCTGGTCGTCACGGTGACGAAGGCGCGCTTCGGGCGCGTGTCGGTCGTCATAATGGCGTGTGAGGCCGCATCCCAGTGGTCGCCGAGCGAGTCGCTGGCCGCGTGGATGCCCTGCGCGATCTTGTCCATCGGCAACTGCGTGCCAATCACTCCTGTGGACATAACAATCACCTCGTCCGCACCGATGCCGAGCGCTTCGGCTGCCAGTTTCGCCGTCTGCTGGGCGTTGGCGATGCCCTGCTCGCCAGTACAGGCGTTGGCGCACTTGGTATTGACCGCAACGGCGCGAATGTGCGTGTTGTTGTTCGCCAGCACTTCCATATCGACCAGCACGGGCGCGGCCTTGACCTGATTGGTCGTGAACACCGCCGCCGCCGTACATGGCTTGTCGCTGACGATCAGCGCCATGTCGAGCGCGCC
>DASZXN010000271.1:0-11214 GCA_035545875.1 Phototrophicaceae bacterium
CTCGTCGCCGTGAACGTGCTAGTTGCTGTCGGCGGTATGCGCGTCGCCGTGAACGTGCTTGTTGCTGTCGGCGGTATGCGCGTCGCCGTGAACGTGTTCGTCGCTGTCGGCGGTATATGCGTTGCCGTAAAGGTACTCGTCGCCGTGAACGTGCTCGTCGCCGTCGGCGGTATGCGCGTCGCCGTGAACGTGTTCGTCGCTGTCGGCGGCACGTGAGTCGCCGTGAACGTCAGCGTGAACGTGGATGTTGGTTTCGCCGTTGCAACCTGAGCAATCGCGACGGGTGTATGAGTTGCCGTGAACGTCGCGCTCGGCGGAATGGGCGTGTTCGTCAAGGTTGCCGTTGGTGGAGCCGAGGTGTTGGTAAAGGTCGCCGTCGCTGTCGGAGACGCTGTAAACGTGTTCGTCGCCGTGAACGTCGCGCTTGGCGGAATCGCTGTATTCGTCGCCGTGAACGTCGCAGTCGGTGGCATTAGGGTATTGGTGAACGTCGCGGTGGGAGGCACACGCGTCGCCGTGAACGTCGCGCTTGGCGGAATCGGCGTGTTCGATGCGACTAGCGCGATGATCTGCTGGGTCGGCGTGGCGGACGGAAGCGGCGTCGCGCTCGGCGCGGCAGTCGTCGGAACCGAGGTATTGGTCGCGCTCGGCACCACCGTCGTCGGGACGGGAGTCGAGGTTGCGGTTGCGGTTGCAGTATTTGTGTTGGTGGCCGTTGCGCTCGCCGCAAGAGCGACCGCTGAACTGGTCGTGTGCGTTGGCGACGGCTCAAGCACCGTCCCCTGGGGAGTCGCACTGGAAAGCGAAAGCACAATCGCGAACATCAGCGCGAAAGCCAGCACGCCGACCGCTACAATTGCGACGATGACTTCATTACCGATGTCGCGGCGCATTTACTTCTCCGCTTCTGCTACGAGTTCCAGCGGCAGCGTGAAATTGAAGGCGCTGCCTACGCCGGAACGTGACTCCAACCAGATTTCACCACCATGCGCTTCCACTAACGCTTTAGCGATTGCCAACCCTACCCCGGTATCGCCCAGCCCCTGAATCAGCGGATTTTCCGCCTTATATTTGCGCGCAAACACGCGCGCCTGATCTTCAATCGAGATACCGCCGCCGCGATCCTCAATCGAGACGTACATGACCTCGCCCGGCGCGCGGCCATTACGAGCCGCCTGCCGCCGCGCCGTCACATAGATCGCGCTCGACGGCGGTGACGCCAGATACGCGTTGGTGAGGAGCTGCCCAACGATCTGCCCAATTGCGTCCCGATCCGCACGGATCGGCGGAATGTCGTCGTCGATATTCAGATGGACGGTCAGCCCCTTTTCACGCAGTTGACTGCTCGCGGAGGTGATCGCGTCCTCGATCAAGCCGACCACATCGACTGGCTCAGGCACCAGCGTGAAGCGCCCTGCGTCGAGGAAGGTGATGCGGGTCAAATCCTCCAGCATCGAGGCCAGGCGCGTCACGTTGGCGTTGACGCGCTGAAGGAACTTGCGCTGCATCTCACCGAGAATACCTGCCGATTCGTTGAGCATCAAATCGACGTAACCCTCAATCGAGGTCATTGGCGTGCGCAGTTCCTGCACCATGCCGAGGATCAGTTCAGGGTTGTCCGGGCGATAAATCACCTGCGGCTGACTGGCAGCGCGCTTTTGCAGCACTTCCAGTCGATCATCGGCTGCCGCAAGCGCGCTCTGCGCCTCGTTCAATTGATGCTCCAGATTCGTGCGCTGCGCCGTAAGCTCCTCAATCATGCGAGTCAGCGAGCCGACGCCATTTGCGCCGAGCTGCTGCAAACGCTCGCGGTCGCCTTCCGTCCGCGCCATCAACTGATCGCGCTCGGTTTCGACCGCCTTATGCAGCGCATTCAGCCGATCTCGCTCGGTGGCAAGCTGGCTGCGCTCCTGCGCCAACTGCTGAATCTGCTGGCCGAGCGCCTTGCGATCTTCTTCCGCTTCGATCAATTCCTGCTCGTAGCCCGCGAGTTCCGCCATCAGGCGCGCGTATTGATCGCGCAGCGCTTCCTGCCGACTATCTACGCCTTCCAGTTCGCCGCGCAGCTTGTCGCGCTGTTTGGTGACAGCTTCTCGATCTGCCGCCAGATGCGCGATTTCGCTTTGCAGATTTTGCAACTGCTTGTCACGCTCTTTTTCATGGGTGATCGCGTCCTCGAACTGGGTGCGCTCGTTGAGCAGCGCGTCACGCTCGCGCTTGAGCGTTTCGGCGCGCGCCTGCATCGCCGCGTGCCGCTCGAACAACTGCGTGACCAACTGGGTCACGCCTGCTGTGCCTTCTTCAATACCCAATGCCCGTAGCTGCTGCTCGATGTCCGTGAGCTTGCTGTTCAGTTGATCGCGCTCATCCTCCAGCCGCGAGCGCTCCTCGCCCATCTGGTCGAGCATTTCCTGTGCCGTCTGCGTGGTCGACGTACCGGCGCGGATTTCGGTAAGCTGATTTTGCAGCCGATCCCGCTGCTGCGTCAGTTCGTCTTTTTCTTCCCGCAGCGCTTCGACCATGCTCTTGAGCACCGCATCGCTGTCGGAGGAAACCGCGCCGAGGAGTGCCGTTTCCGCTTCGCGCAGCCGATTGGCGAGGCGGTCGCGCTCCTCGATCAACTTCTGATGTTCCTCGTTCAGCGCGATAATCCGCTGCGAGATTTCCTTGCTTTCCTCGGTGCTGTCCAGCCCGGCGGCGACGCGGCTGTGTTCGTAGTCGAGTTCAATCTTCAACTGCGTCACCTGCTGCGACAACTGCAAAATCTGATCGCGCGCCGCGTCCAGTTCGGCGCTGACCTCCTGCCAGACTTGCAGCATCTCGCCGTTATCGACATTTTCGAGCGATCCGCCCTGCTTGAGCGCTTCGATCAGCGCTTCCTGCGAGGGCGGCGTGTTGGCAGCCCGGCTCAAAGCCAGCAGGCGCGCCGCAATAATACCAATGCCGCGCAGGAGTTCCTTTTCCGGGTCACTCAATTCACGGCCAGAGTACGGCATCCCGACCAGCAGCACCGCCAGCAGCTTATCGTCGTTGACGAGCGGCTGAAAGTAGGTCGGGCCAATCGGCTCAATGTCGAGGCGCGAATACAGGTCGTGCAGTTCTTCGACGTTGCGATCCGGGTAGAGTGGACGCTGCTGGCGGCGTTCAATCGCATTGACCAGCGTCGGCTGCGAATCCAGATTGAGCGATAGACTGGTAATCGAACGCTCCATCACCTTATCAACGCCTGTCGAGATGTCGGCGTAGTTGGCCGCCTGCACCGTCAGCAGCGCGCCGATGTCGGTTTTGAGCACGTTGACGGTCGCCTGAATGATCTGATCTGGCAGCGTTTCCAGGGTCGCATTTTCGAGGATGATGCCGAGCGCTTTCATCAACTGCGCCGAGTCACGTTCGGCGGCAGCGGGTGGCGGCACGCTTGGCGCGACTTCGATGCGCGCGGGCGTTTGCTCGGCTGGCGAGGTGTCCGCCTCGACTTCCAGCGCGTTGATCACCATACGGTAGACCAGCGCGGGCACAATCACCAGCGAGGCCAGAAATGCCAGCCGAATCGCGCCCGCGTAATCACCAATGATGGTTCCCTGTGCCGTCTGAATCAGCGTGCCGACGTAACCAAGCAGCAGCACAGCAAAATAAACCAGTTTGAGCGGCGCATCGATGACGTTGCGAAAATAGGCCAGCGTCAGCATGATGCCCAGAATCACCAGCACCGCCGGAATAAACGTCCAGGCGACGCCGAACACGCTCAGGTTGAAATCGGTGCGGTCGTAGACGCTCGCCCACTGAAGCCCGGTCACGACGTAGCCGATCACCACCAGCACCAGCAGCGCCAGCAGAATCAAATTGGGCGTGCGCTCCCATTCCTCATGGTCGGCGGTTAGAAAAGACCAACCAAACAGCAAAATCGTCGTCACCTGCACGACTCGTTCGAGCGGCGGCAGAATCGCGTCCGCCGATTGCGCTGTGACCAGCGCGAACAGCGCGCCGATCATCAACAGCGTCCAGGCGAGGAAAGCGCCGAAGGTCGCCAGCGTATAGTGGCGCGGAGCGCGCAAGTTTGGGCGGCGCAGCCGCTGGCCTAACGCCATGAAGAAACCAGCCAGAGTCACGGCGATAACGGCAAGGTAGTAGAGAAGGTCGCCCGGAGGGCGCACCAGCAGGTTGGTGAAATCGACCGACGTTTGTGGCACGTTGACAACCTGTAACAAAAATAAACTTATCCTCACAAAGTATAGCATAAACAGCAAATCTTCGTGTGAGTTTTCGTTAGAAGCAAGTTTGTCCGGTTGACGCTGCCAATACCCTTCGCTAAACTGATAGGCGAAATTGGTGTATTGGAAGCTGCATGATCATTTCGAAGTGGCGCATCGCCGCTGCGATCAACCGATTCCCCTTCGCAGCCAGCCTCATTCATAGCCTATGGCGGCTCACGAGACCCCATTTTACGGCAGGCGTGATCGGTGTGCTGATTAATCCGCTCGGCGAGGTGCTGGTGGTCGAGCACGTCTATCATACCCCGCCGCGTTGGGGATTGCCGGGCGGTTATGTCGAACGCGGCGAAGACCCGGCGGCATCGCTGGCGCGCGAGCTTCACGAAGAGCTTGAACTCAGCGTCGAAGTCGGCGCGGTGTTGGTCGTCGAGCGCGGTTACGGCAATCACCTTGACATTGCCTATGCCTGCCACCCGCAGAGTGACGTAGGCAAGCTCTGTAACGAACTGCTCGATTATCGCTGGTCACAGCCCGATCAGCTTCCCGAACTTCGACCGTTCCACCGCAAGGCAATTTCTCAGGCGTTCGCTTTAACGGGTATTCAGGTATGACAACACTGAGCGGATTAGGCACGCGGCGGCGCAATCGCCGTCTGCCGATCATCCCGGTTTTTTCGTGGGTTTTTATTTTTCTGGCGCTTGGCCTGTTGATGCTGGAACTCATTCGCTTCAGCCAGCAGGTCGAACGCTATCCGACCGGCGTGGTCGTCGCCGGAATTGACGTAGGCGGGCTTTCGACCACCGACGCCGCCAACAAGATCGAGCAGGCATATGCTTCACCTGTTACGCTCTGGTACGACAACAGTCCGATCCTGCTCGATCCTGCTTCGCTCGGCTTCCATACCAACCGTGAGGCGATGCTGGCAGCGGCGCGTTCCGGCGGCACGGCGGAAACTTCCTTCTGGTCGCGCTTTTTCAACTATCTGACTGGGCAGCCCTCGGAAAAGGTCGTCAGCGTCGATCTGTCCGCCGATTATCAGCAGCAGGCGTTACAGCAGTTCCTTCAGGATGTTGCCAATCGCTACGATCATCCGGCAGGCCAAGCCAGCTACGACGTTTCAACCCTGACCTTCCGCCCCGGCGCGGCAGGCTATACGCTCGATGTGCAGAAGGCCGTCCCGATGGTCGATGCCGCGCTCAAAAATCCGACCAACCGTACCGTCGTACTGCCGCTTAACGGCGTGAACGGCTCCCGCATCGGCATTGACGCCCTGCACGATCTGATCCTCGCCTACCTTGACTCGCAGGGCTTCATCTACGACGGCCAATCGACGGTCGCTTCCGTGTTCATCATGGACTTGAAAACGGGCGATGAGGTTAACATTAACAGCGACGTTGCCATGTCCGCCGCCAGCACGATCAAGGTGTCGATTCTGGTCGATTACTACAAGCACCTCAACTTCTCGCCCAACAAAGATGAAGCCTACCTGATGGTGCAGTCGCTCCTGTGCAGCAATAACAGTTCATCGAACCTGATTATGCAGATCATCGGCGACAACGACATCTTCAAGGGCATCGCCGACGTGAGCAACAATGATCAGTACCTCGGCGCGAAGAACACCTACATCTCCGCTCCGCTCTATCTCGGCGGCAATCAGGTACTCGGCTCGATCCCCGCGCCCAAGACCAGCCCCAATCCGAATTTCAACACGGGCGCCGATCCCTATAACCAGACGACCACCGAAGACCTCGGCACGCTGTTCAGCGAGATTTACGACTGCGCTTACTTCGGCTCTGGTCTGATGGCCGCTTACACAACAGGCGAATACACCCAGACCGAATGCAAGCAGATGCTTGAACTCATGAGCGACAATGACCTCGAACGTCTGCTTCAGGCAGGCATCCCGCCCGGAGTGCGCATCTCACACAAGAACGGCTGGCTCGACAATGTTCACGGTGACGCGGGTATCGTCTTTCCGCCCAACGGCAACAACTACGTGATCGCCGCCTTCGTCTGGAAGAACACCGATTTCTTCAGCTACACCGTTGCCTGGCCGCTGATCGAAGGCATTTCACGTGCCGCCTGGAACTACTTCAGCCCGGAAACGCCGCTGGTCGCGCCGCGCACCGACATCCCCGATCAGGCGCAGGCGTGCAGCGCGTTTGCGCCGCCTTACGGCGAGGTCAACCTCAACGACATTCGCAGCTTCCAGCAGAGTACGTCAGCCGCGACGCCGCAGGTCACCCTCGACGGCACGTCTGGGGGTTAGAACAGCAACAATTGCAGGGGCACGATACAGCGTGCCCATAGGCATCAAGTTAAGATTCAGCGCCGCGTTTTGCGCCTACCGCCGGAGGCTCGAAGCCTCCGGCTAGCAACCCCAAGCCGTCTAAAGACGGCTGATACCGGGTCACACAGGTTCACCAGTCCTCTTCAGAGGACTTGGGTTTCGTAGCCTGACGTTTTGAACGTCGGGCGGTGCTAGCGGATCGGTCAGATGAAGCGCTTATCTTGATGCCTATGGGGGCACGCTGTATCGTGCCCCTACGTTCCTATCAAGACAAATTTGAATCGATACGGAAATTACCTCAGCTTCGAATTGAAATAGCCGCGTGCCTGATCCAGCGTATCGGCAATCGTGAATACCAGATCAAGCCCGACCAACTGGAACATTTCGAGGACGAAGGGCTTAAGTGCCGCCAGCGCCAGATCGCCTTTCTGATCACGGGCGCGTTTGCTCACTGCCACCAGCATTTTCAGCCCCGCGCTGGAAATCCCATCTACAGTCTCCATATTCAGAATCAGCCAGCGATGCCCAGCGTCGATCTGCGCGTTGAGCACAGCGGCAAGCTGCGGAGTCTGTACGTTGTCGAGGTAACCGCGCGGCACGACGAGCCAAATTTTATCGGTGAGCGCGCGGGTTTCAATCGTGCGCAAGGCGGGCATTTCGCGGGTCTGACCGGTGTGAGCAGGAGTTGGAATATTCTTGATCATGACGAGTCGGTTGCGCCTGTTTTCGTAGGAATAACTCACGTTGTCCATCAGTTTCTTGATAAAGAAAATACCCCACCCGCCGACGCTGCGTTCGCCCATCGGGACTTTCGGATCGGGATCGGGGTGCATCAGGGGGTTGAAGGGCGGGCTTTCGTCCATAATCGTGATGATCAGCGCGTCGGCTTCACGCTGGCAGAACACGTCGATCATACAGGTCTGGCAGCCCGGTTTGTAGCCGTGCTCGATAATGTTCGTGCAGGCTTCATCGACAGCAAGGTAGCAGTGATGGAGTGCTCGGTCATCCAATCCGGCTTCACGCGCCTGTTCGACGACGAAATCACACGCGACCGACACATTCTCCAGAACGCCGACGATCCGCAATTGACGTTCCTTGAAGGTCATGATGCTCTACCTTGTCGCTCAGTAGCTGCCGACCGCATCCACCTGCGTCGGAAAGATTTGAAAAATCGTATCCAACCCGGACATCTCCAGTACGTCCTGCACACGTGAAGACGGCTGAGCGAGGCGCAAATCGCCGGAAGCATCCTGAAGTTTGCGATAGGCTGCGACCAGTTCGCGCAGTCCTGCGCTGCTCATGTAGGTGACTTGTGCTAAATCAAGCACGATCTGCCTGCCGCCGCGCTCGATTTCTTCGGAGAGTGTCTCGCCAAGCTCGTTCGCATTCATACTGTCAATTCGCCCAACGACTTCGATCAACGTCACCTGGTCGATAGCAGAAACGCGAAAGTCAACCATTCTACTCCTCCGTGTGTCCGTGCATTATACCCTTAAAAGCCATTTTGGTGGTAGACCATATCCCGGTTCTACCATGCAGCGGTACAATTTATGCTGTGAAGCAGATGTTTCAACGAGATGTTAGCGAGGCTTTAGCAGGTGAACATCGGTATTCTGATTTTCCTCACTATCCTGATGAGTTTGATGCTCGCGTTCGTTCAGCGCTCCGAAGGCCGTCGGCGGCTGATCGTGCTTGTCGTGCTGATCATCCCTGCCGAATTGATTCGCCGTTATATCGTCTACAAAGGCGTCGATACGGAAGGCTGGGCCGCGCTGATTATTGCGCTGATCCTGAATTTCTTCTTCTGGGCGCTGATCGGTCGCTACAACCCGGTTCACAAAAGCGATGAGATTCAGGTCATCGGCATGGACGATTAATCATTAGTCATCCGATCTATTCGCAGGGGCGACCTGGCAGGTCGCCCCTGCAATCATTATCCTACCCAATCACGTTGAGCGGTATCACGTCGGACGTTTGCAGCATCACCGTGCTGATGCGCTGCGCAATCGTCTGCGCCATCGCCCGGAACGCCTGCCCAACCGCACTTTCCGGCGCAGTCACGGCCACCGGACGACCGTAGTCGCCGCCCTTGCGCACTTCAGCATCGAGCGGAATGCGTCCGAGGAAGGCGACGTTACGCTGCTTCGCCAGCGCCTCGCCACCGCCAGAGCCGAAGAAGTCGCCCGCCATATTCTCGACAATGCCGAGCACAGGTACATTCAGGGTATCGAACATCGCTGCGCTGCGCAGCGCGTCGGAAACCGCGACATCCTGCGGCTGCGTGACGACAATCGCACCCGTCAGCGGGAACGATTGCGCCAGCGACAACGGCGCATCGCCCGTTCCCGGCGGCAGATCGACGATCATGTAATCAAGTTCACCCCACTTCACGTCGGTGAAGAACTGGCGAATCGCGCTGTGCAGCATCGGCCCACGCATAATCATCGGCTTGTCGGGATCGGTGAGGAAGCCTGTGCTGATCACCTTAACGCCGTAGGCTTCAATCGGCAGCATCTTGTCACCCTCGACCTTCGGACGACCGTAACCCACACCGACCATCATCGGCAGGTTCGGGTTGAGGATGTCGGCGTCGATCAGGCCGACGCGCGCCCCGGCGTCGGCCAGCGAGACGGCCAGATTGGTCGCCACCGTGCTTTTGCCAACGCCCCCCTTCCCCGACGCGACGGCGACGATGCTGCGCATTGGCACGGCCAGTCGCCCGGTCAGCTTGCGATCCGTTGGCACCTGGGCATCCCACTTCATTTCGAGGCGCTTAATTCCCGGCACGCGCAAAACGGCGGCGGTACAGGTCTTCTCGAACATGCCTTTCATCGGGCAGGCGGGTGTCGTCAGGACAAAGGTAAAGCGAGCGGTATCGCCGTCGATGGTCAGGTCGTGAACCATGCCCACCGAGACAATATCGCGCTGCAAATCAGGATCGATGACGGTACTCAAGGCCGCCATCACCTGCGTTTTCACATCACTCATGTTCGCGCTCCAGCGAGTATCTTTGCGAGAGTATCGAATAAGTATAACCGCGATCATAAAAACGTGTCAGTGACATTTGTCCCGAATCGAACGTGGGTTAAATCCTGATGAGAAGCTGGTTATTTTTATTGCAAATCGCATAACAATCGGTGTATATTTATTTCAACTGACATTAAAGGAGAATCTCATCATGACTCAGCGACCACTGGATACGCAGCGTCCGCTGGATGCGAGCAAACCTCAGTCGGTATTGAAAAGCGTCCACGAAGGCATGGAGGTCTACGACAACGAAAACAAGAAGGCCGGGAAAGTCAAGGAACTCTATTTTGGTGCTTCGAGCGACGAGATGATGCGGCACGGCGCGGGTGCGGCGGGCGCTCCTGATCCGAGCCTGCGCGAGAACAGCCTGATCGATGACATCGCGCGCGGCATTTTCGATTCCGACGACGAACCGGAGGAAATGCGCAAGCGGTTAATCAACGATGGCTTCCTGCGCATCGACGCGGCGGGCATTTTCACGGGCGACCGCTTCGTTCTGCCGGAGCAGATCGATCATGTCGCTGATGATCGCGTTTACCTGAACATCAGCCGCGATGGGCTGCTCAAGAAATAACCGTCACCCCCAACTGGACAATCAAAAACCCCGGCTGAAGGTTCAGTCGGGGTTTTATGTTGTCACCGGGCAGCTTCGCCTTGCGCTACGGCGATACCATGCCGCGATCTATTCCAGCGGTTAGCCGTTGCCCTGATCTTTAGCCCGCTTGCGCGCGAGCGCTTCTTCGCGCTTGCGCAGACGCTCCGCCTTCGCTGCTTCGTCGTCATTCGCGGCGACGGGAGCCGCAGGCGCTTGAGCAGCAGAAGCAACTGTTTCTGCCGCGCGAGCATTTGCAGCAGCATTCGCGCCCGTGCCCGCAGCAGCAGGATTAGTCGCCGCTTCCTGTCCAGTTGGGCGAGCGGTCGTTACGGGAGCGGCAGGAGCGGCAGCAGGTGCAGCAGCGCGAGCGGCAGGCCCGCCCGCTTTCTCAGCCTTCTTGCGCTCCTTGATAACGTCGGGATGTTCCCAACCGCCGCGCGCGTCAGCTTCTTCGGCAGCGGTCGTCGGCGCAATCGTCTTCCAATAGCTGAACGGCTTCGACAGGCGTTCCTTGTCGAAAATGTGGTTCTGAGTACGGTCATAGCTGGCGAGTTCGTAGTCGTGATCCATCTTGATCGCGTCGAACGGGCAGAACTCGGCGCAGAAGCCGCAGTTCATGCAGATGTCGATGTCGATAAAGAAGGCTTCCGGTTCTGGAATCGGACGCTTGGTCACCGGGTCTTCGCCGCGCACGATCCAAATACATTGCGGTGGGCAAACCTTCGCGCAGATGCCGCAGCTTGTACACCAGTCATGGCCGGGACGATCCGGGTGGTCGAGGTCTTCGGTCACGAGGAACGGCACAAAGCGAAAACGCTCCGGCACCGCCAGCTTTTCATCGGGGTACTGCACCGAGAAAATACCCTCAGCGCGCAAGCCCTGGCGCGCTTCGAACTGCGTCAGTCCCGCTTTCTTCCCGGCGTACTTCAGATCATCGACATAGGTGTTGATGAAATGCTTGAAGGTAACGCCCAGCCCTTTTAAGATTCCCAGTCCGTACATAACAGCCCTTTCGCGATTTCCTGTAGGGGCGGGTTTGAAACCCGCCCCTACGATATTAATCGTTTATCGATCCGTTTCGCCGAGCACAATGT
>DASZXN010000272.1:0-9798 GCA_035545875.1 Phototrophicaceae bacterium
AAATTGTTTGTAGACAGCTTCAATCGTGTGGCGCATCACGTCGCGCTGGGCGTCGCTGAAGCGCTCGGTGTCGCTGAAGATACCCGCGTTCGCGCCGCGCCGAAAATGCACCGTGTTGAGGTGATACTGCTGGCGCAGCGCGGCGGTGACGGCTTTGGCGCTGATCACGCCAATCGATCCGGTGAGCGTGGCAGGTTGGGCGACGATCCAGCGGGCAGGTGTGGCGACGTAGTAGCCGCCCGACCCGGCGACGGCGTTCATGGAAACGACCAGCGGGCATTTCTTGGCGAGCTGTTCGAGCGCCGAGGTCATGGCTTCGGCGGCGACGGCAGCCCCGCCACCGCTGTTGATGGAGAGGACGACCGCGCCGACGTTCGGATCGCGCATGACGCTGCGCACCTGTCGGACGACGGTCAAATCGCCCGCGCGCGCCCCGCCGACGAACGGGATCGGCAGCTTGACGGGCGGATCGGCGCTCTCGCCCTGCATCATCAGCCCATTGATCTGGATGAGCGCGACGTGCTGGTCGCCGCGCGGCTTGCGCTGAAGCAGCAGTTGCTTATCGGCGTCTTTCCAGAGGACAAGCTGATCGCTGTTCAGGCGGGCGGCAAAATCTTCTTCGTTCAGTACAGCATCGACGTAGCCCGCCGTCAGCGCGTCCGCATCGACGTGCGGCGAGGTGTCAATTAGCGTGCGCGCCGCGTCCGTCGAGATGCGGCGGCCTTCGGCGATGCCTGTGACGATCAGCTCGTAGCGCGCGTCGAGCAGCCAATCGACCTGCGCGCGGCCTTCCGGCGACGGCTCGGCGCGCGCAAACTGGTCGTAGGCGCTCTTGTAGGGGGTGATGGCAACGACATCGAGTTCAACGCCGATCATGCCGAGCGCATCCTTGAGAAAGAGCGCTTCCTGATGGAGACCCACCGTCAGCAGTTGACCGCCGGGCTGCAACCAGATTTCGTCGGCGGCGCTGGCGACGTAATACTGCGACAGATCGTAGTTCTGGGCATAGCAGATCACGCGCTTGCCCTGCGCGCGCAGCCGTTGAATCGAGCCGCGCAGCGTTTGCAGATCGGCCAGCGGCATTGACATGGTACTGAGGCGCAGAATCACCCCATTGGGACGCGGATCGGCGGCGATGCGCCGGAAAATCCGGTCGAGTTCCCATAAGCTCAACGGCGGCGCGCCCTGAATCCGCTTGAGCAGCCAACTGCGCTGTTCTGGCAGGGCGGGCATGGAACCGGGCAGCGTCAGCAGCAGATAGTCGAGGTGCCTGAAGCGGCGGCGCAGCCGATTGCGCGCGATCAGGCGCAGCGGCGGAAAATTTCGGGTGAAACGTTTCAGTAAGGTCGTCACGCTCTGCCTTTCCGTTAACGCGCGGTCTTAAGTTTAGCGTATCTTGAAATGCGGAAAAGGACGGTAATATAGAAATACTGAGGCTTGCGCTGGAAATCGTCAGACGAAGGCGAGCCGAAATCAGCCTGGGGCTTTGGCTCGGAGAAACGAATTGTTGAGCAGTCCGCTTACGCATCTTCACGCGCTCTGGCACTTGCTGACTGAGCCAGATGCGTCCGTGATCGAACCGAAAGACCGACACCGCGCCCGCGCTATCGCCTCAACGCTCTTTCTCACGATTGTCCTCGTTCTGATCCCGATTCTAATCGACGCCGCTCTGGGGATTCGACCGCCGCCGCTGGTGCTAATTCTGGTGGCGATGGTGTTTGCCTACGCCTTCAGCCGCACGCGCCACTATCAGATCGGCGGGATCATTGCCATCGTGGTGCTCTGGTTGGTGCCGACGCTGGGGATGCTGCTGGGCTATTCCGACACCGCCTCGTTTATCCTAACCGTCGTGCGGCTGCTGCTGCTGGCGCTGCTGTTCACCTACATTCTGTTTTCGCTGCGCTGGAGTATTATCCTCGCGCTGCTGATCGTCGCCAGCTTTTTTTTCGTGCCTCAGGCATTGGGGCTGGTGGCGACCGATTTCCTGCTGACGGCAGTCGCGGTCTTTTCGGTGTTCGTGATCACGCGCCAGTACGACTTGAACGAGCGCCAGCAGGCCGAGCAAGCCCAGCACACGATGGAGGAGCGCTATCGCGCCATCGTGGAGATTCAGAACGACATGATTCTGCGCTGGCTGCCTGACCGGACGATCACTTTCGTCAATCAAGCCTGCTGCCACTACTTCGGCAAGCCACGCGAAGCCCTGATCGGCGGCAAAATCCTGTCGATGACGTACCCCGACGACCTTGAAGAAATTAACCGCCTGCTAACCACGATTTGCCCCGATCATCCCGCCGTAACCTATGAATGCCGCGTCTACAATGCGGCGGGGGAAATCCGCTGGCACCAATGGACGGATCAGGCGATTTTTGACGGCAGCGGCCACATCGTCGAGTACCAATCTGCCGGGCGCGACATCAGCGAAGTCAAGCGCACCGCCGAAGCCGAGCGCGAACAGCGCCAGTTCGCCGAAGCGCTGGCTGGAACCGCCGCGCTGATCTCCAGCACGCTCAATCTGGACGAGGTGCTGGATCGGATTCTCGATCAGGTCGTGCTGATTAACCCACCGCAAGCCGCCGAAGTGCTGTTGATCGAGGACGGTGTGGCGCGGGTGGCGCGCGGGCGCGGACGCAGCACCGAGGAAACCTACGACGAGATCATGAAGCTGCGGCTGGTCGTCAAAGACACGAACAATCTGCGCACGATGTTCGAAACCGGCACGCCGATTATCATCCCCGACGTGAGCGAATATCCCGGTTGGGTCGATGCCGGCCCAAGCGCCTGGATTCGCGCAATGGTCGGCGCGCCGATCCGTCTGGAAGGCGAGACGATTGGCTTTCTGAGCATGACCAGCAGCACGCCGGGAATATTTACCCCGCTTCATGCCGAGCGGCTGCAAGCCTTCGCCAATCAAGCGGCGATTGCCATCCGCAACGCGCGCCTCTACGACGAGGTACGCCGCCATGCCGGAGAGCTGGAAGGGCTGGTCAAGGATCGCACGGCGGAACTGGAATTCGAGCGGGAACGCCTGCGCGCGATCCTCGACGGCACGGGCGAAGGCATCTTCTACACCGAGCGCGAGAAAGTTCTCTACGTCAATCCAGCCTTCTGCAAGCTGACGGGCTACACACAGGCGGAACTCACCGGGCAGGACTACCTGATGTTCTACGGCCCCGGCGATGCTGAAAAACTGGAGGAGATGCGCCTGGGCGTGCGCCATGACAGCGTGTGGCGCGGCGAACTGACGCTGTATCGCAAGGACGGCAAGGCGTTCGACGCGGGCGTGACGATTGCCGTCATCGGCAAGACCCTGCCACTGCGCGCCGTCTCGGTCGTGCGCGACATCAGCCGCGAGAAGTCGCTTCAGGCGCAGCGCACCAATCTGGTCGCTTATGCCTCGCACGAACTGCGCACGCCGATCACGAACATGAAAACGCGGCTCTATCTGCTGCGGCGGCGGCCTGAATATCTCAACGAACATCTGCTGATCCTCGATGAAGTGACCGAACGAATGCACCATCTGGTCGAAGATTTGCTCGACATTTCGCGGCTGGAACACGGTCTGATTCCGCTGCGGCGCGAGAACATCGTTTTGCAGGACGTGGCGCACACGGTCGTGACGCTGCAACTGCCGGAAGCTGAACGGAAAGGTCTCGAACTGAGCTGGCAGCTTCCCCGCGATCCGATCACCGTTTCGGCGGATCGGGAACGGCTCATTCAGGTGATCACCAATCTGGTCAACAACGCGCTCAATTACACGCCCGAAGGCGGCAAGGTGAGCGTGTCCGTTCACAGGCTGGACGAGCAGGCGCAGATCGACGTGGAAGATACGGGCATCGGCATTGCGCCGGAGAACCTGCCGCACATTTTCCAGCCGTTCTACCGCGTCGTCAGCGAAGTCGAAGGCACGGGACTCGGCCTGAGCATCGCCAAAGAGATCATCGATCTGCACGACGGCAGCCTGAGCGTGCGCAGCGAGCCGGGTCATGGCAGCGTATTCACAATTCTGTTGCCGCTCATTCACCCGATGCGTTGATTCTAAAACGTGTTAAGATAAGGCCGTCGTCGTTCAGGTAGGGAAGCCGCTGGTGGCCGATCCGCTCGAAGAGTCGTCGCTCCATCGCGCGTTGGTGATGGCGAATCAGCTCCAAACGCTGCCGCCGTCGCTGGTCGTCTCGACATTCGTCATTGACAGTGCGCTGGTCGCCATCTTCTGGCTGGAACGGGGGGTGTTCTCTTCTGCCCTGATCGTCGGCCTCGGCGTGTTCGTCGCCAGTCTGCTCAACTGGGAATCGCTGCGGCGGCTGCCGCAGGAAGGCCGCAGTTTCGGCCCCGATCAGCCGACGGCGCTGGCGTTGGGCGCGGTGCTGGCGCTGGTCGCCGCGCTGCTCGGCCTGCTCTACGTCTCGACGGCACTGACGCTGATTGTGCTGCTGCTGATCTCGGCGGGCGCTTATTACGCCACCTGGATCGAACCGTTCAACGTCACGCTGACGCGCGAGCGGCTCAAATCAACTGCCCCGAATGCCGACGTGTGCCTGCGCATCCTTCATCTGAGCGATCTGCACGTCGAGCGCCTGAGTCCGCGCGAACGCCGTCTGAACGCCCTGATCGCTTCGCTGCAACCCGATTTGATCGTCTTCAGCGGCGATTTCGTCAACCTCTCCTATACCAATGACTCGCAGGCGAAAAAGGACATTCGTACTATTATCGGCGCGTGGCAGGCTCCGCTCGGCGTGTACTGCGTGCCGGGAACACCCGTCGTCGAGCCGCTCACGAAGGTGCTGGAATTCGTCGAAGGGCTGGACAACCTGCAACTGCTGGCGAATCGCTGGGTGACGGTCAAGACGGGCTGCGGAGCGCTGCACCTACTTGGTCTTATAACCACGCATGACCTAAAAACGGATCGTCAGGCACTTGCTACAATGATGGAGAGCGCGCCGTCTGAAGCCGGGCTGAAACTGCTGCTGGTTCATTCGCCGGATCTCGCGCCGGAAGCGTCGAGAGCCGGGTTTGATCTGTATGTGTGCGGGCATACGCATGGGGGACAAATCCGACTGCCGCTGATCGGCGCGCTGGCGTCGTCGAGCCAGTACGGAAAGCGCTTCATCATGGGACGTTATCAGGTAGGGCAGATGACGCTCTATACGTCACGCGGGCTGGGAATGGAAGGTCTGGGAGCGCCGCGCGCGCGCTTATTCTGCCCGCCAGAAGTCATTCTGTGGGAAATTGAGAGGGAACGTTAGACCTTACAAACTTCATTATTTGTGGTATCATTGCGCCCTTGATTGGAGTATGCGGCTTTGCTAGACTGTGCGCGGTGTCTTGCACCAACAGGCCAGGTCACATGATAATTACCGTGTTAACCATCGTTTACGTCGTTTGTATTCTCGTGCTGACGGCGTTCGCGATTGGATCAGTCACACTGCTTGCCACCTATCTGTTTCATCGGCATGATCCCATCCCTACCTATCGTGTGACTGAGTGGCCGACTGCGGCTGTGCAGCTTCCCGTTTACAACGAGCGCTACGTCATCGACCGGCTGCTCCAGTCGTGCGCGGAACTGGACTATCCCCACGACAAGCTGATCATTCAGGTTCTGGACGATTCCACCGACGACACGACCGAACGGATCGCTGCGCTGGTGGCGGAATGGCGCGCCAAAGGCGTCAATATGATGCACGTGCGGCGTGGTACTCGGCAGGGCTACAAAGCCGGAGCGCTGGCGTATGGTCTGACCCTGATCGACTGCGAGATGGTCGCCGTGCTCGACGCCGATTTCGTCCCGCCGCCTGACTTTCTCAAGCGGGCGATTGCGCCGCTGGTCAATAATCCCAAACTCGCGGCGGTGCAAGGCCGCTGGGGACACATCAACGGCAGTCAAAATCCGCTGACGCGCGCGGCAACGCTGGCGCTCGACGGGCATTTCGTCATCGAGCAGACGGCACGCAATCGCGCGGGCTGGCTGATCAACTTCAACGGCTCCGGTGGCGTGTGGCGCACGAAAGCCATCGAGGATGCGGGTGGCTGGCAGGCGACGACGCTGACCGAAGATATGGATTTGAGCTACCGCGCCCAGTTGAAGGGCTGGCAGTTCCTCTATCTGCCTGATCTGGTTGTGCCGGGCGAAATTCCACCGCAGATCATGGCCTACAAGCAGCAGCAGGCGCGCTGGTCGCAGGGGGGTATGCAGTGTTTACGCATCCTGCTCGTCCCGATTTGGACGACGCGGGAGCTAACGCTCATGCAGCGCGTGATGGCGACCATGCACCTGAGCCAGTACATCCTGCACCCGATCACGATTGTTGTGATCCTGCTGACGCCGATTCTGCTGATCGCCGGGAGCTTGCAGAATCTCAACCTGACGCTGCTCGGCATCGGTGGGCTGGGGCCGCCGCTGCTCTACATCACCAGCCAGCAGGCGCTCTATGGCGATTGGAAGAAGCGCACGATTTGGTCGCTGCCGATGCTGTTCATCATCGGCACGGGCATCGCGTGGACGAACTCGCGCGCGGCGATTCGCGGCTTCCTCAATCGCCACGACGAATTCAAGCGCACCCCCAAATACGCTCAAAATGTGCAGGGCAACAAATATGCTCTGCGCTGGAACTCCAGCACGTTCTGGGAATTCGCTCTGTGCCTGTATGCAGGCTGGGGGACGTGGACGGCCTATCGGCTTGCGCCCGCGCTGATGGTCTGGCTGGCAATCTACTGCCTCGCTTTCGGCGTCGTGGCGATCTGGGGCGTGCATGACACGCTGATGGCGCAGGGGTTGATCTGAAGGGATCGATGCGTTCTGGTCTGCTGGGGTTGGCGGCTGCCGGACTGATGCTGGTCGCGGCGAGCGCCGCCCCGTTTGCCGAGCCAGCGCAAAGCGAGCCGCCGCCTCCCGTACCGACCGCCGTGTGCGCGCCCGCGCCGCCTTCCCGCCTGATTACGCATCTGCGTGCCCGCGTCCTTACCGATGATCCACGCCCGCTCAATCTGCGTGACGCGCCCGGAACGAAAGGCAACGTGCTGGCGCAAATCCCCAGCGACAGCGTGCTTTACGTCCTTGAAGGGCCGCGATGCAGCCAGAACTACGCCTGGTACCGGGTCGAGTATCACGGCCTGACCGGATGGATCGCCGAAGGGGACAGCACGGCCTATTTCGTCGGCGTGTATCCGCCGGGGTGGTGAAGATACCTTTGCGATGAACCGTGTAGGGATGAGATTTGTCTCGTCCGTTGACGACGCAGGTTCGATCCGGGACAACGGACGCGATTAATCGCGTCCCTACAAAATGCGATTGAAGGATCGGGCACAATCTATATTGCCCTCACGCAAACCACATCTTGAAGCCGAATTTCGGCTATGATAAAATGCCTGCCCTGACGGGAGCAATCCCGCCAAATTTCACACGTCTGGACTCGGCGGTGTGTTGTCGATTGCAAGCAACCGATTCACCGCCGGGGATGAAGGACGTGATCGCCCAAACACATTCCACATCAGGAGATATTGACCATGCCCTCATCCGTTACCATGAAGGCGCTGCTCGAAACGGGCGTCCACTTCGGCCACCGCACGACCAAATGGAACCCGAAGATGAAGCCCTACATCTTCACCGAGCGCAACGGCATTCACATCATCGACTTGCAGCAAACGATCACCGACCTGAACAACTTCTACGACATGCTGCGCGATATGGTCGCTGACGGCAAGACGGTGCTGTTCGTCGGCACCAAGCGTCAGGCACAGGAAGCGGTCGCCCGCGAAGCCGAGCGCTGCAATATGCCCTACATCAATCACCGCTGGCTCGGCGGCACGCTGACCAACTGGGTCACGATCCGCAAGCGCATCGACACGCTCAAGCTGCTCGAAAAGCGCCGCGAGAATGGCGATTTCGAGCGCCTATCCAAGAAAGAAGCCCTGATCCTCACCCGTAAGATCGAGAAGCTGGAAGAGCGTCTGGGTGGTATCCGCAACATGCGCAAACTGCCCGATATGCTGATCATCGTCGATACCAAGCGTGAAGCGACTGCCGTCAAGGAAGCCAATACGCTCGAAATCCCGGTGATGGCGCTGGCCGACACCAACAGCGACCCCGATGAGATCGACTACATCATTCCCGCCAACGACGACGCCGTGCGCGCGATCAAGCTGCTCCTGAGCGCCCTCGCCGACGCGGTGGCTGAAGGTCAGCAGATGCGCAAGGCTGCGGACTTCAACGAGGAAGGCGAAGAGGTCGATCAGAACTTCTCGGCGTATGACGAAGAGGAAGAAGACGACGAGGCGCTGCTGGGCGCTTCGACCCTCGCCAAACTGCGCAACTCCAAACTATTCGAGGAAGAAGAGGAATAACCTGCATGGCTGTCACTGCACAACAGGTCAAGGAATTACGGGACGCCACTGGCGCTGGCCCGCTCGATTGCAAGAAGGCGCTGGAAAGCACCAACGGCGATTTCGACAAGGCTGTCGGGCTGCTGCGTGAAAAGGGGCTGGCGAAGGCTGCCAAGAAGCTCGGCGCGGGTCGCGCTATGAACGAAGGTATCGTCGAGACTTACCAGCACTTCAACCGCCGCCTCGCGGTGATTGTTGAAGTCAACTGCGAAACCGATTTCGTCGCCAACACCGAACGCTTCCGCGCGTTTGCGAAGGACATCAGCCTGCACATCGCCAACCTGAACCCGGAATACATCAAGCGCGAAGACGTGCCGGAAGCGGTTGCCGAGGCCGAGCGTCAGCTTCAGCGCCGCCGTGCTATCGAAGAAGGCAAGCCAGAAGCCGTCGCCGACAAGATTGTCGCCGGGCGCATGGACAAGTTCTTTCAGGAAATCGTGCTCATGGAGCAGCCTTTCCTGAAGGACGATACCAAGACGATCAAGCAGTTGCTCGGCGAACTGGTCGCAGAAGTCGGCGAGAGCGTCGAAATCCGCCGCTTCGCGCGCTTCGCGCTCGGCGAATCGACCGACGAGCAGAGCGGCGAGTAATCGATGCGCGGATGCCCCCACGCACCGCATTCTAGACCCACATTTGCGAAGGGATTAGCGCTATTGCTAATCCCTTTTTTTTGCCTCGTTCCAGAACCTGAGGAGGATGGATGAACCAGCAGCCGGTCTATAAACGGATTATTCTCAAGATGAGCGGCGAGGCGCTGGCGGGAGTCAGCGGCTTCGGCATCGACCCGGATCGCGCCGAAGAGATCGCCCTGAAGATCAAGCGCGTTCACGATTTAGGCGTGCAGGTCGCGGTCGTGATCGGCGGGGGCAATATCTGGCGCGGCGCGACGGGGGTCAGTCGCGGGATGGAGCAGAGCACCGCCGACCACATCGGCATGATCGCTACGGTGATGAACGGGCTGGCGCTGCAAGACGCGCTCGAACACGTTGGCGTGACCACGCGCGTGCAAACCGCGATTGCCATGAATGCAGTCGCGGAGCCATACATTCGCCTGCGCGCCATTCGCCATCTCGAAAAAGGGCGCGTCGTCATCATGACCTCTGGCACGGGCAACCCCTACTTCACCACCGACAGCGCCGCCGCCCTGCGTGCGATGGAAATCAAGGCCGACATCGTGATCAAGGCGACGAAGGTCAACGGCGTCTATACGGCAGACCCGCATAAGGACAGCAGCGCCGTCCGCTACGAGAAGCTCGGCTATCAGCAGGTGATCAGCGAGCACCTCGACGTGATGGACATGACGGCTTTCACGCTCTGCCAGGAGAACAATATGCCGATCCTCGTGCTCGACCTGTGGTCGGACGATGATCTGTATCGCGCGGTGCTGGGCGAATATCAGGTTGGCACACTGATTGCGTA
>DASZXN010000273.1:0-22830 GCA_035545875.1 Phototrophicaceae bacterium
ATCGCGTCCGCTTCACACGGGCCAATCCAGATGGGGAGATAACGGTCGGTCGTCGTGTCCTTGAGGATTACGATACGATACTGCGACATCAAGCTCACGCGAATGCTGTCAATAATCACTTCTATCATGGTCTCTGCACTCTAGGCTTTGTCCAACGGTTTCACCCGCTACTTGAAATTATACACGGAAGCGCCCAGACAGCAACCATACTTCTGGCAGAAATGAACCGATCCGTGATGCGCTGCTTCGTGCAAATTCTCACCGGATTCTCTCCAATTGCATCGTGGAAATCACCGGAAAGCGGCCTATGATTCACGGATGAAGCAGGAGAAAGAGCGATGCTCAGAGGTTTACTATTTGCGCTCGCGGTATTCGTTGTGGCGGGTTGTGCTGCCGTGCCGACCGAGAAGTTCGCGCTTGGCGACCCCCTGGCGGACATCGACTTCAGCCAGTCGTTCATGTGGCAGCAGTACGTTCACCCGGAGCAGCACGTCGATTTCGAGATCACGCACGACGAATACGAGGCCAAAGCCTGGGACGGCGGCTTCATGTGGACGATCCAGCCGCCGCAGCAAACCGACACCGTGATCGACGTGACGACGACTCAGCTTTCCAGCTACGATAACAATGCTTATGGCGTAATGTGCCGCGCCCTGCCGACCGATAACGGCGACGGCTACTACTTTCTGATCAGCGGTGACGGTCAGTACACCATCCGGCGTGGCGCGGTCGATGACATCAAGGCACTGATCCCATTTACGGCTTCGAGTGCGATCAATCAGCATCAGAACGGCATCAACCAGATTCGCGCCGTCTGCATCGGCACCTATCTGGCGCTCTACGTGAACGGACAGTTCGTTGCCGAGACGCACGACGACTATTTCACGAAAGGCTACACCGGATTGAGCGTGGCGGTGGTCAAAGGCAGCGACGCGACGGCAGATATTGTCTACGACGATTTGAAGGTGTCGGCGGCCTCGCTGCTGCCGTGAGGGTTGCGCGGATATTGTAGGGCATGTCACGCGGGTGTTTGAAAAGTCATTTGTCCGTTCATTTTGCCCTCATCCCCCAGCCCCTTCTCCCTCAGGGAGAAGGGGTGTAAGTCCCTCGCCCTGAGGGAGAGGGATTGAGGGTGAGGGCTTTTTCAACACCCTCATGCTGCGCCCCTACGAAAATACGCAGTTGTTACGGCGTTGAATTGCGGATCGGGATAATCAGCTTCTGGCCGAGACTGAGCAGGTTGGGATTGGTCAGGTGGTTGGCCTGCATAATCGCGTTGACGCTGACGCCGTATTGCGCCGCAATCGAGCCAAGCGTGTCGCCGGGCTGGACAGTATAGGTATCCTGATTAGGCAGCGGGACGCTGTTGCTCTCGCCAACAACCGTGACGACGGCGGTTGGACTCTGGCCGGGGATGCAGTCGGGCAGCTTCAAGACCTGACCGATTTGCAGGATCGCGCCTGCGCCGCCGATGTCCGGGTTTGCGTCGATCAGGGCGTTGACGGTCGTTTCGTTGGCATTGGCGATCTTGTAGAGCGTATCGCCCGCTTGAATGGTATAGGTGCAAGGCGCGCCGCTGACCAGTTCCGTCCCTTCGGCGGTCGCTTCGGCAGTCGAGCCAACCGATTCCGTCCCGTTAATATCAATCGGATTGCCGGGAAGCAGGCTGTTCGTGACTTCAGGCGGCAGCGGCGTCGGCGTATCAGGCGTGATTAAATCCAGCGAGATGCCGGGCGTAATGATCTGGAGCGTTGGTGTCGATGGGCCGACCGCTTCAGTGGGCGTTGCCGTATCCTGGAAGGGGATCACGGTAATTTCGGTGATAGGGGGTGCGGTTGGCACAACGGTTTGAGCAGATTGGCTGTTCGGCGACAGCACCGTCACGGGCGGCGCACCATTGGTCGCGGTCGCTTGGTCAGTCGATTGGGCGATGGTTGGCGGCGGTGAGACTACGTTGGAAGCTGAGCCGGTATTAGAAACGGTATTTGAGGTTGTTGGCGGAGTCGTATCGCTCGCGGGGCGGAAGCAGCCAGCACAGAGCACGGCCAGCACGACGACAATCCCCCATTTCACGACCTGTGTCCTCAATGCCAATCCCTCCTCATCTGCAAAACCGCTTTTCAGCATACACCGAAGTGAAGCAATCTGCCAGCTTAAGGTTTTAGCGAAAATTGACGTGTAAAATGAGGCTATGCTGGGTACAATCCGGCTTGTGATGCGAGCGCAAGTGAAAGGTCTCCTCTGTGGCGTCGAACAAGAAACGTGTCCTGGTGGTTGATGACGATCCTGAGCTGCTTCAGTTGGTGAAAGTGCTGCTGGGACGGATCAACGCCGAGGCGATTATGGCAGAGAACGCAGAGGTGGCCGCGCAAATTCTGGTCAGCGGGCCGCTGCCTGATCTGGTCATCCTGGACATGATGCTGCCGGACGTGAGCGGCGTCGAGTTTCTGCGCCAGATGCGCTCCAAGCCAGTCTTTGACAACCTGCCTGTGCTGATCCTGTCCGCGCTGATCGACCCGGAGCGTATTCGTGCCGCGCTCGACGCGGGCGCGGATCGCTACCTGACCAAGCCCTATATCGCCAACAATCTGCTGACCGTTGTTCAGGACATTCTGCGCACAGGCCGCAAGATCACTTAACCGGACAGCCGAGATAGCCCCATGATCAACAGCAATCTGAACGACGTAGAACTCACTATCCTCAGTTTGGTCGCTGAAGCGCCGCGCTATGGCGCGGAAATCGAGCAGTTGATCGCGCTGCGCGGCCTGCGCGAATGGCTGGCGGTCGGTTCGGCTTCGGTTTATTACATCCTGTCCCATCTGGAACAGCAGGAGTTAATTACCCGCTCGGCGCAGCCCGGCAAGGATGGCGCAGCGCGCACTGTCTACCAGATCAGCGATGCGGGGCGCGGCGTCGTGCAAACGGCGGTCAGCGATCTGCTCCGCCAACCGCGCACGATGGGGCAGGGCTTCTCGCTGGGGCTGGCGAACTGCGGCGTGCTCAAACCCGCGCAGGTCTATCGCGCACTGATTCAGCAGCGCGATGCGCTCACCCATCAGCTTCAATCGACCGAAGCGCTTCAGGAGCGCCGCGAGCAGGAGGACAAGCCCTCCGAAGCGATGCAGGCCATGTATTCACACGGCATCGCCCTGATGAAAGCCGAACTGGAATGGCTGAACCAGTTCATCACTGACTGGCGCGCCCGTCACCCTGCCGTCGAGCGCGACGAAACCGCCGAAATCGACAACAGCCAGACGACTCCGCTCCACGCGCAAACGCTGCGCGCCAACCACGACAAGGATATTCAGAAGATCAAGCGCCCGAAGGTGGAATGAGCCTGTAGATCACGAAGCCGTCGTGTAAATAGAACTGGCTGACGGCGAAGCCCGCGTTTTTCAGTTGCTCCAGCCAGGGATCAATCGGCTGGTTCGTCGGCGCGACGAAATAACGCGGCGCGGGGTCTTTCAACTTAAGCGCGTCCGCGACCAGCGCTTCCGGCGTTGGGTAGTAGACGCGCCGCTTGTCCGTCCACTGCCCCATATAATAGCCCAGTTCCCAGCCCAGCCAGTGATCGTAGACGACCGCGCCGAGTGTCTGCGCATTGAGCGTGTCAGCGAGGTCGATGATGCCGCTGTAGTCGCTGCCGTCCTCGCTGTACGAGGCGCGCTGATCGGCAGCGCCGTTTGCGCCGTTCAGGAGCACCAGCGCCAGCACCGCCGCCAGCACGACGCCTTCCTGCGGGCTGAGACGCGGTTTGAGCCAGTTCCACAGCCAGATCGAGGCGCGCGCCGCCAGCAGCGCCGCCGGAACGAGCAGGATCAGCAGGTAGCGAGGATAGATGTCGAAGGCGACCAGCCAGTTGATGAGCAGATAGCCCAGGATAAAGATCAGCAGCAGCACGTCGATCACGGTGGCGCGGCGGCGCGCTTCGCGGCTGATACGCACGCCAATCATGATCGACGCGACGATTGCTAGCAAAATCGTCGGCGTGCCGACCAGCGTGCGCGCGTAATTCAGCCATTCGATCAGACGCGGCACGACTTCATCGGCGCGAAGCAGGCGGGCAGGATTGTTGTTGGCGGCGGCCAGCGCCCAGAGACTCGTCGGCTGATCACGCAGCCTATCCCAGAGGATCAGTACGACGACTCCGACGATCAACGTGCCGAAGAAGGCCAGCAGCCCGCGCAGCCTGAGCCGATTCATCACCCAGCCGATTGCGAACACGAGCGGCAGAAAATAGACGGCCTGCTGCTTGCTGGCGAATGCCAGCGCCAGTGCTGCGCCACTTCCCAGCCAGCGACCGCGTGCCGCCAGCAGCAGCGCCAGTGCGCCGAAGGTCAGCATCAGACCATCGGTGTAAGCGGTCGCGCCGTAAATCGCCAGATAGGGCGAGCAGGCCACGAACATCCCTGCCCACGCCGAGATCAACCAGTTGCCGTAAAGTTGCTGCGCCAGCGCGTAGCTGATGGCGATCAGCGCGAGGCTTGCCAGCGCGCTCGGCAGCCGCGCCGCGAACTCGCCGAGCTTCGGATCGAAATTGAGCACCCCGTTCTCGCCGCGCGCGGCGACGAAATTCATCGAGAGCGCGTCGGCATAGATCGCCAGCGGCGTTTTGTCGAGGTCGCCATGCAGCAGCCAATCGCCGTCGAGGGCGGCATTGCGGGCGAAGGTGCTGAAGAAGGCTTCATCAGGATAGAAGCGCACGTCGACGACCAGCGCGCGAAACTGGATCGCCGCGCCAACGAGGATAATCAGGAGGGGGACGAAAATCCGAAAAGGACTGAGCGATGAGGACTGAGGACTGAGATCAAAGTACCGATTCATCTGGCGGTATCCATTTCGATGTAGTTTCACTTTCTCTCAGTCCCGCCGGAGGTTCAAAACGGCTTTGGAGCAAGGATTGCTCTTCTAGAGGCGCAGCGCGCTGCGCCCCTACGGGATAATCGAACATGTTGCACCAGACAACTTCGAGCCTCTGGCGATGCTGGAAAACGCTTCTCAAAACTTTAAACGGTGACTGCTCTCAGCCTTTCATTTCCCAAATTTGTCGCGCAGATATTCCAGCGCAACACGATCCATAACGTTTGGATCGCTTCCCGGCCAGCGGCCTTCGAGATTCTCCGTGCTGATCAGTGCGTCGAAGCTCTGCCGCGAGGCGTCGTCCCAGACGCCGCTCGGCTGCTCGATGCTGTAACCCGTATCGAGCATGATGCTCTGCAATTCGCGCGCCAGCGTTTCGTCAATCGGCACCTGATCCTCTGGCCTGGGTTCGCCGAAGTAGAGTTGGTGCAGGCTAATCAAATGCTTCATCCGCGCGATAGGGGTCGGGTCGTCATCGACGCGCAGGTCGAGGTAGCGGTCGTTGTCGCCGCCGTAACCCGCATTCGGCTTGACGATCAGGATTGCCGCCGACTGCTTACCGCGTCGGTCGCCGCCCGCGTCCTCACCCGCGATCAGCGCTGCCAGCAGCCGATTGACGAGTTCGCCTTTGGTTGACTTATAGGCGTCCGCCATTGCTTCCACGACCTGCGCGCCCGCCAGAATGTTCCCCTGACAGGTGAAGCCCTCGCCAATGTGATGGCCTGCCCAGTCCATGCAGTCTTTACCCGTGTGGGCGGCGGCTCGCCCCTGACTATCGACCATGCCTGCCTGTCGCTGTTCGCGCAGCGGATCGTCCGCCAGCAGCAGATCGAGTGTTTCCTGCGCGCTTTTGCCCTGCGCCATCAGCGCCAGCCCCTGCGATCCAAGCGGGACGCGGGCACGGGCTTGGGTAGCGACCGCGCCGATGCCCGCGCGCGCCCAGGGAACGACCGCGCCAACCGCCAGAAATTTGCTGGCGACGGCGATCCCATAGGCTTGGTCGAGTGGATCGTAGGCCACTATCGAAAAGGTGCGGACGTGCATGTGCTTGTCTCCCGATACCTGAATAGTCGGATTGTAACATGCGCCTCGACGCGGCTATAATGCCGTCGCTGAGGAATATCTTTATGGCTGTAGGGCGCAGCGCGCTGTGCCCCTACAAACAAGCTGATGATCCACTCAATCGAGGACATATGAATCTCTCTACCATCAAAGCCGTGATCATGGACATGGACGGCGTACTCTGGCGCGGCGACGAGATGTTGCCGGGCGTTGATCGCTTTTTCGAATTCCTGCGCACGCGCGACCTGCCGTTCGTGCTGGCGAGTAACAACAGCAGCCGCTCGCCTGCGGATTACGTCGCCAAGCTCGGCGGGATGAACCTCAACGGCGTGAGTGAGGGGCAGATCGTCACGTCCGGCACCGTGACGGTCGATTATCTGAAAACCCATTACCCAACAGAAGCACCGATCCATGTGATCGGCGGTGATGGCCTCAAAGCGATGATCACGGCGGCGGGATTTGGGCTGGCGGACGAAGCGCACGTGGTCGTCGTCGGCATCGACTTCAAGCTGACCTACGACAAGCTCAAGCGCGCCGCCTATCTGATCCGCTCCGGCGCGGATTTCATCGGCACGAACGCCGACGCAACCTTTCCCATGCCCGATGGCCTCGCGCCGGGGGCAGGGAGTATTTTAGCGGCGTTGCGGACGGCGACGGATCGCCAGCCGTTGGTGATGGGCAAGCCGAGCAAGCCGATGTTCGAGACGGCGCTCCACACGCTCGACGCAGCGCCGGAAATCACGCTCATGATCGGGGATCGACTCGACACGGACATCGAAGGCGCGCAGGTCGCAGGGCTGAAAGCCGCGCTGGTCTATACGGGGGTAACCTCGCCGGAAATCCTCGCTGCCAGCACGATCAAGCCCGATGGCGTCTATGCTGATCTGATCGCCTTGATGTCAGCTTGGGATGATGAGCCTTGACTCATTACTCATCACTCATCACTCATTACTAGCTTTATCTCGGCCAGGGGACGGATTTGCTCTTGTAGCCGCCGCGCTTAGGCAGGCGATGTTCATAAGCGCAGGCCGCGACCGCCGGATAGCCGCACTCCCACAGGAGTTCGAGCAGCCGCGTCGTGATCACGGCTTTCTGCTTGATCGTCGCCTCGCTCATGTACAAATCGAGCGTGTAGCGGAAATAGATGAAGCCATCGGGAAATAACCGCCGTCGGTTCGAATCGTACTCCTCGTTCGGGAGTACCTCGACGCGCAGCAATACTTCGTCTTCAGCGACGAACAGCGCCGGAGCAGTCAAGCCTGTCAATTCGCGCTCGGAAATCTCGGCATCGACGTAGACTTTGCAGTCGGGCGCGTCAACCATCACTCGAACTTCATCTCTCCGGCAGCATTGTGCGCGGCGCGGATCGGGTCGGGCAGGCGATATTTACTCGTGCAGAGCATGACGAACTTGAGCGCGGTGGGCAAATCGGCTAAGTGACCGACCGAGATGAACACGGGCTTGACGTTCGGGCGCGTTCGCAGCACGCCGCCGATCACCTCGTCCTTGTCGATCAGATTGCTGAAGTCGCCGCGCTCGTTGCCCGGCTCCTGAAAATGCCCAACGAACAGCGTTTTGCCGCAGCCAATCGTCGGTTTTTGCAGCCAGAGTCCCATATGCGAAGCGATGCCGATCCGCCGGGGATGCGCGCGCCCCATGCCGTCGAAGATCAACACGTCCGGCTCGGTTTGCAACTTCTGGAAGGCGATTTCCAGCACCGGCCCTTCGCGGAACGAGAGCAGGCCGGGGATGTAGGGGAAGGGCGTCGGCATTGTCGCCAGCGAAGTCTCGATCACCTGCATATCAGGGAAACTCAGCACGACGACCGCCGCCTGCGACATATCCTTGCCCGTCGCGGGATCGGGCTTGACGCTCACGTCCACGCCCGCGACCGTCTTGACCGAGCGAATATCAATCGGGTGATGATAGTCGATCTGTGCGGTCATCTGCTTTTGCAGCGCAATCGCCTCCGACGCGGAAATATTCCAGTCGTGCAGATGCGTGATGTGCATTTCGTTATACCTGTGGAAATAAAAACGCCGCGCTCAGTATAGCACGGCGCGGCGCAATGAAAAGTGCAGGATTAGGCGAAAATCGGCGCGATCTCAACCGTTTTTCCGCCCAGCACCGCCGATTCGAACGTATCGCCAATCCCGTAAACACGCTGGCGCTCGAAGCTGGTCGCGCCGCGTTTCCACACTTCGATCTGGTCATACTCAGGATCGACCAGCCAGTATTCGCGTGTGCCGTGCTTCTCGTAGAGGTCGAACTTATCGGTTCGGTCGCGTTTGGCGGTGCTTGGCGAGAGGATTTCCACGACCAAATCCGGCGCGCCAATCAGCCGATTTTCAGTAATCTCACAGGTAGCGCTGTTCGCGGCAACCCAGACAATATCCGGCTCTGGAACGTTGTACTCATCGAGATAAACGTCAGGTGTAATAAAAACCTCACCATCAGGCTTAATGTCATCAAGAAGCCGATAAAGCCGCCCAATTAGCCGTTGATGCTTGATTTTCGGAGCCGTCATCTCAATCACCTCGCCGTTGATGAGTTCGAAGCGCCGCTCGTCGTTTGCGGTGAGTTGGTCAAATTCTGCCGCTGATACGCGGACAACATCCGTCATATCTGCCTCTGGAAAAACTCGATTGCGTACAGATCGATTGTAGCAGAAAACAAAAAGGGCAGGTCTCAGCTTGCAAAGCACGCCGACCTGCCCCTACATGCAACCGCTTGAAATTACGTGACGGCTTAGAAGTCGTCGTCGCCGCCGAGGTCGCGGCTCATGCCGAGCAGACCGCTTCCGGTCGGCATCTTGGCCTGCGTCTTCTTCTCGTCCTCCTTGCCGAAGCGGATCACGTCCCCCGTCTCGCCGATGGCTTCGACTGCGAGGCCGAGGCTTTGCAGTTCCTTGACCAGCACGCGGAACGAGGTCGGGATGCCCGGTTCTTCAATCGGCTCGCCCTTGATGATCGCCTCGTAGGTCTTGACACGCCCCTGCACGTCGTCCGACTTGACGGTGAGCATCTCCTGAAGCGTGTAGGCCGCGCCATAGGCTTCCAGCGCCCACACTTCCATCTCGCCGAAGCGCTGACCACCGAACTGCGCCTTACCGCCGAGCGGTTGCTGGGTGACGAGGCTGTACGGGCCAGTCGAGCGAGCGTGAACCTTGTCCTCGACCAGGTGCGCCAGCTTGAGCATGTGGATCATGCCGACGGTCACAGGCTGATCGAACGGCTCGCCGGTGCGCCCATCGTAGAGGATGTGCTTGCCATACACTGGAACGGCTTTGCCCGTCTCGAACATCACGCGGTCGGCGATACGCAGCAGTTCCTTGATTTCCAGCCCGTCGGCGACTTCCGTCTCCGGCGCAGCCCAGGCGATCCACTCGCGGATTGCAGCTTTGTAGGCGTTCTCGTCACGGGTACGGCGCTCGGCGACCGTCAGACCCTCGGTCTCGAACAGCAGAATGCCATCGGGATCGTAGCCTTTTTCGCGCAGCCACTCCGCCATCACCGCGCGGCGCGCGTAGACCTGATCGAGCAGCAGTTGATCGGCGTCGTAGGCCGGGTTTTCGCGCAGCCACTCGTGAACGTACAGGCGGCGCACTTCGTCGTCGTCTTCCAATTCTTCGGGGTTGTACTCGAACTGCTTGATCCACTCCCAGGCGCGCTCGGTGATCACGTTCCAGGCGCGGTCGATCAGCCAGGCGCGGCCTTCTTCGGCCTGAATTTCCCATTCTTTCGCGCCGTCGAACACCGGCGTGATCGCGCGGAAGCCGAGCCGATCCGCTGCCCAGCCGAGGTGGATTTCCAGCACCTGGCCGATGTTCATACGACCGGGGACGCCGAGCGGGTTCAGGATGATCTCGCAGGTGCGACCGTCACCGAGATAGGGCATGTCCTCAATCGGCACGATCTTGGAGATGACGCCCTTGTTGCCATGACGACCTGCCATCTTGTCGCCGACCGTCAGCTTACGCTTCTGCGCCACGCTGACGCGCACCATCTTCTCGACACCTGCCGGGAGATCGGGATGCTCATCGCGGGTAAAGGTCTTCACGTCAACGACCTTGCCTTTTTCGCCGTGCGGCAGGCGCAGCGACGAGTCTTTCACTTCACGCGCCTTCTCGCCGAAGATCGCGCGCAGCAGCTTTTCTTCCGGGCTGAGTTCTTTCTCGCCCTTCGGCGTGATCTTGCCGACCAGAATGTCGTTCGGGCCGACTTCCGCGCCGATGCGGACGATACCGAATTCATCCAAATCCTTCAGCGCGTCCTCGCCGACGTTCGGGATGTCGTAGGTGATTTCTTCCGGCCCCAGCTTGGTATCGCGCGCCTCGACTTCGTGCTTCTCGATGTGGATCGAGGTGAACTTGTCGTTGCGCAGCATGTCCTCGCTGATCAGCAGCGCGTCCTCGTAGTTGCCGCCGTTCCACGACAGAAACGCGCCCAGTACGTCGTGACCGAGCGCGAGGCTGCCGAGATAGGTCGAGGAACTGTCGGCGATCACTTCGCCCTTGTTGACGTGCTGCCCCTTGACCACAATCGGGCGCTGATCGATGCAGGTCGATTGGTTCGAGCGGTTGTACTTGCGCAGGCGATAGACACGCTCGTCGCCTGCGGTGGTGTGAATGACGATCCGGTCGCCCTGAACGCTGGTGACTTCGCCTTCGACATCAGCCACGAGTACCTGACCGCTGTCATACGCCGCCTGGCTCTCCATGCCCGTCGAGACAATCGGCACGTCGGGGCGGAGCAGCGGCACGGCCTGGCGCTGCATGTTCGATCCCATCAGCGCGCGGTTGGCGTCGTCGTGCTCAAGGAAGGGGATCAGCGCGGCGCTGATGCCGACGATCTGGCGCGGCGCGATGTCGATGTAGTCGATCCGGCGTGCCGGGGACGACAGGAATTTCTGGTTGTGACGCGACGAAACGCGGTCGCTGATGAACTCGCGGCGCGGCCCCAGTTGAGCATTGGCCTGCGCGATCACGTAATTGTCCTCCTGATCGGCGGACATGTAGATGATCTCGGTGCCGACGAACGGCATCACGGGCACGCGCTCCAGCTTGGCGAGCTTCTTCGCCAGCTTCTCATCGACAACTGCGCCTTCTTCCGCCAGCGTCTTGCCCGCGTCATCGACCACATCCTCACGGATGACGCGGCCAATCAGATCGGGATCATTCGGCGGCAGGAACTTGATGACTTCACGATAGGGCGTCTCGACAAAGCCGTACTCGTTGACGCGCGCATAGCTCGCCAGACGACCGATCAGGCCGATGTTCGGGCCTTCCGGCGTCTCAATCGGGCAGATGCGTCCGTAGTGGCTGTGATGCACGTCGCGCACGTCGAAGCCGGCGCGCTCACGACGGAGACCACCGGGGCCGAGCGCCGAGAGCGTGCGCTTGTGCGTCAGTTCGGCCAGCGGGTTGGTCTGCTCCATGAACTGCGAGAGCTGCGAGGAGCCGAAGAACTCGCGGATGGCGGCGACCACCGGGCGAATATTGACCAGCGTCACGGGCGTCAGGTTGTCCGACTCGCGGATCGACATGCGCTCCTTGACGACGCGCTCGGTGCGGCGCAGGCCGATGCGCAGCTTGTTCTGGATCAGTTCGCCGACGGTCTTGACGCGGCGGTTGCCCAGATGATCGATGTCGTCGGGGCCAGCCTTGCCGTTGTTGATCATGATCATGCGCTCGACCAGCTTCACGATGTCATTCTTCGTGACCGTGCGCGTCGTGCGGGCAATCGTTCCGTCGAGGCGCAGGCGCTGGTTGAGCTTGTAGCGACCGACGCGCTCCAGATCGTAGCGGCGCTGGTCGAACAGTTGGCTTTCGAGATATTCACGCGCGTTGTCGAGCGTGGGCGGGTCGCCGGGGCGCATCCGGCGATAGAACTCGATCAGCGCTGCCTGCGCGACCGTCTGATCCTTCTTCGGTTCCCAGATGGGTTCCATCTTGAGCGTGCTCAACATGTACTGGTGATCCGGGTTGTTATCGACCTCGGCGTACAACGCCTTCAGTTCTTCGTCGCTGCCCGTCTGGATCGGCGACATATTATCCGGCAATTGATCCTTCACGGCGGCCAGCGCGCGCAGCAGGATCGTCACCGGAATGGTGCGCTTGCGGTTGAACTTGATCGTCAGGTAATCGCTCTTGCGCGTCTCGAATTCCATCCACGCGCCGCGATCCGGGATCAGCTTGGAATTGGAGAGCAGGCGACCGGTCGTGCGGTCTTCCTCGGCGTCAAAGTAGACGCCGGGCGAGCGGATCAACTGACTGACGACTACCCGCTCCGTCCCGTTGATGATGAACGTGCCTTTTTCGGTCATCATCGGGAAATCGCCCAAAAAGATGTCCGACGTAATCGTCTGGTCGCCCGCTTCGCGGTTGACCAGCGCGACCCGGATGTACAGCGGAGCCGCGAACGACATGTCGCGCTCCAGACAGACTTCCTCGCTGTATTTCGGTTCCTCAAACCAGTAACGCAGGCCAAATTCCTGAGCTTCCGGTCGGTTGCCGGGGAAGTACAGCTTGAGATTGCCGTTGTAGCTCTCAATCGGGCTGATCTCGTCGAATAACTCGGCCAGCCCCTGTTCGAGGAACCACTTGAACGACTCAAGCTGCACCTCGATCAGTGAGGGCAGCGCCTGCACATCAGGGGTACGAGCGTAATTCTTTACGTGAGTTAATCGTGGCAAAGTACCGCTCCTCGGTCTAAGGCAGGATAAAAAGAGGAAATGCAAAAATGCGGATGCAGCAGCTTGCTATCGACTACCGATCCGTGAATGTGTGGGTGACGGAATTAGACGCATCCTAAAGATACAGAGGCCTAGTTCGACGTGAATGGAGATTATACAGGAGAAAAGCACGAACTGTCAACAGGAATCTTTGTGGAACCCTGCGACCAATTTCCGAGGAAGATTTACATGCGCTAGGCGGAGAATATAACCAATTTCCCGGCGCAATGCAAGTATTTGGCCTTCGGAAAATGGGGAATTCCGAGGGGCTGTAGAAGCGAGACACACCTCGCCCGAATGAACCATATCCTCACTTCGCCACTCCCTGCCTTCGCTCGCTGCCCGACCTGCGAATGGTCAAATTGCAGCTTGCGCAGAGACGCGCCACAACCTACGGCGGCCTAGCGTGTCCATCACACCGAGGTGATGGAGGCAACAAAAAGGGTGGCGCAAAGCCACCCTGGGTTGACTGCGGATCGTTTAGCGGGCGCGCTCGTTGACGTGGCCTTCGGCGATCTGGGTCAGCTTCTTGTCGGCGTTGCCTTCTTCGTTCAGCGTTTGCTGAAGCGTGTTGGCAACATCGGTCAGGCCGAGCGTCTGCGCGAAGGTGCGCACCGAGCCGTACCCGGCCATCTCGTAATGCTCGACGCGCTGCGCGGCGGCGATCAGCGCGGCATCCTTGACCTCAGGATCACCATTTTCCTGAATGGTCTCGTCGCCTTCCGCGATCAATCCCTGCATCGCCTTGCAGGTCTTGCGTTCCGCCTTCTTGCCGAGCGTCCGGAACACCTGCTCCAGCCGTTGAACGTGTCCTTTGGTCTCGGTCAGATGCGTGTTGAAAGCGTTCTTAAGATCAGGCGACGAGGCGGCCTGCGCCATCTTCGGCAGCGCCCGCGTCAACTGGTTTTCGGCATCGTAGAGGTCTTCGAGTTGTTCCACCAACAGGTCGTTGAGATTCTCTAACTTCGCCATTTGGGTTCCCTTTACCTACTCAATCGTTCTTTCGAGATGTGTTACATCCCGTATTTCGTCTCTCATTTTACGTGATCTTAATTTGATTTGCAATCTTTCTGGCCGGGATTCATCGACTTCTTAGCACGCACTTATGCAACGATCAAAAGCGAGTACGGGAAGTGGAAGATATTGGTGGCATTTGAGCAGGGTGCAGGTATCGCTGTCTGGAGATGGATCGGAACAGTGATCTTCAAGCACAGGTGTAACCCGATGCGACTATCTTCCGTACTAACTATCAAACAGAAATTAAGACATATCATCTTCACCTCCTCTCTCAGCGCGTTGTCTTGAATCTGGTGAACCTCAAGATCATTGCAAAAGAAGGAATCAAAATGATGGTTAAAAGTAGTCCTTCAAGAATCCTCGGTGTGGCGTTTCTGCTTCAGTTTTTCACATCCTTGATCAGTGGAGTAGTTTTGCGCCCTGCGCTGATCGTACCCGGCGACATTCGTGTAAGTCTGATCAATATTGCGAATAATGCCCTTTTGATGAGAGCGAACATTTTGCTTGATATGCTCACTGCTCTGGGGATTATCTTCTTGGGTGTAATTCTATTCTTAGCCTTGAGGAACCAAAGCGAAAAGGTAGCCCTCATTGCGCTGGGCTTCTACGTGCTGGAAGCGGTGCTGTTGGCGGTCAGCAGAATAGCGGCATTTGCGCTCGTACCCATCAGCCAAGAATACGCGGCAACCGGCTATCCGGGAGATTTGCAGGTGATAGGGAATGTAGCACTCCAATCAATGGATTTTGGAGGTGCGACACTGCACATGCTTGTATTTGGCTGTGGTGGCATTCTGTTTTACTATCTGATGTACCAATCGGGCATTGTTCCGCGTATCCTATCGCTCTGGGGGCTGATCACGACAGTTTTCACCCTTATAGCGACATTGTTTGTGTTGTTTGGCTTTCAAGTTTCAATGGTCGTATATCTTCCCTACGTCCCCTTTGAATTTGCCGTCGGTATCTGGATTCTGTTCAGAGGTATCTATGATGTGTCTGAACAAGGGCACAGTGGAGGCGCGGCACGCCGCGCCACGACGTGACATAGGTGGTAACGTGGCGGGGCGCACGGCTGTGCGCCCCTACGCAAATCGGATCAGGGATGTTATGCGGGGATTAGGCGTACCGTCACAATCTGGAACGGCTTGATCTCCAGCCGCACCCTGACGCCGTTCGACTGCAACGGCTCCTGATTTTCTTCGAGCAGATTGGTGATGTACGCCTCGCGGATCGGGAAAGCCGCCTTGAGGTCAATCGCGCCGCGCATCCGTTTGTACTCGTACAGCCGCACGATGATGCCGTTGCCATCCTCCGCCTGCTTGATCGTCTCGATAATCGTGTGGTTGCGATGGTGACCCATCGAGACGAGGCCGTCCGCGAATTTCGGCTCGCCGGAGCCGCCGCTGCCCGCCGCCGTGATCAGCGGATCGTTGAGTTCATAGGCGGCGCTTGCCGTCTGCGACTGCCATGAGCGGCGGTGCGGCAGCAGGCTGTACTTGAACGTATGCTCGCCCTCATCCGCGACGGGATCGGGGCTGGTGGGTGAGCGCAGCAGGCTCAGGCGGATCACGTTGTCGTGAATGTCGTGGCCGTACTTGCAGTCGTTAATCAGGCTGACGCCGCGCCCGCCCTCGCTCAAATCGACCCACTTGTGCGCACAGGTCTCGAAGCGTGCCCAGTCCCACGAGGTATTTTTGTGCGTTGGGCGCTGCACGTTGCCCCACTGAACTTCAAAGGTCGCGCTCGGTGACAGTACGTCAACCGGAAACGCCGTTTTCAGCAGAACGTGTTTCTCGTGCCAGTCGATCCACGTATCGAAGTCGATCTGCTCGTTGTTGTAGGCCAGCGAAATCCGCTGGACGTATTCGCTGTGCAGAATCTTGCGCTTGATTTCGAGTGTAGCGCGCAGCGGCCCCGCTTCGAGCACGTCCACCGAGGTCGCTGGTTCGCTCGTCCAGACGTGATCCTCGTAGAAAATGTCAATGTCCCAGGCGTCGTTCCCATTTGGGCGATCCTCGAACGCCAGCCATTGATTGGCAAGGGTATTCGGCGGCATCACTTCGTAGCCCACGCCTCTGCCACCGTCTTTGACGTAAATCCGCGTGAGGTCGCCTGCGTCGTTCAGTTCGATGCGCAGATAACGGTTTTCGAGCAGGTTGCGCGTGACCGTCAGGCCGCTGTCGAGCGCTGGCGCGTCGCCGCTCTCGATGACCAGCGGCGTGATGCCGAAGCGCGACCATACGCCGCTGGTTGCTTCATCGCCCAGCGACAGCCACGTGCCGTTGGCGCTGGCCTGCGTGTAAATCGGGCGCTGATCGACCGTGCGCAGCCGTTGACCCGCTTGCAGGCTGCCGTTCCAGAAGGCCAGATCGTCGCGGTTGAAATCGGTCGGGTTGATCACCAGCACGTCGCCGCCGATTTGCCCCGCAATCACGTGAATCGCTTCGTCGCGCGCCTGTTCCGCCATCTGACGAATTTGCGCGTAGTGCTGCTGCGATTCGACGTAGACGGGCGTAATGCTGCTGCCGGGGATGATGTCGTGGAACTGGTTCAGGCAGACCAGTTCCCAGGCGTCGTGGAAGGTCTGGTGCGGATACTGATAGCTCGCGTCGAGCAGGGAAGCCAGCACGCTCACGAACTCCGCGTCATGCAGCAGGAACTCGCTCTTGCGGTTGCCGCGCTTGTTGCGGCTCTGCGTCGTGTACGTCCCGCGATGATATTCAAGATACAGTTCGCCGTTCCACGTCGGCAGCGCCGCGCCCGACTCACGCTCCAAATCCGCGAAGAACTGACCGACGCTGCCCTGCCGAAGCTGCGGCATCGACGGGAAATTCGCCAGTTCGCGCCCCTGTTCGAGCATCTCGCGGGTGGGGCCGCCGCCGCCGTCGCCCCAGCCGAAGCTCATCAGGATTTCGTGTTCCTCGGCCTTCTGCTGCAAATTGAGCCATGTGCCGAGCGCCGTGCGTGGGCGAATCTCGGCGTTGTAGGTCGCCTTGCTGTGAATGTCGTGGGCTTCCGGCGTGGTGCTGAAATGGGTCAACACCTTCGTCCCGTCGAGTCCCTGCCACCAGAACGAGTCGTAGGGCATGTGATTGTAGGTGTTCCAGCCGATTTTGATCGTGAAGAAGTATTCCAGCCCCGCCAGCTTGATCAACTGAGGCAGGTTCCAGGCGTAGCCGAACACGTCCGGCAGCCACAATACGCGCGCTTCGGCGTCCGCGCCGAAGTATTTGCGGAAGAAGGTGCGCCCCAGCAAAAACTGGCGCACCAGCGATTCGCCGCCCGTGATGTTGCAGTCGGCCTCAACCCACATGCCGCCAATCGGCTCCCAGCGCTTGTCCGCGACGCGCTCCTTGATCCCCTCGAACAGTGCCGGGTAATCCTGCCGCACGAAATCGTACAACTGCGGCTGGCTCTGGACGAAATGATATTCGGGGAACTGCTCCATCAGCCGCAGCACCGTATGGAAAGTCTTGCCCGCCTTGCGATGCGTCTGACCGAGCGTCCACAGCCACGCCGTATCGATGTGGGCGTGCCCTGTCGCCACGATTTGCACGTCGAGCGGCGCGCCTGCTGCCGCGATCCCGGCACGCAGCGCGGCGTAGGCCGGCGCGACACTGGCGTAAAAGCGTCCACCTTCGTCGAGCGGCTCGCGCGTATCGAGCAGCTTGAAACAGGCTTCGAGCGCGTTCAACAGTCGGTCATGCGCCGGATCGTTCTCACTGATCTCGCGCGCCGTTTCCAGGGCGACCTGCGCCGCCACCAGCAGATCGCGCGTCGGCTGGTCGAGCTGCACGACCTGGCATTCGCGCATGAACAGCTTCGTGCCCGGATCGGCGATTGTCCATGCCAGCAATCCCGTCCAGCCGTGCAGCGCGAGGCGATGTGTTGTGCCGTCGCGCCAGCGATCCGGCAGTACAACTTCCTGATGATGCCGATCCGCCGCCGCATAAGGTTCGCCGTCGATGTAGACAAGCGTATCCGGGTGGCTGAAGTCGCCCGATTCGCCCAGTGGCAGGTAGAGCGCAACTTTGGCGGATTTATCAAAGTCGGTAGGTACGCTGAAGCTGCCGCTCAGGAGGAAATTCAGGTCGCGTCTGCCCCAGTAGCTTTGCGGCTCGATGATCGGCCAGCCGCTCGGATCATCGTTCACGGGCGGATTATCCTCCGGGCGGGTCAGTTCTTTCAAACGGAACGCCGGGATCGCCGCCCGCCGCCGATAGACCAGCGGCGCGATCAGCTCCAGACGGCGCTCCATTTTCTCAATCGTCAAGCGCATTTGATGCAGCATAGCGGCCTCCAATGGGCGGCGAAGAATAAATGGTCGTGATTGTTTTTAGTAGGGACGCGATTGATCGCGTCCGTTCTCGATACGTGCGAACCGCTAACGGCTAATCACTTTTCCTCTTCAAAAGATTATCTAAAACATCCTCCCGCGCTGTCCAATCCGGCATGTGCGCCGACATCAGCGCCTTGAACGCCTTGCTATGATTGAGCACGCGCAAATGCACGACCTCGTGCAGCACCACGTATTCCGCCAGTTCGCGCGGGATGGTACACAGCGCCGTATTGAGCGTAATGTTGCCCTTGCTCGAACACGATCCCCACTTCTGATACATATCACGGAACTGCACCCGCGTCGGCTGCACGCCGAGGCGTTCTGCCCACAGCGCCACCAACGCGCGTAGATCATCGATACTCGTCTGCTCGACCATCGGGGCAGGCACGCCCAGCTTTTTCATTCCCTCCTCAATGAACTGGCGTACCTGTGGGCTGTCCGGCTTGAGCCAGTTCGGGATGAACACCACCAGTCCTACCGGCGTGCGCTTCATCACCAGACTGCGCCGCTTCTGGCGGTGGATGCGAATCTCACTCATGACCAGCTCAATGCACGACCATTACGCAACAATTCCGACGCCCTCACCTATAATGCGAGTGATTATAGCGACCAAATGGCGGAGCGGATATGCGGGCAGTCAAATGGGGGTTCGGGGTAGCGCTGGCGCACCGCCTGTTTCTGGGGTTGTGGCTGGCGCTGGTCTGGAGCGTGGTTGGGGCGCACCTGACTGGCGTTCAGGTCGATTTCCATACCGCTGGCGCGCAGTTACCCAAACTTGAATCGCCCGCTGAGGAGCTGATTTTCGGCGTCTGGCGGCGTTGGGATGCTGTCCATTACCTCGATCTGGCGGCCAACGGCTACCGCCTCGATAATCCCGGCCCGACTGTGTTCGGCGTGTTGACTCCGTTCTCGATCCGCGTGCTTGACGTGCTGCCGATCCCGCTCGATCTGGCGGCGATGATCTTTGAGACGCTGGCCTTTGGGCTGGCACTGACTTTGCTGTTCAAGCTCTGCGAAAGTTATTACGGTGACGCAGATGGTCAGCTTGGCCGCTGGGCGGTGATCGTCACGGCGCTGCTGCCGCTTTCCTATTTCTTTGCCGCGCCCATGTCTGAGTCGATCTATCTGGCAATGGTGCTCGGACTGTTCTACTTCGGCACGAAAAAGCGCTGGCTGCTGGCCGCGATCTGCGGCTGTCTGGCGACGTTGGCGCGCTCGCAGGGGATTTTGCTCCTGCCGATTGCCGGGCTGCTTCTGCTTGAGCAGAACGGCTTCACGCTGGCCGATCTGCGGTCGCGTGCGTGGCTCGATCAAACGCGCCGCGCTATCGTGCAGGGCTGGACGCTCGTGCTGATTCCGCTCGGATTTGTCGCTTTCGTCGCCTACCGCCAGATCATCGGCCTGCCTTCCATCGGCGATGTCTATACCAACATTTCTTACAACTATTTCACCAATCCACTCGACGGCCTGATCACCAATTTCCGCTGGCTGATTGCCCATCCCTTCGCCATCAGCAGCCTCGACCTGTGGGCGCTGGTGATCACGCTGATTTTGGCTTTCGTCGCGCTGCGCTTTCCCAAACACCGCCGCCTGCCGCTGATCGCCTATACCTTTGGCTTTATTCTGCTTTTCGTGAGCCGGATCAACTACTTTTACGGTACACACGAAGTCACCTTTACGCAGAGCTTCGGGCGCTATTCGCTCTGCTTCTTCCCGCTGATTATCCTGATCGCGGATGGCTTGCGCTGCGCAGCGCCCTTCATCCGTGTGGTCGGCGTGGCGCTGCTGGTCGCCGGGATCGTCATTTTCAGCGCGTTGTACGTATTGGCGCTCACCGGGCCATAAGAATTGGTCAGGTGTGGCTGTTGATTCGCCTGTATTGCTTCCCCGATAATGAACGTCAAGCGTTTAGCCCGTGTAAACATGGGTGAATTGATATTCGCTTTTCGCTGATGGCGAATCGCTAATCGCTTGTTTTTTGACCCACTTACGTCCATTGAGTGAATTCAGGAGGTCGCTTGTGAACCTGCCCAAATATGCTTTTTTCGGCGGCAAAATCGTCCCGATTGAGGATGCTAAAGTCAGCGTGATGACGCACAGCTTCAACTACGGCACGGGCGTTTTCGCCGGGATGCGCGCCTACTGGAACGCCGACGAGCGCCAGTTGTTCATCTTCCGCGCCCGCGACCACTTCGAGCGCTTCCGCCAGTCCGCCGGGCTGATGCGTATTCGCGTGCCTTACAGCGAAGAGCAGTTGACCGATATTTTAATCGAACTGCTGCGCGTTGAGGATTTTCACGAGAACGTCTACATTCGCCCGGTTGCCTACAAATCGAGCGAGGGCATCGGCGTGCGCCTGCACGACATTGATGATTCCATGACGATGTTCGGCTTTCCCTACGGCAGCTACGTCGAGCACGAGGAAGGGCTGCACGTCTGTTTCTCGGCGTGGCGGCGCGTCGATGACAACGCCATCCCCGCGCGCGGCAAGGTCGTTGGCGCCTATGCCAACTCCGCGCTGATCAAGTCGGACGCGGTGCTGGCAGGCTACGACGAGGCAATTGTCCTCAACGAGGACGGCCACCTCTCCGAAGCGAGCGCCGCCAACGTCTTTATCGTCCGCAAAGGTGTGGCGATCACGCCGCCAATCAACGCGAATGTGCTTGAGGGCATCGTCCGCCGTTCGCTGATCGAACTGCTGCGTAACGAACTCGGCGTCGAGGTGCAGGAGCGCAACATCGACCGTACCGAGTGCTATCTCGCCGAGGAAATGTTCCTCTGCGGCACGGGGATTCAACTGGCCGCCGCTACGCAGATCGAGCATCGTCCGATTGGCACAGGCGAGGTCGGCCCGGTTACGCAGCGGCTGCGCGAGACGTTCTTCAACGTTGTTTATGGCCGCGAGCCGAAATACCGCGACTGGCTGACTCCCGTCTACGTCCCGGAACACGTCGGCAACTAACTTCCTCTAAACCGATTATCGCTCTTGTAGGGGCAGGGCTTAACCCTGCCCCTTAATCTTGACCTTTGCGTCTTTGTCTGTATCTTTGCGTCTTTGCGTTGATGATTTTCTTTGACTTCTAAACACCCTCACATCGTTGCCGTGCGTTAAGCATCGCCAGGCCGCTTTATCCTCGATAATTCAGGAGCATCCTGCATCAAAGGCCAGCATGGACGACTCCGACATTTTCCCTGTGACCATTATCGGCGGCGGTATCGCGGGACTTACCGCTGCCGCACATCTCGCCGAGCGCGGCATTCCGCCGCTCGTGCTGGAAGCCGATCAACTCTACGCGGGCGGGCGCTTGTCCGGCGGCGATCCTGAAACCTTCGAGTACGGCGGTCAAACGTGGTCGTTCCCGACCGAGCATGGCATTCACGCGCTCTGGGGCGGCTACGGCAACATGCGCGCTACGCTCGAACGCTTCACGAATACACAGGTACGAGCGTCCGATGGCGAGGAGTGGATCAATCGCTGGCGGCGGGCGGTGCGCCGCGTCGAGGCGGGGACTGCCGTCCGTTCGCGCTGGCTACCCGCGCCTTTTCACTACCTGCAACTGCTCTTTCGCCCGCGTTTCTGGAGCACGATTACCCCGCTCGATTTCCTCTCGCTGCCGGGATTTCTCGCCAGCCTGCTCTGGACGGTCGGCTACGACCCCATTATGGAAGAATCGGCGCTCGACGGCCTAATGATGCACGAATATTTTCGCGGCTGGACGCCCAATCTGCGCGCGACCTTCATCGGCCTCGGTAAAAATCTGCTCGCCGCACCTGAAGACTCGATTAGCGTGACGGCTTTCATCGCCGCGCTGCGCTTTTTCACGATGCTGCGCCGTGATACCTGGCATCCGTATTACTTCCCCGCCAATTCCAATACAGCCCTGATTTGCCCGCTGATCGACGCGATTGAACAGCGCGGCGGCAAAATTCAGTACGGGGCGACCGCGCTCGGCTTGCAGCGCTCTGGCGACTGCTGGCGCGTCAGCGTTGAAGATCAGGCGGTTGGCGGTCGGCGCGCGGTCGTGACCGAAAACGTCATCCTCGCCCTTGATGCGCCTGCTGCCCAGCGCTTGCTCTACGCTACAGGCACGACCTCGCCCGAAGCGCGCAGGCTGCGCTTTCCCGGCAGCGTGCGCACGACGACTGCGCGTCTCTGGTTCGACCGCGAACCGACTCACGGTTCGACCGGCGGCATGTTCACGGGCGATTTCGCCTTCGACAACTTTTTCTGGCTGCACAAAATGCAGGACGAGTTTCGCCGCTGGAACGCGCAGACCGGCGGCAGCGCGGTCGAGCTGCATCTTTACGGCAGCGATGCGCAGAACAATGAGCCGGATAAGCTGATCCTGATCCGCGCCGTCGATGAGCTTCAGCGCGCTTTCCCCGAACTGCGCGGTCATTACGTTCACGGGGCGGTACGGCGCAACAGCAAAAGTCACACCCAATTCCGCGTGCCGACTGCCGCCAGCCTGCACGTGAACACGCCCTGGGAACATCTCTATGCCTGCGGCGACTGGATCGGCTACCCGACCCCCTCACTCTGGATGGAGCGCTCCTGTACCACCGCGATAGCCGCTGCCAACATGATCATCGCGGCGCGGGGCGGCGATCCGTTTCCGCTGGTCGAGCCACCCAAACCCGAAGCGCTGGCGCGTGGCTTGCAGGCGCTCGTCAAAGGTGGGCGGCGGCTGCTCAGTCCACCGCTGCGCGCCGCGAACCGCCGACTGCGGGGTCGCAAACGTTCATCGGAAGGCTAAAATCGCCGTTGTCCCGTTTCATCTTCCTGTCCACTCAATTTCTGCTCCAGATGAAGGGGAAATCGT
>DASZXN010000274.1:0-14541 GCA_035545875.1 Phototrophicaceae bacterium
CTATCGCTGGCAGAATGGCACGCTGACCACGCTTGTTAGCGATCTGCCGTCCGGTGGTGGCTTCTGGACAGGTGGAATCGCGGTTGGCGATGATGGCCGCATCTACGTAGCGACGGGCGCTCCCTGCGATTTCTGCGTCTCGCCTGATCCAGCGCGTGGCGCAGTTCTGCGTTTTGCCCCCGATGGCAGCGACCGCCAGATCATCGCTACGGGCTTGCGTGAGCCGACCGCGCTGACCTTCATGAATGGCGATCTGTACGTCGTAGACAGCGCCCGCGATGGTTTGTTCGATACGCCTGATCTCGACGAGCTGGATCGCGTGCCGCTCGACCAAACCGATACCGATTTCGGCTTTCCGTACTGCGTTGGCCTGCACAACACACCCGATCTGAACGGCTTCGACTGCTCCAAAGCGACTCCGCCTGTCGTTGCCTTCCCGACGGCCAGCAATCCATCCGCGCTGGCGGTTTATCGCGGTACGGCGATCCCGTCGCTCGAAGGCAAGCTGCTGGTCGTCCTGAGCGGCTCGTACAACAACCTCGATCTGCGCGGATATGCCGTTGTTACGGTTGATCCGCAGGCGGGTACGTATGCGCTGCTCATGCCCAATAAGCCGGATAATTCTCCCGGTTCCAATTTCACGCTGGAGCAGATGAGCTTTCGCGGCAGCGGCTTTTATCCCCAGCGACCGCTCGGCGTGGCGGTGACCGAGCAGGGCTGGGTCTACATCAGCGCGGGCGATGGTCGTATTCTGTCGCTGCGCCCCTGAGAGAACTCGATGCCCTACTGGATGAGCGACACCCTCGCCGGAACGCCGGCGTTCCTCTGGATTTACGTTGGCTTAGGCGGCCTGGGGTCGCTGGCGATTTTACCGCGCTCTGAGTGGCGGCAGCGCATTCAGGTGATCACGCTGGCCTTCGCGCTCGGCCCCATGCTGCTAACCGCCTGGATGTTCATTCTCGGCACTATCGGCGCGGTCAGCAAAACCGCGACCCTGACGATGCCCAGCGTCCTCGGTGGGACGGTCGTACTCGCGCTGATTGCGCTGGTGATTGTTTGGCGAAAAATAAGGGCGAGGCACGCCTCGCCCCTGCCGATAACCCGATCTGATCATCAATCGTTGCTCGCTGACGAGCGCCTACTAATCCTGCTAATCGTTGCCGCGCTGATCGTGCGCTGGGTTGTGATCGCCTACTGGCCGTTCACGGCTTACGATTCGCTCTGGGTTTACGGCTATGAGGCGCGGCTGTACGCGCTGCTTGGCTATATTCCACAGACGATTGGCTACTACCCGCAGTTCATCCCGCTCCAGTACGCTTTCGCGCAGTTAAGCGGCATCAATGATCATGTCGCCCGCGCCTCGCTGATTTTTCTGCACGCGGGCAGCATTCTGGCGACTTACGTGCTCGGCTCGCGCCTGAGCAACCGGCGCGCGGGCTTGCTCGCTGCGGCGATTTGGGCACTCTATCCGGCTGTCGGTGAGTGGTCGCGCGCGGGCGATCTGGAAATTCCACTGGCGTTCCTGTTCACGCTGGCGGCGGCCTTCTTTCTGCTGGCGTGGTTTGGCCGCGAGCCGCGCCGCCGCTACGCCCTGATCGCCGGGTTGATGCTCGGCGTCGGCCTGTGGACGAAGCCTACAATGGGCGCGTTCATCCTGGGCGTTGGCTTGATGGTCATGCTTGAACTGGCGCGCGTGCGCTTGAACTGGCGCGCTGCATGGCCGCGTGTGCAGGTCGCGCTGCTGACCGGGATCGCCGCCTTGCCGCTCGGCGGGATATGGTACCTTCGGAATATCACGCTGGGGCTGCCACCGCTGGTCTTTCCCCCGGCCTTCTGGGAGACGTTAGCACAGCGCAGCGGCGGCGAGTTCGGCTGGCCGCTGGCGCTGCTGGTCGCCTGGGCGATCTACCTGCGCGTGCGCTATCCGCGTTACGATTGGCGGCTCGGCGCGCTGGGGCTGCTTCTGGTACTGATTGCGCTTGTGCCGACGATCATCCCACAGTTGTTTCCGAGTTTGCTGCCCGTGCGCCCGCTCTCGTGGATTGAGTTCGCGCTGCTGGGAGTGGGATTGATCGTGCTGGCGATTTGCGTTCGGCGCATGGCGCGCGATCTCTGGGATGATGACCTGCGCTCCATAGCTTCTCTTGCAGGCTGGGGCTGGGCGCTGGCGCTGCCGTACTTCGTCGTCTGGTTTTACGACTACAGCTATCACTATCGGCTCTCGTTTGCAATTGTCCCGCTGATGATCCTGCCGCTCGCGGCGATTTTAGCGCGGTTATTCACGCCGGAGCGGATTGGTGTCGGCGCGCGCCGCTTCGCCTATCTGCTCGTGATCGTGCTGCTGGCTTACCCCGGCGTGATCTCCGCGATTGCCGATCCCAACGGCGGCGGCGATTATTTGTGGACGGACAAATATCCCGACGACACTGCGCGCTATCGTTCTGGCAATGCCGCGCTGATGAACGTCGTCGATGGCCTGCAAATCTGGCTGAATCAGCATCCTGGTCAGCAGTTGAACGTTTACGCGCCCGGCGTGGATCGCCTGCCGTTCTTCTTTCCACTGCAAAACATCGACGTGAACGACGTGCCGACACGCCTCGATCAACTGGGCAGAGCCGACTATCTGGTCTACGGCGAGCCGGAAACGACGGGCGTGTATCAGAATGTGCCAATCACCGACGATCAGGTGATCGGCGCGCTCAATCGTCAGGACATTATGAAGCGCGCCTGGGGCATGGACGACGGCATCTTCAAATATGACGTGTACGAGCTACACCTCGACAACCGCTGGACTGCGCCACAGCCGAATGGCCCCGCTGGACACGATGTCGTCTTTGGCGACGACGTGCGCTACCTCGGCTATGACATCGGTGGGCTGGATTTGTGGCCGGGGCGCAAGGTGATCGCGCATTTCTACTGGCAGGCGCTTCAGCCGCTGCCCCAGGACGACTCGATTTATATCCACCTGCGCGATCAGAACGATCACCTGATCGCCTCGTGGGACGGGCCGGTCGCGCAGGGGAAGCTCGGTTATTATTCAACACTGATCTGGCAGGCTGGCGAGTATATCAGCGATCAGCGCGTGCTGACGCTGCCGCAAGGCGTTGATCCGACGGGCAAGGGCTATCGGCTGGTGATCGGTATCTACAATACAGCGACCGGAGATCGCCTGCCTGTGACCGTTGATGGTCAGCCCGCAGGCGATGGCTACGTCGTTGAGAATCGCATTAACGTGCTGGCGAGTCAGCCGCCCTGAGAGTACCGCAAAGTGAAGGACTGCGTTATCATAGAGTTAGTCGTTTCCTCAACGTCGATGACATGAACTCATAGTCGGAATGTGGTGTGTATGCCCGAAAATCAATCGCTTACCACGGAAATAGTAGAGGCGATCAAGCAAAGCTCAACGGAAGCGAAACAGCTAGAGGCGGTTTTCGCTCGCCTGCTGCAAGTCCTGACCCAAAATGGCTTTCAAATTTCGGTGGACATCGGCGGAATCATCCAGAATCTCTACAATCGTCTGGATAAAACCGAAAAGCAGGTGCAAAGCGTCGGTCATCAACTGGAGCAGTTGGAAGAACTGCTGCGTACTTTTTCGCTAATCACCTCCTCGCTCGACCTTGATCATGTGCTGGAAGATGTGATGGATACGATCATCCGTCTGACTGGGGCAGAGCGCGCCTACCTGATGCTCAACAACAAAGAGACCAACGAACTGGAGATGACGGTCGCGCGCAACTGGAGTCAGGAGAATATTGCCGACAACGACGCCTTATTCAGCCGGAGTATTGTCTCTCAGGCGATGAGTGAAGGACAGGCGATCCTGGCGACCAACGCGCAGGCTGACGACCGCTTCCAGAACGTCAAAAGCATCGTCAACAACAATCTGCGCTCGATCCTGTGTATCCCGCTGACGTTTCAGGGGCGCAGCATCGGCGCGCTCTATGCCGATAACCGCATCACGCAGGACGTGTTTCGCCGCGAGCAAATCCCCCTGCTGACCGCCTTCGGTACGCAGGCCGCCATCGCCATCGAGAACGCGCGGCAGTTCGGCGCGGTCAAGAAAGACCTCGACAAAGCGCTCACGGAGATCAAGTCGCTGCAAATCGAAATCGACCGCAGTCGCGTTGATAAGCAGGTCAGCGAGATCACCGAGTCGGATTACTTTCAGCGCCTGTCGTCATCCGCGCGCAATATGCGCCAGCGCATCGATAAACCGAGTCAGGATGCGGACACGTGAAGAAGACCGCACTGCTGAATCAGCCGCTTTCCGCGCTGATTGCAGGGCTGGGGCACACGGACTGCATCGTCGTTACCGACGCCGGGTTGTCGATTCCAACAACCGTTCAGCGGATTGATTTAGCGGTATCGGCAGGTGTGCCGAGTTTGCTCGACGTGCTGCGCGCGATTTTGAGCGAAATGCAGATTTCCAACGCGATTATTGCCAGTGAGCTGCCCGAACACAGCCCGCAGTTCTACAGCGCGCTGCTGCCGCTGCTCAATGGCATCGCTATCTCGGAAGTGCCGCACAACGATTTTGTCCTGTTGACGTACAAAGCGCGCGCGGCGGTGCGCACCGGTGAATTTATCCCATTTGCCAACGTCATTCTGGTTTCCGAGGTTATTTTCTGAGCTTGCCTGAGCTTATCCGAACGTCGTAGAAATGCAGACCGATGTCGCTGCTCGATTCGCTCCATGACTGGCAGAACTTCTTCGTCGTGACGGGCGGCGCTTCCGCTTCGCTGATTGGTCTGATGTTCGTCTCACTCTCACTCGGCGCGCACCTCGTCAACGCGGAAAACGAGCGCAGCATCCGCACCTACGTCAACCCGATTCTGCTGCACCTCGGCATTGTATTGGTGACTTCCTGCGTCATGCTTGTCCCGACGCATACGCTGATCTCGCTGGCGTTGATGCTTGTGATCATCGGCGTGGTTGGCCTGCGTGAAGCGGCGCGTGTCTGGAGCGGGATGCGCCGCGAAGCCTCGGATGCAGGCTTGGAAGATCAGCACTGGTTCTGGTATCTGCTCGTGCCGCTGTTCAGCTACGTGATCGCCTGCCTGATAGCGCTGGGGCTGCTCGTGTCCGATCAACCTGTCTGGCTGGATGGCGTCGCGGTGCTGGCGTTGGCGCTGCTCGTCACCTCGATTCGCAATATGTGGGTGCTTGTCCTCTGGGTGGTTCAGCAGCGTTAGGTATCAAAATATGTCCTATCGCCGATCACAAACCGAATGGGAATGGCAGGACGGCGCGAAGCATTACGCTGTGCGCGCCTTCATTGGCACGCGCAGGCTAATCTGGTCAAGCTGGGTTGAAACAAGGGGCGCACCTGTATTTGACGAGGGCTTCGCGCAGACGTTCGAGGAATTTAAACGGGGCGAACCGTTAGACGACCGAAGGTCGCACGTCGCCCCGCCTCAAACCGTTCTTGATGCTCTCCATGCGTTAATTGCCAGCGCCGATCAGCCGAAATCACGCAGCTTATTTGGCCGCCTGCGCAATCGGTAGCTCGCTGCGCGCGAGCAACCCGTAGCGCGTGAGCGCGTTGTCGAGAATCGTGTTGATCAGCCGCTCGTGTGACCAGCCCGCTGCGTCCGCCTGCAAGCACAAATCGCTGAAATGTGGGCTGAGTCCCGGCAGCGTGTTGATTTCGAGAATGTACGGCTGACCTGTCTCCCTGTCGATGCGAATATCGACGCGCGCCACGTCCCGGCAGCCTGTTACCTGGAAGGTCGCCCCAGCGAGCATTCGGAGTCGATGCGCCAGTTCCGGCTCGATCAGGGCAGGGCAGTTGTAAATATAGTCGTCCGCGAGCGTGGTTTTGCGCGCGCTGGTATACACGTCAGCTTCGGTCTCAGCGTGCGGCGTTGGGTCGAACTCGATGATCGGCAGGAAGGTCAGTGTCTCGAACAGGTCGCACGCGAGATCGCGCTCAGTGAAGCGCTTTTCGCCTGCGGGAGGTACGTTGCCGAGCATCCCGACCATCACCTCGCGCCCCGCGATGTAGTGTTCGCACAGAATCGGCTCCTGATAGCGGGCGCTCCACTGGGCGAGGCGCTCGCGTAACTCAGCGATGGTGCGAACGATGCTTTCACCCGTGACGCCGATGCTCGTCCCTTCGCGGCTTGGCTTGACGAACAGCGGAAAGCGCAGATCGCCATGCTCGTCGATCAAATCAAGCGAGATTGGCTCATCGGGGCGCTCGAACACCTGAAACTCCGGTGTCGGCAGGCCGTGATAACGCAGGATGCGCTTGGTCAGCGGCTTATCGAGCGCCAGCGCCAGCGTTAACACCTGGCTGCCCGTGTAGGGGATGCGCAGCATTTCCAGCAGCGACGGAATCTGCGCCTCGCGGCCATCGCCGAAGTGACTTTCGGCCATGTTGAAGCAGATGTCCGGCTTGAACTCGCGCAGCCGCTCGATCAGGTTGAAGGGCGGCAGGACGCTCGCTTCAAAAAAGACGGCTTCATGTCCGGCGCTTGCAAGCGCCGAGACGAGACCGTCGGTCGTCTTTTCGCTGTCGAGATCGTCCCACTGGTCGGTCGGCATCCCATCCCAGTGAGGCGCATTCTTCTTGAGGTTGGCAAGCACAGCGACGCGCATGATTTACGCTTCCTTATGATGGTGGTTGCTGCTCTTGCCGTTGCCGTTTCCATTGCCATTATTGCTGAATGGCGCAGGCGCTGGCTCACTGCTGGCGTCGCTGTGATAGGGAATCCATTTGCTCGCGTCGGCGTTCAAGCGGTGATGCTTCCCGTGACGACCGTGAGTCTCGTCGAAGCCTTCCGGCTTGATCACCTCTTTTTCGCCTTCGAGCAGGCTGCTCACGCCGCCCTGACCCGGTTCGCTGCGCCGCTGCGCCAGCCGATCCAGATGATCGATCATGTGTGGATCATAATCTTCCGGCTCGACGTAGGTTGTGATGTAGCCTTCGTAATTACGCAGCACGACTTTGCCGGGGGCCTGGCTGATTAGGTACTGCGGCATGACCGGAATTTTGCCGCCGCCGCCTGGCCCGTCGATGCAGTAGGTCGGCACAGCGTAGCCGCTGGTGTGACCGCGCAGCCCTTCGATGATCTCGATGCCCTTGCTGACCGTCGTGCGGAAATGCCCCGCGCCTTCGACCAGATCGCATTGATAGAGATAATAGGGGCGGACGCGGTTGCGCACGAGCTTATGCACGAGCTCGCGCTGGATGTTGATACTGTCGTTGATCCCGGCGAGCAGCACGCTCTGGTTGCCGAGCGGCACGCCCGCGTAAGCGAGCTTTTCCAATGCGCGGCTGACTTCCGGCGTAATCTCTTTGGGATGGTTGATATGAACGTTCATCCAAATCGGATGATATTTCTTTATCATCTCGCAGAATTCGTCAGTGATGCGCTGCGGCAGGAAGATCGGGACGCGGCTGCCAATGCGGATAATCTCGATGTGTTCAATCGAGCGCAGCGTCGCCAGCACGTAGTCGAGCATCTTCGGCGCAATCGTCAGCGGGTCGCCGCCGCTGAGGAGCACGTCACGCACCTGCGGAGTCTTGCGGAGATATTCGATTTGTTGATCGAACTCGGCTTTGCTGAAGTTGGCGGCGGGTTTGCCGACAATGCGGCTGCGCGTGCAGTAGCGGCAGTAGCTGGCGCATTGGGTCGTCAGCAGCATCAACACACGATCCGGGTAGCGATGGACGAGACCGGGCACCGGGCTATGCTTGTCCTCGGCGAGACTGTCTTCCATCATGCCTTCAAAAGCCTGAAGTTCGCGCCCCAGCGGAATGACCTGACGACGTACCGGGCAGAGTGGATCATCGGGATCAATCAGGCTGGCGAAGTAGGGCGTAATGTCAACGCGGAATACGCCGTCTGCCGTCAAGCCCTGAATTTCTTCTTCGGTCAGGTTGATGATCTGCGCAAGCTCATCGAGTGAGTTGAGGCGGTGAGCCAACTGCCAGCGCCAGTTATCCCAATCCTCGTCGGGAACGTTCTGCCAGATTGTGGGGCGGGGAGTGCGGTCGAGTGGTTGTTTAACAGATGCGGGGGGTTGTTCGGGAGGCTCCTGAAGTTCATCGAGCATAGGCTGTTTTCCACACTCCAGTCAACAAAAAAGCCGTACATGATGTAACGGCTACACGAATCTGTTGTTCATTATATGCGAATTTTAAAGGATGTCTATTGGTTATATTTGCAATATTAACAAAGCACTCACATATAATTTGCAGCAGCGCTTTCGAGATGGTCTATAAGGGTTGTAGACAAGTCGGGGCGTTGGTTGGACGCCCCGACAAAAGCTGTTGACTGCCGCTGCTTATTTGCTCGGCACGGCCTCGCTGACCTTGCCATTGCCTTCGGCGGGTTCTTCCTCGCGGCGGAACTGGCTCATGTACAAGTCGTAGTACGCGCCCTTCTTGGCGAGCAGCTCGTTGTGCGTGCCCCGCTCGACAATCTGACCGTCGCGCAGGAGCATGACCAGATCGGCGTTGCGGATCGTGCTCAAACGGTGCGCGATCACGAAGCTGGTGCGCCCCTTGAGCAGTTGCTCGAACGCCTTCTGAATCAACCGCTCGGTGCGCGTATCGACGCTCGACGTGGCTTCATCGAGGATCAGCAGGCTCGGATTCATCAGCGCGACGCGGGCGATGGCGATCAACTGACGCTGACCCTGGCTTAAGCCGCTGCCGCGCTCGCCGAGGATCGTCTGGAAGCCTTGCGGCAGCCGCTCGATGAACGAGTCGGCCTGCACGAGCTTGGCCGCCGCGATCACCTCGTCGTCGGTTGCGTCGAGCTTACCATAGCGGATATTGTTCATCACCGTATCCGAGAACAGGAACGTGTCCTGAAGCACAATCCCAATCTGGCTGCGCAGGCTCTCGAAGGTCACGTCGCGCACGTCGATGTCGTCGATCTTCACCGCGCCGCTCGTCACATCATAGAAGCGCGGGATCAGGTTGATGATGGTCGTCTTGCCTGCACCGGTCGGCCCCACGATGGCGATCATCTGACCGGGCTGCGCCGTGAACTCAATGTCTTTCAGCACCGGCACGTTCTGCTGATAGCCTGCCTGCACGTGGTCGAACTCGACTTTGCCCTTGATCGCCGGCATCGGCTTGGCGTTCGGCTTTTCGACCAAATCGACCTTTTCATCGATGATGGCGAAGATGCGCTCGCCGCCTGCGACCGCCGCCTGAATATTTGCCCACAGCACCGCGATCTGCGTGATCGGCTGAGTGAAGCGCTGGACATACTGGACGAAGGCGAAGACCGTTCCCAGCGAAATCAGCGTTGTGCCGAGTAGCGGTTGGTTCTGGATGACCGAGATGCCGCCGACAGCTACCACGATGCCAATGGCAATGTAGCCGAGCGCTTCGAGTGTTGGTGTGAGCGCGCTGGTGAAGGCTGCCGCCTGAATGTTGGCGTCACGGTTGGCGGCATTGGCGCGGCGGAAATTCTCGATGTTCTCCTCTTCGCGGTTGAAGGCCTGCACTTCGCGCACCCCGGCGATGCTTTCCTGCAAGTCCGAGTTGACGTTGCCCAGTTCTTCACGGGTGACGCGGAAGGCCTTGCGCGCCCGATTCGAGAGGTAAACTGTCGAGATGAACATGAACGGTACGACCGCCAGACAGATCAGCGCGTAAACCGGGTTGTCTTGCAGCATTTTGATGACAATCCAGACCATCAGTAGCGCGCCGCTGATCACGCTGAGAAGGGCGAAGCCGAACACCTGTTGAATCGTCTGCGTATCGTTGGTCAGGCGGCTCATGATGTCGCCCGCGTCGTGTTCCGAGTAGTAGCTCAACGAAAGCTGGTGCGCCTTGTGGAACACATCCTGACGCATCTTCTTCAGAACAAGCTGTCCGGTGCGGCTCATGGTATAGAAGCCGAGACCGCTGACCACCGAGCCGAGCACGAACAGACCAATCAGGATCAGCACGACGTGACCGATCCCTGCGAGCTTGGTATCGATGCTGATCGAGCTAATCGTGTTGCTTTGGATTGCTGCCTGCACGGTGCTGTCGAACCAGCAGTTGCTGGTCGTCTGCGGGAAGAAATAGCAGTCCACTGCCTGGCCGATGTAATCCGGCCCGACAACCTGCGCCCACGTCGAGATGACGATCAGCACGAGCGCGATGATCACCCCGGTAATGTACACTCCGAAATACTGCCCGAAGCGCAGCAGCGTTCCGGCCACGCTTCCGGCTTTCTCGCTTTGGGTTTCCAGCAGACGCTGGGGGCCTCCCATAGGTCCCATCATGTTATTTGGCCTCCTGTGCAGCTTCCGGCTCATCGACCGGAGCATCGCCGACGAGCTGCGAGTTGTAAATCTCGGCGTAAATCGCGCTGTTCTCCATCAGGTCTTCGTGCTTGCCGCTGGCCGCGATTTTGCCTTTGTCCAGCACGAGGATCAGGTCAGCGTTGAGTACCGTCGTGATGCGCTGGGCGATCACGAAGCTCGTGCGCCCTTTCATCAGGGTGTCGAGCGCTTTCTGGATCAGCGACTCGGTGATCAGGTCAACGCTGCTGGTCGAATCATCGAGAATCAGCAGGCGCGGATTGAGCAGCAGGGCACGCGCAATCGCCACGCGCTGTTTCTGGCCGCCGGAAAGCGTTGTGCCGCGCTCGCCAACGGGCGTGTGGTAGCCCTGCGGGAACGAGGTGATGAAGTCGTGCGCGGCGGCGGCTTTGGCGGCGGCGAATACTTCTTCATCCGTCGCGTCCGGGCGACCGAAGGCGATATTGTCGCGGATGGTGCCGCTGAACAGGTTCGTCTCTTGCAGCACGATCCCAATTTGGCTGCGCAGGCTATCGAGCGTCACGTCACGCACGTCGTGACCGTCGATCAAGACCTGACCTTCGCTCGCGTCATAGAAGCGTGGGATCAGGTTGATAATCGTCGTCTTGCCACTGCCTGTTCCGCCGAGCAGGGCAATCGTCTGTCCCTGCTTGGCCTCGAAGCTGACATTGTTCAGCACGGGTTCGCCCGAATTGAAATAACGGAAGGTCACGCCCTTGAACTCGACGTGTCCCTCAATCGGCGGCAGAGTGATCGCGTTCGGCTTGTCGGTCACGTCGCTTTCGGCGTCGAGGATTTCGAAGATACGGTTGGATGACGCGACCGCTTGCGACATCAACTGGACGATGAAGCCCAACTGACCCAGCGGGAAGAACACGTAGAGCAGGTAGAGACTGAATGACTGATAGTTGCCGAGCGTCAGGTCGTTAGTGATGATCATGCGCCCGGAGACGTAGAGGATCGCCGCCTGCCCGAACTGCATGATCAGGAAGATCAGTGGGAACAGGAACGAGAACGTCCGCGCGACCCTGATCTGCTGCTCGTAGTACGACTGATTGGGCACACCGAAGCGCTGATCTTCGTATTGCTCACGCGCGAAGGCGCGCACGACCTTGATACCCGCGAGGTTTTCCTGAAGCACCGTGTTCAGCACCGAGAGGCGCTTCTGGATTTCCATGAACAGCGGCGTGGTCACGCGGGCGAAGAAGCCGAACACGATCAGCGCAATCGGCAGGATTGGCAGCACGACCAGCGTCAGTTTCCAGTTGGTTGCGAACAGAATGATCAACGTGGCGATCAACAGCAGAAACGACTGCGCCGCCAGCACCAGACCTTGCGCGATGAAGGTACGGACGCGCTCCACGTCGTCGGTTGCGCGGATCATCAACTGGCCGGTTTGGTTGCGGTCGTGGTAGCTGAACGAAAGCCGCTGCACTTTGGCGAAAATCTCGTTGCGGAAGTCGAAGGCCACGCCCTGCGACATCTTCTCCGACATATAGGCTTGCACAAACGAAAAAACGGCGCGCACGGCTGCGAATACGACGATGATTACCAGCGCATCGACCAGCCAGTGTTGGGAGTTAATCGCAGCGTCCTTGAGCACGTCAACCGTCGTGCCGACCTGCTTGGCGGCGGCGGCCAGCGCGAGGTTCTGCGCCAGTGGAATTTTCACCGTGTTCATGATGTTGGTGGCGACCGTGCCCTCGGTGACTGCATTGATCATGTTCTGGATCAACTGCGGGACGGCCAACTGCGCCAGCGTTGCGATCACCAGCGCGCCATAAGCAAGAATGGCCGATGTGCGCTGGCGACCCAGATAACGGATTGAACGACCCAAAGTGTTTGGGCCGCCTTTGGAGCGCTGTCCGCCCCACTGTTGACTCGCTTGTCCTTGCAACTTCTTTCCCTCCTGCTCCCCAATTTTCGCTTGCTTCCCTCATCGGGCATCTATCGTAGAGAATGTCTTTAAACCCAATGTAAACGGCTATTTTTCTCTGCGATCCGGTCTGCGCGTGCGTCTTCTGGTGGTACGTTCGATCTCGTCGTCGTGTTCATTTTCTGGTGTGCCCCTTCGAATGATGCAATCCGGCGGCGGTGTGACGTTTTCGCCCTCGCGATAGGCGTACAGCCGTGAAGAAATCGATTGAAGCATGACATCACCCTCAGGCATCCGCTCCATGACCTCGCGCAGTAGGGCGAGCAGCGTCTGGGTTTTTTCCTCGCCCATCTCGCTCAGGCACTTGAACAGGAGATCGTCCTCGCTCATGACTGTCATGTGCTGAATCAGCTTGACGCCTTCCTCGGTCAGCAGCAGCGGCATTCGCCGCCGATCCTGCGGATCGCGCTGGCGCGTGAGCAGTCCTTTGCGCTCCAGCGCGTCGATCACCGGGACGAGCGTCGAAGGATCGAGGACGAAGATGTGGCTGAGTTCACTCAGAGTCAGCGGACGATGAATCAGGGTGCGTAGAATTCCGTACTGCAAGCCGCTAATGTCGGCGTGCATCGAATTGAAGCGATCTTCGGACGAACGCGCCGAAAGCCGGGCCATGATCGAAGCGAGGATGCGGATTTCGACCGTCATCATGAAAAAGTTGCGCTGCTGTTCATCCATACGAATGCCAATGATTTGATTACCAATGATTTGTGTACAAACTATAATGGATAATACGTTTCAGAGTCAAGCGCGAACCTGGCGCTTCGATTCAGCCGCGTTGCATACGAATTCGGACATGAATACGCAACTTTCGAGTGTAGAGTTACGAGTTGCAACAATCTCGAAATGCCCGCCGACCTGACCATTCAGAGCGTTGCAACGCGGCTGTGCGGGATATACACTTAAGATCAAGCATTCTGCATCATAGGTGGAGACAGCGATGGCAAACACATCTCTGGTCAACCAATTGATCAACGATTTGCGAGGCGGCGATGAACAGAAGCAGCGTCATGCGCTCTACCGGCTAGGGCAGTTGCGCGAACCGTCGGCGCTTCCGGCACTGGTCGAGGCGCTCACCCATAAGGATCGGCATATCCGCGTGCTGGTCGTGCAGACGTTGAGCGCGATTGGCGACCCGGCAGCCGTGCCCGCGCTGGTCGAGCGGCTCTCCGACCGCAGCAAAGAGGTGCGGCGCGCGGCAGCGCAGGCGCTCGCGCTATTGGGTGAGGAATCGGCGACACCGGGACTGGTCGGCGCGCTGCTCAGTGACGACAGCAGTTACGTCCGCTGGGAAGCGGCTAAAGCCCTGCGCGACCTGGCCGATCCGTCTGCCTTGCCTGAACTACTTGAAGCGCTTTCCGCAGATACCAACAGCTACGTTCGCTATGCGGCAGCCGAGGCGCTCGGCGCGATTGGCACGGATTCCGCACTCGATGGCCTCGAACACGCCTTGCTCAAGGACGATAACGATTACGTCCGTTTCGCGGCGGCCAAAGCGCTCGGCCAAATTGCCGATCCGACCTCGACTCCAGCATTGATTCAGGCGCTCAACGACAGCAACAGCCACGTCTGGCACTCGGCGGCGGAAGCTCTCTGGATGATGGACGAGGAAGTTATGCCCTATGTCATCGAGGCGCTCACGTCTATTGACATGGCGACGCGGCGCGCGGCGCTCAAAGCGGTGCTCTGGCTCTCCGCCGAATACGATGATCAGGAGGTCGCCAACCGCGACGAACTCGATTGGATTGATACGTGGGGTTGGTGGAATTAGCCTTCCGAACGAGATTACGTTATTATCAAGGCGAAATTCGAGCTTACAAATATTAAGGAGCATAAACGATGCCTGGGCGTGTTGGCGAAGCGGTTTGGAAGGGTGATCTGCAAACGGGGAGCGGCTCTTTGAAGGTCGGCAGCGGCGCTTTCAGCGGCGCGTATTCCTTCAAGTCGCGCTTTGAGGACGGCACAGGGACGAACCCGGAAGAACTGCTCGGTGCGGCTCATGCCGCCTGCTTCTCGATGGCGTTGTCGGCTGGCCTTGCGCGAGCTGGCTTCAAGGTTAACAGCGTCGATACCACTTCGACGGTTCACCTCGAAAAAACCGACAAGGGCAATCAGATTACGCACATCGATCTGGTTACGACAGGCGATGTCGAGGGCATCGACGAAGCCAAGTTCAAGGAAATGGCTGAAGCGACCAAGACGGGGTGTATCGTCTCGCAGGCGCTTTCCGCCGTGCCCATGACGATTAACGCCTCGCTGGTCAAGTAAGTCTTGATCCGTATGCAAAAGCGCCGGGCTTCCCCGGCGCTTTTTGATTTACCTGATTGCTCAAT
>DASZXN010000275.1:0-3086 GCA_035545875.1 Phototrophicaceae bacterium
GTGGATTTTGTTGACGAACTGCCGATGATCCTGAATGAACTGGCGCGCGTTCCTAGTGCTGAGGAACTGGCGGAACTGGATCGCCAGTGTGACGAACCCTTGCCACCGGGAGCAGTCGAAGCGGTGCAGAAATTCAATGCAGGCGCGTATCACGAGCAGCACGACGAGTTCGAGGCGCTGTGGATGCGCGAGCCGGGGCCGGTGCGCCAGTTGTATCAGGGCGTCTTGCAGGTCGGCATCGCTTATTACCAGATCACGCGCAATAATCCGCGCGGGGCGCTGAAGATGCTGCTGCGCAGTATTCAGTGGCTCGCGCCGCTGCCCGACGTGTGCCAGGGGATCAACGTGGCGCAGCTTCGCGCCGACGCTGCCGCCGTCCGCGCCGAACTGGAGCGTGTCGGCGAAGGGAATTTTGAGCAATTCGATAGAAGCCTGCTCAAGCCCGTGCAGATGGTGGAATAAAAGCTCCCCCCAACCTCCTCTCGTCGCTTCGCTTCCGCCGAGGGGCGGAAAATACGGCGGGTGAGGTTGTAGGGACGGCATTGATGCCGTCCGATGTGGCGGACGCGATTTATCGCGTCCCTACAATTAAACAGATTCTTCGATAATGTCAATCGAGTTAGAAATCGAATCGATTATGAACGCCAATCCTTTTAATCAACCCTCGTCCCGCTACACGCTGATGATGATCAGCGCGAAAGGCGGCGTGGGCAAATCGACCATGACCGTCAATCTGGCGGCGGCGCTGACGGCGCGCGGCAAAAAGGTCGGCATCTTCGACGCTGACCTTTACGGGCCGAATATTCCGGCGCTGCTCGGCATTCGTCAGAAGCGCTCGCTCGACTTTCGCCGCGAGGAGAACATGTTCCCAATTGAAGCGCGTCCCGATGCGCTCGACCTGCGCCCGCTGCAACCGTTCGAGCGCTACGGCATCAAGCTCATGTCGATGGCGCTGCTGGTCGGTGACGATCAGCCGATTGCGCCGGAGAGCAGCGCCGCCGGAGCGGTGATTGCGACCCTGCTGCGCCGCGTCGATTGGGGCGATTGTGATGTGGTGCTGATCGACATGCCGCCGGGCACAGGCGAGCCGCTGCTGACGTTTGTCCGTTCCCGGTTGGTCGATGGCGCGCTGCTGATCACGACCCGCGAACAATTGGCGCATCTCGACAACGGACGGTTGGTCAATTTGCTTGGCACACAGCGCGTGCCCGTGCTCGGCGTGGTCGAGAACATGACGCACGTAATCTGCCCGAACTGCGGCGAACTGATCGAACTCTATCCCGCTCCTGCGGAGGGCAAAGCCGCTTACAATGGCGCGACCGTGCTGGCCTCGATCCCGTTTCACCCGCACCTGATTCGCCAGAACTGGCGCGAGCCGCCGCTCTCACAGCCCGAATCGCCCGCAACGCAAGCGCTGCTCGCGCTGGCGGATTCTGTAATTAGTAAAATTGTCAGCGGAATTCGCAGCGAAGAACCACCTCAAGACGATTGCGTGGACTGTCCATGATATTTTATAGTTAGTGTACTGTGCGTTATTTCAACTGACTGAGGGTTATTATGCGGTTTCGCTTTCTGCTCCTGCTTCTTGCTCTGTTTGCCGGGGTTGGTGTTGGCTATCAACAGCTTGCCGCGCAAAATATCGTCACCTGCCCCAGTTTGGTGCAGAAAGCGATTCAATCGGTTGGCAGCAACTGCGGCGGTCTGGGGCGCAACAACGCCTGCTATGGCTACACCGATGTCAACGCGACGTTCAACAATCCGCAGCCGAGCGGCTATTTCAGCCAGCCGAGCCAGCGCGCGAACGTGCCTGATCTGGAAACGCTCATGACTTCGCCGATGGACGAGTCGTTGAGTAAGTGGGGCATCGCCCTCATGAGCTTACAGGCCAACCTGCCCGATACGCTGCCGGGACAGAACGTCGTCTTTATGCTGGTCGGCGATTCGCAGATCGAGAACGCCGTCAAGCCCGATGATACGTTTCAAGGCGGCCAGACCCTCAGCGTCACGCTGCAAATTGGCGGTAATCTCTACTTCCAGCCGGATATGAGTTCACAGGTGGTCGGCAGCGTGCCGCAGGGAACCGCGCTGACCGCCGATGCCGTCAGCAGCGACGGTCAGTGGGTACGGGTAGCCTATGGCGGCGTTCCCGGCTGGCTGACCAAGCAGGTGATCAGTACCGATGGCGATTTGACGACCTTGCCCGTCATTGGGGCGGACACCAAAACACCGATGCAGGCTTTCTATTTCCGTACCGGAATTTCCGGGACGGATTGTACGCAGGCTCCCAACGCGCTGGTCGTGCAGGGGCCGAAAAACCTGAAGGTTGATATTCAGGCCAACGGCGCGAACATCCGGCTGGGATCGACCATCGTCCTCTACGAGATTCCCGTAGACCCAATGACCCAGCAGTATCTCACCGACCATTATGGCGATATTGGCGCGGTGCCTGAGTTGATGCAGATCGTCGTCCTCGACGGCCACGTGACGCTCAATCCCGATGGGCCGAACCCGGTTGTGCTGACTACGGGCACGACTTCGTTTGTCTGCCTGACCCAGCCGGAAAATCTGGGCGATGATGGCTTGCCCAACGACCGGCAGGTTTTCAACCAGTGTCCCTGGGCAGCGCCACGCCCGGTCACGGAGGACGACATCGAGCAGTTCCGCTATTTGCAAGGGGTGACGCTCAATTACCCGATTGAACTGCCGCTCGACCTGCCGCCGCTCACGCCAACCTTTACGCCGAGTCCAACCGATACTGGCGTGCCGACGCCCACGCGCACCGCGACGGAAATCACGACCGCTACGCCCACGCCGACGCTCGCGCCCTCGCTAACTCCCTGGCCGACCAACGCGCCGACACACAAACCCACGCATTCGCCGGATTGCCCGGTGAATGTCACCGCCAGCACTCCCGCCGACTTGATTGCTGCGATCAACAAGTCCAATACAACCTGTCCTACGTCCTCGAACACGATCACGCTTTCGAGCGGCGGAATTTACGAGTTCACCAACTCGGATAACAGCACCGATGGCGGTAATATGCTCCCCGTGATCGCCAGCCCGATCACCATCAATGGCAATGGCGC
>DASZXN010000276.1:0-6381 GCA_035545875.1 Phototrophicaceae bacterium
CTACGTCTCGTTCACGCGCATCCATGAATTGTGTCCCTGGTGCCTGACCGAGCATACGATCATGACGATTTTGCTCATCATCACCGGGGTGCGGCTCTATCGCACGTTTTTCGGCGCTCAGGCAGCAGCCGCCTGAGCGGAAACGCCAAAACAGGGGCGACATGCCTGCTGCGCAAGCCTGACCGCCCCTGCCGATCTAACGGGGTTGTTTGAAAACCAATGTGAGATTGATTACTGACGCCTGCACAAATGAGCAGGCGTTTTGTTTCCGCCGATTGAAGGTTTAGCCGCGATGATTGTTACGCAGCGTGCGCTCGAAGATGTCTTCCATCTGCTCGCGCTGACGCTCACGCTTATCGCCACGCCGATCCCGCTTGCGCGAATTGCTCTTAGGCGCTTCGTAGGTCTGGCCGTTAGCTTCCATCGCGCGGCGCAGCGCCAGTTCCATCGCCGTAGGCACGCGCTCGTCGGTTTCGTCTTCCGGCACCTTGACGGGTTCCGGCGGCGCTTCGAGCGCCTTCAGGCTCAGATCGATCCGCCGCTTCTTGCGGTTGACCTTGATCACCTGCGCCTTGACCTCATCGCCGACCTTGACCACATCCGAAGGCGAATTCACGTAACCGCTCGCCAGTTCCGAGACGTGGATCATGCCGGGGCGTTCCGCGCCGATTTCGACGAACACGCCGAACTTCTCCAGGCGCACGACCGTGCCCGTCACGACCGAGCCTTCCTTGATGTCCTCCCAGGGCATCGCGGGCGGCTTGACCAGCGACAGGGCGATGCGTCCGGTGTCCGGTTCGACGCGCAGCACGTAGACCGTGACTTCTTCGCCAACCTTGACGACATCCTCGACGTTGCGAACGTTCGGTCGCCCAAGCTGCGAAATGTGCAGTAAGCCATCGTGCCCGACGCCAATATCGACAAAAGCTCCAAACAATTCAATCCGCTTAACGCGACCCTTCAACTCCATGCCTGTTACCAGGTCATTCATGGAAGTGGGCTTCTCCGTGATCTCACTCATACCCCGTCCTTTTTACCTGTTCAAATCCATCAACTACCCGGCGTCGGTGTCAATGTGATACTGGGCGTCACCTGATACGTCGCAGTTGAGTAAATCTCATATGATTTATAGCCAGCCCAGGCGTCCAGATTGCTCGTCTTGAGCAGCAAGTCCATATCCGAAGGCTGCATGTAGAGCACACCGACGATCTCGCTGCTGGCGCTCAGGGTGCCGGTCGTCCCGGCGACAAAAGCGTAAATCACCAGCGATTTATCGGGGTAGATCAAGTTCATGACCGCTTCGGTGTCGGTGTAGGGACTGCCAATCACATACTTCGGCTCGCCTTGAGCTTCGATCAACTGACCGAGCGACATCTTCGGCGCGACGCGCAGGAAAATCACGGTGACGTTGTTGCCGTCCTCGGTGATCATCTGGCAGCAGGAGGTTCCACCTTTTTGCTGGAAGTCGGCAACTTTGGCCGACGATTGATCGTCGCTCTGCACGTTGACGTTTTCAATCGTCGTGTCCGCCTGAAGCTTGGTCAGCGCGTCATTCCAGGAAGTTTTTCCCGGCGTGATCCCGCGCCAGCAAGGAAGCGCACACGATGGGTCGCTGTCGCTCAGAAGGCTGGTATCCTGAAGAAGCGTATCATCACGCAGCGGAGGTGGAGGCGAACAGGCAGCAAGAAGCAAAACCAGGGCAAGAACACCCGGCAGGATCAAACGGAGCTTCATAAGGAAAACGCTTTCATAACGACAACAGCAGGTAGCTGGCGGCGGAGCAGCCTAGCATATAGACTGCTCCGCACATTTCTGGTTCACTAACTGGTCTTTGTGAGGGTGAGCGAGTAAGTTCCCGTCGTACCGCCGTATCGCGCACCGAAGTGAGTGGCTATGATAATATATTGTCCGTCCGCTGGCAAGGTAAGATTGCTGATTAGAGAGTTTGTGTCTGTACCGGGCACAGCGTCGTCATTGGCTGCCACCTGATCACCACCGGGGCCGATCAGATAAAGCGACGGATCGAGATTGCCGGACGTGTTGTTCATAGCGATGCTGTAGGTCTCGCCCGCTTTCGCCGTGAACACGTACAACTGGAACTTGCTGTCCTGCGTGATGCTGCCATTACGCGGCGTCCCCGGCGCAATTGTCGCCGCGCCCTCCACCTGCGACTGGTAGTCGAGGCTGGTAATGCCGTCGATGATGCCGCCTTCGCTCGGCTGCACCTGACCGTCCGCCGTGATCGTGAAGCTGGTCAGGAAGCGGTCGTTGAGGATCGGCTGAGTCGTGTCCGTGATCACCTGCTTGCCGTTGTAGTTGATGTAGAGGTGCGCCGTCACGGGCGACGTATCATTGCACTGGTTTTTGAACCAAACCTGTACTTCGTAAACGCCCGGACGCGGCGGCGTGGTCGTCGGCCAGTAGGTATACGAGAAGGGCGTGCCCTGCGGCGGCGTGCAGTTATTATTGCCGAGCGCCACCATTTGCCCGCCGCTCGTGATCTGCGGCTTATCGACATAAACGGACTGCCCCGCCGGATCGCGCACCAGCAGTTGCAGGTCAGCAGCATTATTCCAGAGCAACCGGATTTCGAGTGCTCCTTGCGGCAAATTCAGATAAGCTGACGGAAGCTGGTTCGACTGCGAGGACACGACAAGCGTGTAGCCCCCTTCCGTGCCGCCGATCTTCTTGGCATAGCGTGTAGCGACAATCGTGTAGGTTCCCGCCGTCGGCAGCACCGCGTTGCTGATCTCCGAGTCGGTGTGGCCTTTGGAGACATCATCGTTCAGGCTGACGACGTTGCCGTCCGGGTCAAGCAGGAACAGGAAAGTGTCGAGGCTGCCGGAGTGGGCATTCATGTCCATTGTGACGACATCGTTCGCCTGCGCGCTGAACGAATAGGATTGGTACGGCTGCTGATCGGTGATGATGCCGCTGACCTCGTTGCCGATTTGAATGGGCGTCGCCGCCTTCATGATCGCTGCGGCAGTATCGGGCAGATTGTCGTTGACGATGCCGCTCAAACCCGTGAGCGAAGCCGTATCGTCCGACTTGACGATGAAGCTGGCAACAAAGACCTGCCCCGACGCAATCGTCGAGGAGATCGGATCGAGCGTCTTGCCATCGACCGTCGTAGCGATGCTGAAGTTGACCGGAGCGCCGCCCGCGCAGGCTTTTTGGTAGTAAACCAGCACTTCGTAACTGCCCGTCGGAATACCGCCGGGCGCCCAGCTAGCGGTCTCGGTCGGCGCAGTGGTCGTGTTGGCGCAGCCCTGGTTGGCATTCGCGCTAATCGTCCCACCGCTGTTGACGGTGGGCGTTTCCCAATAGAGCGAACCGCCGACCGGATCGCGGACTTCGAGGTCGAGGTCATCGGTCGTGTTCCACGACAACTGCACGGTCAGACCGCTGGTCGTCACAACCTGCCCAGTCGTGAACGTCGCCCCAGACGCCTCTTGCGTCGAAGACGGTGAAGTGGTCGATGCGGGCGCAACCGTCGCGGTGGCAGCAGGCGCAACCGTCGCCGTCGGCGCGGCGGCGACCGTCACTGTGACCGTGAACTCGACCAGATTGACCGACGTTACGCCTGCCGACTTAAAGATCGTGACGTAGTAAGTTCCCGTCGCAGGCAGCTTGGTATTCGTCAGCGTAACCTGCCCGGTCACATCATTGTCAAAAGTCTGCCCAAGCGTCGTGCCTGACGAGTCGGTCAAAATCAGCGCCAGTGGAACGCTAATCTCGTTGACCACCGAAATAGTGACGACCTGATTAGCCTGTCCCTCAAGCGTATAGACCTGCACGAGCGTATTATCGTCAAGTCGGCCTTGCAGCGGTGTTCCTGGAACCAGAACGCGCTGTCCCTGCGCCGAGACCGCTGTCACCAACAGCAACAGCAGGCACAGCAGGCACAGGAGCCGTAATTTCATCTTCAGCATGGAGTATTCCTCCTGAACGATTTTTGTTTCCGCACAAGCCGAGTGTAACCTATAGCTTAAGGGAATACTATCTGTAAACCCGACGTTTGTCCACCGCTACGATCCGCTGGCGGTCGTGGGTTGAGGCGTGGCCTGCTCGCCTTCGCGCAACGTGACGAAGGTCGTGGTTCCTTCAATCACGTTGACGATACTGCTGACGGAATTGCCGTTGATGTTGGCGATCACCTGATAGCGTCCGACAGGAATGTCGCTCACGGCGAAGTTTTCATCCCAGACCGGATCGGAGTTCACGTCGATACTCGTCCCCTGAAAGACGTAGCTCGTGGTCGTATCCTGATTTAAACCTGTTGCCCAGTTACGCACGGTGATGTCGGCGTCGTTGACCATGTGACCGTTCGCGTCCTCAGCGACACCCGCGATCACACCCGTGCCGACGTAGGGAACCATCCACAGCAGCGGGTTGTAGGTATCGCCGTAGGTCGGGACTTTATCGCTGTTCGGATCGCCGAGGCGCACCTCGAAATGGACATGCGGCCCGGTCACGCGCCCAGTGTTGCCGACCAGACCAATCGCGTCGCCCGCCTGCACGAACTGTCCCTGTACGACCAGCACAGCGGACATGTGCGCATAGAGCGTGTAGATGCGCCGCCCATCAAAGCCGAAATCGTGTTCGATCATGACGACATTGCCATAGCTGAAGGTGCTCTGGAACGACGGGCCAGCCCAAACGACCGTCCCCTCGCCCGCCGCGCGAATCGTCTGACCAATCGGATTGGGCATATCCAGCCCCGTATGAATGCGCCAGGTGTTATCAGGGCCATCGGTGCCATAGGAATAGTAAAACAGACCCTTGTTGTTCGCGCTCGAATCGACCGGACGCGAGAGATAGTAATGGTCGCGTCCCAACGGATCGTGCGAGACAGGCGGGATCAGCGGCGGCGGATTCCACTGATTCGCCGGGCGCGTCACCGAGATTTCAGTGAGGGGAATGGTGGTCGCCAGCGGCGCAACGGTCGCCAGAAAGGTCGGTGAGGCGGCGATGCTGTACTGCTGGGTCACGTCGCCGAGATTGCTGCCCACGTCCGCCGGAGAGATCGGCGTCACCGCGCCGGAAAGCGCGAGCGTCGGCGCGACGTAATTCGCGGTTGGGATCGCCACCGTCGGCAGCGGTGTGCTGTCGTTGCCGAAGCCCTGCTGAAGCACCTGCTCCCAGCCGTTCTGCGCCTCGGTCGGCGCGCCCTGCGTCGGCACGATCACGGTCAATGCGGGCGCAGGCCGAGCGTTGAGATAAACCATCACGCCAAAGATCACAACCGCGATGAATACCAGCATGAAGGCGGGAACGCCGCCCGATTGACGCTGCATGGGCTTCCCTGTCTATCTCACTCGCCGCCGTCCGTGCCGGAACCGGGCACGACCGACGGGACAATTTGCAGCGGCGGCGCAGTCGGGCGAATCGACGGCGTGACGGTTGGCACGAAATTGCCGAGTTGATCCTGCGTGTAGAGTTCACGCATCGCGTCGAACCAGCTCAGGCCGCCTGTCTTTTCAAACAGCCAGAAGTTGATCGTGTTGGAGTTGGCGCGCCAATCGTTGCCCGCCGGAACGCGCAGCCAGCCGTAATCCTCGGCAAGCTGAGTGAAGTCGATGTAGTAGCCAGACGGCACGGCATCACGCGGCTTGCCGCCCTGGTCATACGCTTCAACGTCGCCAGAGGTACGGCTGGCGAAATCCCAGGGAAGCGCGCGCAGCGGCTCGCCCAACTGACCGGACTGCGCGTCATCCGAGACGCGCACGTAGACACGCCAGTAGGTATCGACGCCGAGGTCTTCGCGCACAATTTCCAGCGGCGGCGGGAAGCCGACAATCGCATTGCGGGTGATCGAGAAAGCGCGCCCGGTCATCAGCCAGTTGCGGCGCTCCTCACCGGGCTGCGGCGGTCGGTTGATGCTCCAGAAAGCATCGTCGAGCGTGCCGAGGAAGTCCCAGCCGGCCTGCGTATTGACGGCGGCGCGCATGGCGTTGAACGAGTCGTTCACCCGGTCACTCAGAACCGCCTGATCGACCTTCACGCCCGTAATCGAGTTCAGACGATAGGGCGGATCGGCATTCACGCGATCTTCCTGCTCGACGTAGAGCGGATCGCTGCGTCCTGCTGGTACACCGCCCGAATTGATCAACGCCTGCGGCAGCGGCGAGCCTGTCCAACTGATGTGGGTCGCGCCGAGCGGAACCGGAATGATCGCCGTCCCCACGCCCGATCCACTGAACGGATTGACGATGAACTGCGTGCCATCCGACGAATCGACCGCACCGACAATGCTCGTGCCATCGGGTGACCAGGCGGGCGAGCGACCCAGATTGATCACCTGTGCGCCCTGCTCCGGGTGGTCGGTCGAGATCACGAAGATTTTTTCCTGCCCCTGATCGAGCGCGTCGTAAGCGA
>DASZXN010000277.1:0-8258 GCA_035545875.1 Phototrophicaceae bacterium
GAGAGCAGATAGCGCGCATCGCCGAGCGGCTTGAGTTGATCATCGACAATCAGTTCGTAGGGCAAACGACAGGCTTGGGCGCACTGCCCGCGATTGGCGCTCCGCCCGCCCCACGCCTCGGACGAGAAACACTGTCCCGAATAGGAGACACACAGCGCGCCATGCACGAACATTTCCAGTTCGCAGTCGGTTTGCTCGCGGATCGAGCGAATGTCCTTGAGCGAGAGTTCGCGCGCCAGCACGACGCGGCTCACCCCGAAGCGCTGCGCTAACGCTACACCTTCGGCGCTGGTGATGCTCATCTGCGTGCTGCCGTGAATATCCACGTCGGGCGCGATTTGGTGGGCCAGCTGCGCCATGCCAACATCCTGCACCAGCACGGCATCCGCATCGGCCTTAGCGATTTGCTCAATCGTTTTGACCGCTTCGCGCAGTTCGTGATCGAAGATTAGCGTGTTGAAAGTCACATAGCCTTTGACGCCTCGGCGGTGGAGCGTCTGCATCACGCTCGGCAGTTCGTCGAGCGTGAAACCGACTTTCGCGCGGGCGGTGAAGTGCTTGAGGCCGAGGTAAACGGCATCCGCGCCCGCTTCAACGGCGGCGTGAAGCTGCGGCCAATAACCAACAGGACTGAGGACTTCAGGTTTGATCCGAGTGTTCATGGCGGGACTGACAACTGACTTGACGGAGATCGTGCTTTGCCGAGCATTATCTCATAAGATCAGACCGCATGAAATCACCAATTGCGCTAGCGCGAGGGTTATCGCACCAAATCTCTACTTCGGGTCACTAAGAGGGGATACGAGTTTTGTAGGGACGGCATTCATGCCGTCCGCTCTATCGGACGCGATCAATCGCGTCCCTACGATTCATTGCGACCCTTTATGACCTTCTATCCCATTTTGATGCGATGACCCTGGCTAGCGCGAGATCATGTTAGGGTCGAAAGCGTCGCGCAGGCCATCGCCAACCACATTGAAGGCCAGCACGACCAGCGTGATCGTCATGCCGGGAAACGTGGCGATCCACCAGGCGTTGCGCAGATAGCTGCGGCCATCCGCGAGCATCGCGCCCCATTCTGCGGTCGGTGGACGCACGCCGAGGCCGAGGAAGCTCAGGCTCGCGCCCGTAATGATCGCGTCGGAGACACTGAGCGTCGTGACGACGATCAGCGAACCGAGGATATTCGGCAGAATATGCGCGAACATGATGCGGAGCGGCTGCGCGCCCATGCTCTGCGCCGCCAGCACGTAATCGGTGCCGCGAATCGAGAGCGTGACGCCGCGCGTCAGGCGTGAGTAGGTCGGCAGCGAAAAGACAGCAATGGCGACGATCACGTTGTAGAGATTGGGGCCGAGCAAGCCGACCAGCCAGATGACCAGAATCAGGCCGGGGAACGCAAGGATCAAGTCCATCACGCGCATGATCCAGTTATCCACCTTACCGCCGAAATAGCCCGCCGCCAATCCGAGCGGCACGCCGACGATGGCCGCCAGCGCAATCGAGAACGCGCCGACTTGCAGCGAAATCTGCCCCCCGTAGAGCACGCGCGTCAGGATGTCACGGCCAAGCTCGTCTGTACCCATGACGTACTGCTCTGACGGCGGCTTGAGCCGATCCTTCGAATTGATGGCGATGGGGTTCGTTGTGGTCAGGGCGCGCGCGAAGATCGAGGCCAGCACGATTAGGAGGAGCACGATCAGTCCGGTCACAGCCACGCGGTTGCGCAGAAACGTGCGCAGCGAGCGGGTATACAGGCTCTCGTGACGAACGTCCGAATCGCGCTTGAGCGAAACGACCTTTGGCGCAGGACTGGCTTTGTCTACCATGTCGCTTCCCTAATCATAGCGAATACGCGGATCGACGTACACGTAAAGCACATCGACAACCAGATTCATAAAGACGAAAGCACCGGCCACCAGCAACACCGTCCCCTGCACCATCGGATAATCGCGGTCGAGGATCGCGTCAATCGCCAAACGACCGACGCCGGGAATACCAAAAATGCTCTCGGTGATAACCGCGCCGCCGAGCAAGCCGCCAATCGACAGCCCGACGATGGTGATGATCGGGATGAGTGTATTGCGCAGGGCGTGCATCAGGATGATGCGGCGCTCGGACAGCCCTTTGGAGCGCCCGGTTTGAATGTAGGCGGCATTGAGCGTCTCGATCATGTTGGCGCGGGTCAGCCGGGCGATCAGCGCGGTTTGCCCCAGCGAGAGCGTCGCAATTGGCAGCACGAAATTCTGCCAGCTTCCGGTTCCCTGCACAGGCAGTACCCGCAGGCCGACGGCGAAAATCAGGATCAGCATCAACCCCATCCAGAAGGTTGGGACGGAGTAGAAAAAGACAACCAGCACCATCGCAATGTGATCGACCCAGGTGTGGCGCTTGATCGCCGTGATTGTGCCGACGGTCAGGCCAATCGTCGTGCCGACGGTGACGCTGCCGAAAGCCAGCACCGCCGTGTATGGGAACGCGCCAATGATCAGGTCGAACACGGGCAGATTGAAGCGCACCGAGCGACCGAGATCGCCCGTGAGCGCGTGGGTCAGAAATATCCACAACTGCTCCGGCACGCTGCGATCCAGACCGAGGTTAGCGCGAATCTGCGCTACCAACTGCGGTGAAGCGCGGTCGCCTGCCAGAATTTCAGCGGGATCGCCGGGAATCGCTATGCGCAGCATCACGAAGACAATCACGGCGATTGCCAGTATCAGCAGCAGCGCGATAACGATGCGCCGGACGATATATTTGGTCATTCACGGCCTCTCAGAACCCGCATTTGCCGAATTCTGTATCAGGGGGTCAGGCGTGACCGCCGTGAAGCGACCACGCCCAACCTCATGCGAGCAATTAGCTGCCCGACGAATCGATGTAGGAATTCCAGAACAGGAAGGTCTGGTTCGGGAGAATCGACCAGTTCTTCAGTTCCTTGCGAACGCCTGTCAGGGACGGCGGATTCTCAAGGAAAATCCAGGGCGACTGATCGATGACGTACTGGCTCAACTGGGTGATGGTCTGATAGCGCGTGGTCTGGTTCAGGTCGCTATCCGCTTTGGTCAGCAGCGCAGTCAGTTCGTCAGACGAGAACCACGCGCGGTTGCTGCCGCCCTTGCGATCCGGCGCGAAGAAGTAGGTCAGAATGCTCGGATCACCGTAGCCGTAGTAGAGCAGGAACAGATCATGCTTGCCCGTCTGTGTCAGCGCCTTGAGCGCATCGACCGACATGGTGTTGATCTGCACCGGGATGCCGACGTTGTTCCACTCGCCCTGAAGCGCCTGCGCCATGTGCGCATATTCGTCGCCTTCCGGCACGGCCAGCGGCACGTCCCAGGGCTTGCCATCCGGGGTTTCGCGCATCCCATCGCCATCGACATCCTTGTAGCCCAAATCGTCGAGCATCTGCTTGGCCTTGTCCGGGTCGAAGTGGTACGAGTTCGCGTCCAGCGCCGGGTTGTTGCCCCAAATGGTCGGCGGCAGCGGCTGATAGATCGGCGTGGCGAGGCCATTGTAGGCAATCTGGTTCACCTCGTCACGGTCAGTCGCGTAAGCGAAAGCCTGACGCAGCTTCACGTTGTCCCAGGGAGCCTTCGAGGTATTGAAGCCGACGTAGCGGATCTCCTGAAGCGCGCCCTTGCTGACCGTGATGTTCGGGTCATTCTCAACGTCGGTCAGGTTGGCCGCCGGAATACCCGCCGCCGTCAGTTCGCCTGTCTGGAGCGCGGCCAGCACCGTCTGGTCTTCGTCGAGGAAGTTCACGTCGAGTTCGTCCAGACCGACCGGGCCGGGATCCGAGTAGAGCGATTTGGGCGCCCAATCGAAATCGGGGTTGCGCTTCATCAGAATGTCGCTGTTGGGGGTCAGCTTTTCCAGCTCGAACGGGCCAGCGCCGACTGGAGCGGTGCCGAAATTATCCTTGCCTTCCTTCTGGTAAGCCGTCGGCGAGACGATTTCCAGCGCGGCCAGCTCATAGTAGAGCGGCGCGTAGTCGGCGTTCAGATTCAGCGTGATCGTGTATGGATCGTTCGGATCGACGGTCGTGCTGGTCAGCAGACCAACGAGGTCAGCGCCTGCGGTCGCGCCCGTGTCCTTGTCGGCATACTTGTCGAGGTTCCACTTGACCGCCGCGCCATCGACCGGCGTGCCGTCGGTGAATTTGGCGTTATGGATCAGGTGGATCGTCAGCGACTTGCCATCCGGCGCCGCTTCCCACGTATCGGCGAGGAAACCCTGATAGTTCAGGTCTTTATCCTGAACGAATAGCGTCGAATAGATCGCGTACATGACCCAGCCATCGTGCCACGACGCGACAAACGGATCGAGCGAACCGTTGGATGCCGGGTCAGCAACGACCATCTTGCCGCCCTTGCCTGCGGTCTCCGTGCTGGCCTGCGCGAACGCGCCGAGGACGGTCGAGAGTACGAGCGCCGCCAACAGAATACCAAGATTACGAGATTTCCTGCGAGAGAACATAGCCCTTCCTTCCATCACTTGATCGAATAGACAATCTGGTGGTACAGCGTTAGACGAGTCAAGCTCGACAATACCCCCTTTTCTATGTGCCTGCTCTACCGATACAACCGACAGTCAGCACGCGGCAGGCGCTCGCGGGCTGACCTCAGATAAGATTCATTGGCTGTAGTGGTCGTAGACCAGCCGCCCGATCTTGCCGATGGCGGAATCGACCTCGTAGATGCGCTGCTGCTCGACGAATGGCTGATTTCGGGCCGCCGCCGCGTCCCAAATCGTGAACGCGGTGATGATCACGTGGTTGGTGTCGCTGATGTACATCATGCCGCTGTCGTTGCGCGTGCCGCCAATCGTGCCTGTCTTGTGGGCGAAGCGCACGCCGCGCGGTAAAAAGCGCGGCAGGCGCGCGTTCAGCGTTTGCTTGAGCAGAATGTCAATCAGCCCATCTTTCGTCGGGTTATCGACCACTTCTCCCTGATACAGCTTGTAGACCAACTGGCTCATTGCCAGCGGCGTGCTGACGTTGTTCTCGCTCGTCCGCTTGAATACCACACCATCCCGATCCACGTCGTGGGTTTCTTCCCATTTCTCAAGCTCATCCTTCGGCAGATTGCGCGCTTCCGGTGGGAACAACATGCGCAGCAGTTCCTTAACGTTCATCTTGACATAAATGTCGTCCAGGCCCAAATCGCGCATGGTTTGCTCAACCACTGCCCCGCCGCCAATCAGATCGATGCACATGTCGGTCGCGGTGTTGTCGCTGATGATGATCATCAGCGTGAGCAAGTCGCGGAAGGTCGGGTTCAGTCCGGCTGCGAGGAATTGCAAATCGCCGCTGCCGATGCTCTTGTCCGAATCTTTGAGCGGCACGCGCTGGTCGAACGAGAGCTTGCCCGCCGCCAGCAGTTTGCCTGCCGCCGCCAGCACCGGAATCTTGACGACGCTCGCCATCGGGAAGAGTTCGCTGCCGTTGATGTCGAACTGCTCGCCGGATTCAATCTGCCAGACAGCGACGCCAGCGTCGATCTTGGTCTCGTCGATGACGGCTTGAATTTGCTCTTTCAGGGTCATGCCGGAATTTCCCTTCTCAAAATCCATAGTTCACGCCGATGCTCAGGCGTGATCAATAAAGCCGAAGTTCAGATGAAGGCTGCGTATTAATATAACGATGGAGCAGAATGGCGCAATTATACTGTTGCACAAAAAGTTGTGCAAAATCAGCAGTCGGATGCACAAAAGAGTGCCGATTTTTCGTGTATCTGCGAAATCAAAAGCACATGGATATGGGAACAAAAGCAATCCTTGTAGGGACGCGGTGTAACCTTCGGTTGCCCATCGCGTCCGCTGCGCAACATTATCCCCCGAAAATATTTTGTCAACGGACGAGACAAGTCTCGTCCCTACAAAGCCTTTGCGTTGATGATTTTCTTTCCCACTTCACCTCAAATGTGGTACAATTATTCGCTCAGATGTTCGCCACTTGCCGGAGAAATCAGGATGACGACACGCCCGGTTTTTTACATCCTCGACGGTCACGCACTGGCCTACCGCCACTATTTCGCCGTGATCAACCGCCCACTGATGACCAGCGGCGGCGAACTCACCAGCGCGGTTTACGGTTTCACGCGCACGCTGATGGACATCCTCGAAAAAGACCGCCCCTATTATCTGGCCGTCGCCTTCGACGAGGGACTGAGCGGGCGCGACACCTGGTATGGTGAGTACAAGGGCACGCGCGAGAAAATGCCCGACGAGCTTTCCACGCAGATGAAACGCATCCGGCAGATGGTCGAGACGTTCAACATCCCGATCCTGTCGAAAGCGGGTTATGAAGCTGACGACGTGATGGGCACGATTTCCGGGCAGGCGCAGGATCAGGGCGTGGACGTGCGTATCGTCACGGGCGACCGCGATCTGCTGCAACTGCTGACCGACCACACCACGATTCGCATGGTCATCCCGAAACCGGGTGTTCCGGCGGAGCTTTACGACGTGGCGCACTTCCGCGAGAAGTACGCTCTGGAACCGCTGCAACTCATCGACCTGAAGGCGCTGGTCGGCGATACGTCCGACAACATCCCCGGCGTGAAAGGGATCGGCGACAAAACCGCGACTCCCCTGCTCCAGCAGTATAAAACGCTCGAAGGGATTTATGAGCATGTCGAAGAGATTAAAGGCGCGACCCAGAAGAAACTGATCGAGGGGCGCGAGTCGGCCTTCCTGAGCCAGCGGCTGGCGACGATTCAATGTGACGTGCCGATCACGCTTGACCTCAAGCGCTGCGTCGCCCACGATTTCGACAAGCGCAAGGTCGAGGAACTGTTCCGCGAACTGGAATTCAACAGCGCCTTCACCCAGCTTGCCAAGATCGCCGTGCGCGCGCCGCAGGAACAGATGGCGCTGTTCGCTATGCCAGAGCCGGAACTGCCCCCCGGCGAACCGGGCGAACCGCTCGTTGCGACCACCATTGTGCAGGATGAAGCGCAATTGAGCAGTTTAGTGGCAGTCTTGAACAACGCTCAGGCAATCGCCTTCGACACCGAATCGACCAGTACGGATCAGATGACTGCCGATTTGGTCGGTATTTCCCTGTCCGTCGATGGCGAAAGCGGCTATTACATCCCGGTCGGTCACGCGGAAGGTCAGCAGCTTCCGCTCGAAACCGTCATCGACGCGCTGCGCTCGCCGCTGACAAATCCGGCTATCCCCAAATACGCGCACAACGCCAATTACGATCTGATACTGCTTCAACGCTACGGCATCGACGTTGCGCCAATCACCTTCGACACGATGATCGCCGAATGGCTGCGCGACCCGATCAACGGTAATTATGGCCTCAAGCGGCTGGCCTTTCACGAACTCAACAAGCGCATGACCACCATCGACGAACTGATTGGCAAGGGTAAAAATCAGATCACGATGGATCAGGTCAAGATCGAAGCGGCAGCGCCCTACGCGGCGGCAGACGCCGTGTTCACGCACGCGCTGGTTGAAAAGCTGCGCCCCAAGCTGCTGCGCGAACCGAACGCGCCCGCCGTCGATCCGCTCTGGCAGATCGAAAACCCGCCTTCGACGCTCGACGTGCTTGAACAGATCGAAATGCCGCTCGTCCCGGTGATCGCCGCCATCGAGCAGAAAGGCGTACTGATCGACATCCAGGCGCTCAGGCAGATGAGCCTCGAACTGGGCGAGCAGATGGCGCAGCTTGAGGACGAAATTTACGCCCTCAGCGACGGCTACGGCAAGTTCAACATCAACAGCCCCAAGCAGTTGAACGACGTGCTGTTCGGCAAGCTCGGCCTGAGTCCTGAAGGCGTGCGCAAAACCACGCACGGCTTCTCGACCGCCGCCGACGTGCTGGAAAACATGCGCGGCGACCATCCTATCGTCGCCAAAATCCTCGATTACCGCGAGCTTGCCAAGCTCAAGGGAACCTACGTCGATGCCCTGCCCGAACTGATCAACCCGCGCACGGGGCGCGTGCATACCAGCTATAATCAGGCTGGGTCAGCGACCGGGCGCATGAGCAGCAGCAACCCGAACCTGCAAAATATCCCGATCCGCACCGAAATCGGGCGCGAAGTCCGGCGCGCCTTCATCGCCCCACCAGGCATGAAGCTGCTCTCGGTCGATTACAGTCAGGTCGAACTGCGCATCATGGCGCACGTCAGCAAGGAACCGACGCTGCTGCAAGCCTTCGAGCAGGGGCAGGACATTCACGCCGCCACCGCCGCGATTGTTTACAGCGTGCCAATTGGCACGGTCACGAAGGAGCAGCGCATCTT
>DASZXN010000278.1:0-3378 GCA_035545875.1 Phototrophicaceae bacterium
TGCTGAAGGGGCGGTAAAGATTATCCCTACCCCCGCCCCTTCCCCGACTTCAACTGAGGAAAGGACACCTTTTGGGATTGGGCTGGTCACGAGACGAATTTATCCGCGTGAGGGCGGGTCTTAGACCCGCCCCTACCGACGATCCGCGCGTCAGATTTCTCTCAATTTCAACCATGTCCTCTCCTCAGCCGATTTCAGGGAGGGGAGAAACGCGGAGATCAGGATGCGGAATTGGGTCGAAATGAGCGCCAAAAAGCTTACATTGATGCGCATGGGCACACTATAGCGTGCCCCTACCGTCGATAGATGGTGGTCGCTAGCGTATTTAGACAGAGCAAGAAGGGGTGATTCGGCGGAGCAAAAATCGAGACATATTTTAGAACAAATGTTTCTTCTCAAGCTGAGGAACACTGCTATAGTGATGCTACGCGGCGATTTTCCGCTGGCCGCAGGGTCTTATCGCAGGAAAAACAAAAATGACTTCGACACACCACTTCGATTATGACGCATTTGTGCAAGGTTATCGGACGGCGTGCGCGGCGCGCGGCATCGATCCGGCGCAGGGCGCGACCGGGTATCAGGTCGTGCACGTGGTGACGGAGGGACGGCATGGGCATACGGATCGCTGGTGGCAGCGGCATACGCTCTGGCTGAACTGCCCGCCCTACGTCAGCGATACCGAGCGCGAGGCGATCTGGAACGTGTTCAGCGAGACGTATGGGATCATGGCGGCGCGGATCGCACGGGCGGCACGACTGCATCGAGCGGCGCTGTCGCTGCGCGAACTGCATGAGCTTCGAGCAGGAGGAAAGAAAACTGGATAAGCAAAAACTCTACAGCGCGGAGAAAAAAGCGGACGCGCTGGCGAAGCTTGAAGCCAATGGCGGCAACGTTTATCTGACCGCGAGACAGACTGGTATATCGGAGGCGTCAATCTCCAGATGGAGAAAAGCGAAGGAACAGCACGAAAGCTCGGCCACCCCCATCGAGTCGGTTAACGATGTGCCGCTGGATGAGCAACTGGAACAATTAGCGCTTCAGATGGTCGCGGTGATGCCGGAGAAAGTCGAGGAGGCGAGCTTGCAGGAGTTAGCACGGGCGCTGACGATTGTGCTTGACCGTATGAATCAGGCACGGACAGGAAAGGAGAGAGTCAGCCATGCCCGCGAAAAGCTTGCCGAAATCCTGGAAAAATATGCTGTCCCTGAAAGTGCGTCAGGAACTGCTGAGACAACTGACGGACTATGAGGCTGACGACTTTCTGTCGAGTTGGGATTTATGGGCACGACCGAATCAGCTTGCGCCGGAGGGCGAGTGGCGTTTCTGGCTGATCATGGCGGGGCGCGGCTGGGGGAAAACGCTGGCGATCACCCAGTGGGCGATTGCGCAGGCGAAAGCCATGCCTAAGTCGCGCGGGGCGCTGGTCGCGCCGACCGAAGCCGACGCGCGCGAGGTGCTGGTTGAGGGCGAGAGCGGGATTCTGACGGTCGCGCCCGACGAGTTCATGCCGCGCTACGAAGCGGGGCGGCGGCGGCTGGTCTTTCCGAATGGCAGCACGGCGCGGCTGTTCAGCGCCGAGGAGCCGAACCGCCTGCGCGGGCCGCAGCATCACTGGGCGATTTGCGACGAGATCGCCGCGTGGGATCGCCCGGATACGTTCGACATGCTGCTGCTTGGCCTGCGGCTGGGGAAAAATCCGCGTGTGGCGCTGGCGACCACGCCGCGCCCCGTGCCGATCCTCAAGCGGTTGCTGGCCGATCCAGCGGTGGCGGTGGTGCGCGGCAGCACTTACGAGAACGAGCAGAACCTCGCCCCGGCCTTCTTCGATGGCATCGTTAGCCGCTACGCCGGGACACGGATCGGGCGGCAGGAGATCGACGGCGAACTGCTCGACGACGGTCAGGGGATGCTGTTCCAGCTTGCCTTGATCGAGGCGAGCCGTGTCAATGACGCGCCGGATTTACAGCGGATCGTCGTGGCGATTGACCCAGCGGTCACGGCCAAGCCCGACAGCGACGAGACGGGCATCGTGGTTGCAGGCGTGGGCAGGGATGGTCACGGCTACGTTTTAGAGGACGCCAGCCTGAAGGGATCGCCGGATCAATGGGCGCGGACGGCGGTGGAAGCCTATCGGCGCTGGCAGGCCGACCGGATCGTGGCGGAGGTCAACAACGGCGGCGATTTGGTCGCGCATACCGTGCGGACGGTCGATGGGAACGTGCCCTATACGTCAGTGCGCGCTTCGCGCGGGAAGATCGCACGGGCGGAACCGGTCGCGGCGCTGTACGAGCAGGGGAAAATCCATCACGTCGGCGTGTTTGCATCACTGGAGACGCAGATGGTCGAATGGACGCAGGCGAACGGAGTTCGCACATCACCGGATCGGGTCGATGCGCTGGTGTGGGCGATCAGCGAACTGATGCTCGGCGCGGGCGAGGGCGAGGTGGTCATGCGGCACGGTCGCGTCAGAGAGTAAAAGACTCAACGCAAAGGCGCAAAGAGGAAAAGAAAGGCGCAAAGGATTGAATCGTAGGGACGAGACTTGTCTCGTCCGCTGATGAATGCTCTCGAAGACTTTGTGTCAGCGGACGCGATTTATCGCGTCCCTACAACAACCGATTTCTCTGGTTACTATCACCCCTCTCAGCCGATTTCGGGGAGAGAAGCGTCAAGAATTCATGCTACGACGCGCCGCCGCAGAATTTCCAGGTGCCGCCTTCGTTGACGACGCTGACATCGGTCGTGGGGAAAGTGGCGGTCGTTTGGCTGGTGAGCAGGCTGTAGCTGAGTTCACCGCCGACCGTGACGGTCGCTTTATCCGCCGTCTGCGTCTTGACCGTGAAGGTCAGGCCGGAGGTATCGACGCTGCTGCCGCTGGCTCTGGAGGCTGCTGCCGCGACCTGGAAGGTTTCGGCGGCAGCGCTATTGCTGGAGCAGGTGTAGGCGCTGGTGTCCTGCCCGCCGTAGGCGGCGGTGAAGAAATCCTTGACCGCCGTGACCGGATCGGCTGCGCCGGGAACCGGCGTCGCGGTGGGGCTGGGGCTGCCACTTGAACAGGCGGCTGCCGCAACCGCGACGACGAGTACAAACACTAATGAGAACATCCGGGTGATTTTCATCACTGTGTGCCTTTCGTGATCAACAATGCGCTCGATTGTAGAGCGTGAGCTTAGGTCAGGGGGCGGACTTCGATTAAAAGGCGATTAATGCTGACCCCCCAACCCCCTCCCCGACTTCAGGGCTGAGGAAAGGACACCTTTTGGGATTGGGCTGGTCACGAGACGAATTTATCCGCGTGAGGGCGGGTCTTAGACCCGCCCCTACCAACGATCCGCGCGTCAGACTTTCTCTCAATTTCAACCATGTCCTCTCCTCAGC
>DASZXN010000279.1:0-8455 GCA_035545875.1 Phototrophicaceae bacterium
ATCAGCGTCGATCATCGTGAAAACCTGATCTACTGGCACATGGCGCACAGCTTTGTGCGCGGCAACTGGCGCAACCTCGAACAATCCGCGCCGATGATCCTCGCCAAGTGCTGCCACGATCTCGACATCCTCTACTGGATATTGCGCCAGCCGGTTGTGTGGCTGAATTCGTTCGGCTCGCTGACGTGGTTCAAGCCGGAGAACGCGCCCGAAGGCGCGACTCTGCGCTGCACCGATGGCTGTCCTGCCGCCGAGACGTGCAAATACTACGCCCCGCGCATCTATCTGAACCCCGAACACGACTTCGCCCGCCGCGCCGCCAGCTTCGACCTGAGCGACGCAGGCATAATGGAGGCGCTGCGGACAGGCTGGTATGGCCGCTGCGTCTACCACTGCGACAACGACGTGGTCGATCATCAGACGATCAACATGGAATTAGCGGATGGCATGACGGTCACGATGACGATGCAGGGGCAGGGCAATTTTGAAGGCCGGACGATGCGCTATGACGGAACCGACGCGACGCTCTACGGCAAATTCTGCGACGGCGACAACCGGATCACGATTCACGATCACCTGACCGGGAAGGTCGAGCATGTGCCCGTGATCGACCGCGACGCCAGCGGTCACGGCGGCGGCGATTTCGGCATTATGCGCTCGTTCCTCAATAATGTTCACGGCATTCCTGACGACAGCGTGACGACGGCGCGCGAGTCGCTGGAAAGCCATTTGCTGGCGTTCGCGTCGGAGGAAGCGCGGCTCAATCACGGCACGGTGCAGATGGCTGATTACCGGGATCGGGTCGAAAAAGAAGCGCGGGCAATTTACAGTCAGTCGCGATAGCTCGGATCGCGTAGGGACACGATATATCGTGCCCCTACAAAAACCTTCCCTCAAAATTTGCGATCCGAAATTCAGGCTAACTTGTGAGTGCCACACCAGCGCGGATGGCTGCTTTGAGTACATCCACGTTGATATTTTTCAGCGCTTTGAACTTGATGCAATACCCCGTTACACTTGCCTTCCCCAGCTTTTCCCCGTAGGTCTGGGCTAAGTAGTTCTTATCTTCAATACCCAGAATATAGACCGAGATTCCGGTTGTGTTCGCGCTCAAACCAATTTGATAGAACTCGGCGGTCTTTCCATCGGCATATTGGATGGTGCGAAGTCCATAACCGATATTCGGATTGGAAACAGTTTTACCTTCACTGTTTTTGCCATCCAGGAACCACAATTTACAGGCTGGCATGACTTCCAGAATGATGCGGTGCAAGGCTTGCATATCACTCCGTTTGAGTTCAGGTTGGCTCGTCATATACGCTTCGATTTGTTCTGGTACGTTCATCATCGGTTGTTGGTTATCCATCTTGCGATGCCTTTCACTGCATCATCGAGAGGCGATTATCGGTTGAGGGATATTTACTTACTCGCGGGCATGGGGGCGTCGAGGAAGGGGATAAGCAGCGGCGCGAGCAGTGGTGAGTCGAAGATGACGTAGTGGGTCATCGCGGGGATGATCGCCAGCCGCGACGATATCAAGCCTGATCCATCCCAACCGCCGTCGTGCTGACCACCGCCGAGCAGCTCGAAGAACTCGACCATATGGCGCGGCAGCACGGCATCGGCGTCGCCCGCGATCAGCAGCACGGGCGACTTGATCGACGGGATTTGATCTGACCAGTCGTAATCGCTGCGCATCAGGTCGCCGAGCTTGCCGACCAGCCGAGGCCAGTCCTCGACACGTGGCGCGATCTGCCTGTAGTTCTGATACATCGGAGTCTGCTTCATGCTTTCGGCGGCAGCCGCGCTGATCTGCGCCATGCCTTCGAGGTTTTCCCGGTTCCAGCCGCTTTTCCTGCACGGGCAGGAGACGAGTACCAGCTTACGGATCAAGTCCGGGTGGCGCAGAATGACGTTCTGCGCCACCAATCCGCCGAGCGAATAGCCCATCAGATCGACCTGCTCGAAGCCCAGATGCTGAATGAGCGCGGCAACGTCGTCGGCCATCGCCGCAAACGTCATCGGGCGGTCAAGGTCAGCCGTGCGACCGTGCGCCTGCAAATCGACGCCGATCACCTGATGGTTGGCTGCCAGTTCCGGCACGACGCCTCCGAACATTCCGGTCGAGCCGAAACCGCCGTGCAGCCGGATCAGCGGCTGACCAGCGCCGGAAACCTCGTAGTACAGGTTGATACCATTGACCTGCGCATAGCTGCCCGTCGCAACGTTATTCATATTCGCTCCTCTTTATGCTGGCCGAAGGTCGCAGAAGCCACCGGTGAATCTTAACGCAAAACCGCATAAAAAGCGAACTTATGTTCTGGGGTGTATAAGGATAATCTCATTGGGCGCAGCACGCTGCGCCCCTACAAAACGCCTCAGGATATTTATTGGACGTGGACTTCTAGATGAAAAGCATCGTGGACTACTTGCCGACCTGATCCCAGACAAGCTGATTGCCTGCGGTGCGGACATAGCCCGCGCCGGGGAAGGGAAAATGATAGGCTGTCATTAGCGAGCCATCGCGGGCGGCGCGCTCGAACATGCGCTTGCGCGATTCGGCGGACTGCTGTCGGTCGTAGTCGAACATCGGCGAATACTGCGGACACTGCATCTGGAACCAGTTGTGGGCGGCATCGGCGATGTGCAGCCATTTCTGGCCGCCGGACGTGACCTCAACCGAGATATGGCCGATGGTGTGCCCCGGCGAGGCGACCGCGCAGATTCCGGGCATGATCTCGGCCTCATCCATACCTGCGCCGCCGACGGTCTTGATCAGGTCGGGATGTGCTTTGAGCCGTTCCCACGTCTCTTTGCCGGGCTGCGGATTCGCGCCGCTAAAGCGTTCGTCGGCTGTCCAGTAATCCCATTCACTTTGCCAGAAAACGTAATGGGCGTTGGGATAAATGAAGCTGCCGCTCGCGTCGAAAATCCCGCCGACGTGATCGCCATGACCGTGCGTAATGATAATCGTGTCAATTGCGCTCGGTTGAATGCCGTTTTCGGGCAGCAGCGCCGCGAGACGACCACGTTCGCCGCCGAGTCCGGTGTCAATCAGGATGGTGTGGCCGCTGCCGCGAAACAGAATCGGCGTGAAAGCCCAGCGGAGCGCGTTGGGGTCTTGCCCGCCTAAGCGGACGATGCGCTCGATTTCTTCGGGTTGAGCATCGGGCAAAAAGCCTGCCGCCTGCCGCTCCATGCTCAAATCTTTCAACATCAGCACGTCGTAGTCGCCCAATTTGAACTGATAGCTGCTGTCGCTCATCCGCTGCTCCTTCACCTTTTTTGAGCGCGATTGTAGCGCGAAAACGAGCGCTGTTTAAATCCGCGTAGCCCCAATCCGCCGTACTTATGCTAGAATCGGGGGTGGTGATGGCGGGTAGTTAAAAAGGCGGCGTTGGGATGGATATTCTGGGCGTAGGCGGCTGGGAACTGGTCGCAATCCTGATCATTATGCTGATCGTGGCTGGCCCCAAGCGCATGATCACCTGGTCGTACCAACTGGGCAAGTATATTTCCATGCTGCGCAAAATGTGGGCAGAGACGGCGCAGATGCTTCAGAAGGAATTCGACGAAGCGGGTGTCGATGTGCAGGTGCCGAAGGATATTCCCACGCGCAACGACCTCAACCGCGAGATTGGACGCGCGCTCACGCCGATGACCAAGCCGTTCCAGGAATCGCTGGCGGCGACGCAGGGGGAACTCGACAGCGCCAAGAAAGCCATGTCGCTCAGTTCGTCCAGCCCGTCCAGCACACCGGCTGACGCCAAACCGACCGCGAACAGCAATGGCAATGGCAATGGCAACCACGCCGATTTTGGCACGTGGTCGCAGAATAAGACTGATCAGTAGCCCGCTGCGAGCAGCCCACGAAATCCGGGCTGCTCATTTTCCCCTCTTTTAACCTAATTTCTCTGCTGTTGGCTTGACTTTACTGCCTGTTTGCTTTTAAAATGAACAAAATATCAGAATTTGTTCAATCTGTTCATAACGACGAAGCCAGAGATCGATGTCCAGGAATAACGAACGCCAGACGCAAATCCTCAATGCTGCCGCTGCCGTGATTATTCGTCTCGGCTACGACAAGACCAGTATGAGCGACATCGCAGAGGAAGCGGGTGCCAGCCGAGGGACGATTTACGTCTATTTCAAGTCCAAAGAGGAGCTTTTCGAGGCGCTTATTGCTCGTGAATGGATGCTGTACGCCGAAAACTGGCTCGCCTCTATCGAGGCCGATCCGCGTGGTGGGACTGTCGGCGGCTTTTATCGGGCAACTCTGCACGCCATGAACAGCCGTCCGCTGGTCGCTTCAATGATGCGGCGGGATCGCCGTGTGATCGGCAGCTACCTGCGCAAGCCCGATAATCTCTTCGCTTTCGTACAATCCACCAGCACCGCCGATTTCATTCGCGCGATGCAAGCGGCGGGAGCCATTCGCAGGGATGTTGACCCGCTTGTGATCGGGCACATCATCGACCTGATCTCGTACGGGCAGTTGACGCTGGAAGACTTTAAACCACTTGACCAGTTCCCGCCTGATGATCAGGTTCTGGAAGCGATTGCCGACATGATGGATCGGCTGCTGACGCCTGAAGATGGCGGCGACAGCGCGGCAGGCAAGGCGCTGATTCGCCAGATTGTCGCCGCAGCCAGAGATCAGCTTGAGCAGATCAAACAGGCGAAGGCAAAGACACGCTCAGAAGCGCCGCTTTGAAGCGCAGTAGATGAGGAAGATAGGCCATGTCCGTTGAAAAAGTGCATTTCGATAAAGAAAAAGAAACCATGCTCATGACCCTGTACGGTCGCGCCGTGCAGAGTCACTGGCCGAATCCGATCCTGCGCGATCCCTGGGCAGAGGACGCGGTTCAGCACATTGATTATGATTTCGGCAAAGTTGATCGGATGGGCGGCGTTTTCGCGCCGCTGATTCATGATCTTGGCGCGAAGGTGGTCGCCACCCGCGCCGCGACCTTCGATCTGCTGACGCGCACTTTTCTGAAGGATCACCCGGACGCGGTGGTGCTGCATCCCGGCTGTGGTATGGACAGCCGCGTTTTCCGCCTCGATCCACCGGCCAGCGTCGAGTGGTACGACGTGGATTACCCGGACGTGATCGACCTGCGCCGCCAGTTGTTCCCTGAACGCGATCACTGTCACCTGATCGGCGCGCCGCTGGACGATTTGCGCTGGCTGGACGCCGTGCCGGGCGATCATCCGGTGCTGCTGGTCGCAGAAGGCGTATTACCCTACCTGAGCGAACCGACGGTCAGAGCTTTGCTGAACGCGGTGACACAGCACTTTCCCAGCGGGCAACTGGCGTTTGACGTGGAAGCCTCGTGGGTCATGAAACGGGATAAGAACGTCGGCGACACGGGGGCGAGCTACCAGTGGGCGCTCGACGACCCGCAGGATATTCACCAGCTTGAGCCGAAGCTGGAGCTGGTCAAGGAGTACCGAACCACTGAGTTGGTCAGCTTTGATCGCTTTCCGCCGCTGGTACGGGGGATGTTCCGGGCGATGGAACCGATCAAAGCGGTGCGCCGGATGGAGCGGATCGTCGTTTACCGCTTTTAGCCCGTTTAGGCCGTTAGCCGCGCCTCGTAATCGCGGGCGCGTTCGAGCGCGGGCACGAGTACGGCTTCTACGTCCGCCAGCGACTCGATATGCACCAGCTTCTCGCGGATGGCTGCCGCGCCGGGCACACCGATGTGATATTTCGTGAGTTGGCCGCGCATTTCCAGAATCGCCTGCCGCTCGGAGAAGCGCGTCGTTTCCAGCGTGACGCGGGCGTGTGTCAGCGCCGCCTCGATCTTCTCGGCAGGCGAGGGATCGGGCAGTTTTTCGCCTGTGCGCAGTTCGTGGGCGATGTGATGGAAAATCCAGGGGCGACCGAGCGCCCCGCGCCCGATCATGACGGCATCGCAGCCCGTTTCGCGGAACATCCGCGCCGCGTCGTCGGCATTGAGCACGTCGCCGTTGCCGATTACCGGGATGCTGACCGCTTCCTTGACCTTGCGAATCCATGACCAGTCCGGCACGCCCGTGAAGCCCTGCGTGGCGAAGCGGGCATGAACGGCAATCGCCTTGACGCCGATGCTCTCGGCGGCGCGCGCGAACTCGACGGCGGTTGGATTGGCTTCATCCCATCCGGCGCGCACCTTGACCGTCACCGGAACCGGAACGGCTTTGACGACCGCCTCGACGACGGTGGTCGCGGTGCAAACGTCTTTCAGGAGCGCCGCGCCTGCCCCGCCTTTGGCGATCTTGGGCACCCAGCAGCCCATGTTGATGTCCACAATCGCCGCGCCGTCGTCCACGACTTTTTTGGCGGCTTCGGCCATGATCTGCGGGTCAGCGCCGAACAACTGGACGGCGAAGGGATGCTCGCGCGGCTGCCAGTCAAACATGGCGTAGGCTTTGGGCGAGTTGTAGGAGAGCGCCATGCTGCTCATCAACTCGGTGCAGACCAGCCCACAATCGCCGTAGGAGCGGCACATCCAGCGCATGGCGTGATTGGTCTGCCCGGCCATCGGCGCGAGCGTGAGCGGTGTCGTTATGGTAATGCCACCGATGTGCAGCGGCCTGTCCATCACGTTTACGTTTGGAGAAGCAGTAAATTCTGTCATGCCCTTATGATCGCAAAAAACGGTCGATGAATCAACGGGCAGACTTACTGACGCTTCAGCACCGAGAGCATTAGTTCTGCACGCACGCGGAAGCCCAGCGACTCGTAGAGCGCCTGTGCGCCATCATTCCCCTGGACGACGTGCAGGATCGGCACGTCACCTTCGCCCTGAATTTTGCCGATCAGATAGGTCACCAGCGCCCGCGCGTAGCCGCGCCGCTGAAAATCGGGATGCGTGCAAACTGCGCTGATTTCACGATAGCCCGGCAGGTGAAAGCGCTCGCCGCCCATCGCCGCCAGCCGTCCGCCCTGCCAGATGCCGACGTAGCGACCCAGTTCAATCGTCCGCCGCTCGAAAGGGCCGGGGTGCGTCAGGCTGACCAGTTCGAGCATGGGCGCTGTGTCTGCCGCCGAGAGCGGCACGATCCCGGCGGACGCGGCTTCGCGCTCAACTGGCGCACCTTCGTAAACCATCTGCCGCAGGATCGGCTGGCGTAGAAGGCTCCATGCCGCGCCGGAGGGGGGTGTCGTCCCCACCAGCGCGATTCCTTCACCGGGCGCGATCAGCGCGGCAAGCTGGGCGAACGCCGCCGGGTTCGCGGCCTCCACCGCCGCGAACGGGCCAATCTCCGGCAGAAAGCGCCGTGCCCGATCCGCACCAAGCGCGAACTGTGCCTGTTCTGTCGCCAGCGCGTGCCATACCGGGTTATTCAGGAGGACAGTCGAATTCGTGATCATGATGCACTTTGCTCCTCGCTACTTCCAGATAGCTGTATATGCAGGTATTTTGCCAAAAAAGAGTCGCTAACCTGCCAGCGAACTCAGGTCGGCCCAGTCCGCGAGCATCAACCGCGCGCGATCTTCTCCCACCTGACGGATCACTGCCGCCTGCGCCTGCTCCCACAGCGGAAGCGCCCGCCGCAGTGCCGCCGTTCCCTGATCGGTCAAGCGCAGGACGCGCACCCGCCGATCTGTTCCGGCGAAAATTTCCACCAGCCCATCGCGTTCAAGCGGCTTGAGATTGCGCGCGAGCGTCGTTGGATCCATGCCCAGTTTTTCCGCCAGCGGCGTTAGGGCAATCGATGGCTGCGCTCCGAGCGATGCCAGCAGGATGAACTGGGTCGCCAGCAGTCCACTCGGTTGCAGATACGTATCGTAGATCGCCGTCACCATGCGGGAGGCGCGGCGCAGGTTGGCGCACATACATAGGTCGCCAATCCGCGCGATTTTCTCCGGGTCGAGTTGATTCGCTTCTGTATCCATAAAAAGGAGTATATACAGCTATTTCTAAGCCGTCAAATCGCATCGGGGTCACATTCTTTGCGATTTGTAGAGCCTCTGTGGTTAAATTGCGCCTTTTCAGCGCTAGAATGGGAGACTTATTCATGGATTTTTATGAACTGGTGCGCAGCCGACGCATGGTACGCAATTTCAGTGACGATCCGGTTGATCCGGCGGCGCTGGAGCGGATTTTAGAGGCGGCGAAGCATGGCCCCAGCGCCGGATTCACCCAGGGGCAGGACGTGATCGTTGTGACCGATTTTGCGACGCGCAAACTGCTGGCGAAATACTGCGGCGAGGAAGAATATGTCGAGAGCGGCTTCGACCCGTTCATCTCGAAAGCGCCGGTGCTGCTTGTTCCCTGCACCAACGAGGCTGCTTATCACCGACGCTACCAGCAGCCGGACAAAGTGGACGAGCACGGCAACGAGATCGTCTGGCCGGTGCCGTACTGGTTCATGGATGCGGGGCACGCCGTGATGTTGATCCTGCTGGCGGTGGTGTACGAGGGACTGGCAGCGGGTTACGCGGGCTTTCACGATCTGGATG
>DASZXN010000280.1:0-2744 GCA_035545875.1 Phototrophicaceae bacterium
ACAGGGTCGGACGCAACTTGATCGAGCGTGTTGTCGTCCACCCTGGCGTAGAGGTGGTCCACCAGCTTCTCCAGCAATGTCAGCCCCCCGCTTAGCTCCCTTAGCACGAAGCCTAGCGGCAGGCCGTTCGCGTTGTCGATCAGATCGCGCCGACTATTGAAGTCGGCGAGCTTCAGCTTCTGTCGCGCGACGCGCTCGATCTCAGGATACAACAAGCGCGGAGCGCATCGGTAGTCGCCCCGCTCATGCGCTCGTAAAGCCTCCTCGAAAGTCTCTTTCGCCTCAACATCGACGTCGATCCTGGACACCGCGTCCGTCAGCGCGGCGCGCACCACGTCCCAATTAGAACGATAGAATGCGGACAATTCTTCTCGGACCTGCTCGGGCGTGCCAACGTCCGACATTTGTGCGAACGGCGTAGTGTGATGGGGGAGCCAACCCGATCCCTCCACCAGCCCAGCCTTGTTCCGTTCGTTCCCGATCGCTTCGAAGGTGGGGCGCAGAACCTCGAACAGGCTGCGCATGGTTCTGGAGAAAGCATCAAACCGTGGAGCTAGTAGGTTCGCCACTTGTCTGGTCTGGGCGGTGATGCGCGCGATGTCGGCCTGGAACCTCTCCATGACGGGCTGAAGCTGAACGATCATGTCATTCTGGCGATCAATGACCGCCTGCGCTTGGCGCGCCATCTCTTGCATGCGTTGAAACTGCTCAGGCGTGAACCCGAGAGGACTTTTCGGCTCGGTCATGTCTCGTTGATTCAGTAGCGCGATTCTGCCACGGCGCGGCCAGCGCGGGCGGGGATTCGATTCCGCCGCCCGCTCCGGTGCCGTGATAAAATCGCCGCATGTCGATTCCACGAAGACACCACTTCGTCCAGCAGGCGCATCTCGCGGGCTTCACCGACGCGAAGGGCATGCTGTTCGTCGCGTCCAAGGATGGCGCCGTGTTCTCGTCCGCACCTCGCAACGTATTCGCCGTCCGAGACCTCTATTCCTACGACGCCGAAGAGGGCGTGCAGACCGCGTTCGAGACCAACCTGTCTCAGTTCGAGGGCGACGTGTTTCCATTCGTGAGGGCGATCGCCGACACCGGCGTGATCAACGAGGAAGGCGCGCAAGCGGCGGCGCTGTACATGGCGTGCTCGATGCTGCGCAATCCAACTTACCAGAAGACGGTGATCGACACCGAGCGGGAGAGCGTGCACGCCGCCACCGCGCTGATGGACAAGCACGGCAAGATTCCCAATTTTCCGAACGTTGGCTCGAAGCTGGACGGGCGCAGCATCACCGACCTTTTGCGGGGTGGCGACGTCAAGATCGAGATCAACAATGCGCGCTATCTGCAGGCCCTACAGCAGGCGCTCACGGCGGCGGCCCAGGGGCTCGGCGCATTCAAGCTGAGCGTTCTCATGTCGGACGACGGCGCGTTCGCCATCGGCGATCATCCGCTGACATTCCTGCATCCCGGGCAGGACTTCGGGCCATACGGAACGCCGCTAGGCGGCGACGGTTGCGAACTCACGTTTCCCATCACCAAGAACGTCTGCTTGGTGGGCCGCTGGGCAGAACCGCTGCCACCGGGAAATAAGGACTGGATCGAGCAGGTGAATGTTCGCCAGGCGATGTTCGCGTCACGCTATGTCGCCGCTGCAGCTTCCAACAACGACCTGACGCGAGCGGTGTGGAGATACACTGGGCTAAGCTTCACCGGCGACGTGGCGCGGCTTCCCGCCGCCGACGGCCACTACATCATCACGCGGCGCGCGCTGCTGCCGAGCCTGAGGCGGCAGGCCGTTGCGGGCGACATCAGGGCGCTGTGCCAGTTTTAGCGCTGCGGCGTTTCGATTTCAGTTTTGTAGTTATCTCGAAGTTACACGGCCATAGATCACCGTAGTTGGAGTGACAAAATCGGTCCCTGTTCAGCGTCCCTAGCTTATTACCTGAGAACAACGTTGAACTCTGCCACGCCACCGGCCCGACTATCACGGGTGGCCCCTGCAAAAATCGAATGTCCGCTTGGCCCGCATTCAGCGAGGCGCTGAATGCCTCTTCTTGCCCCTCAGCCGACCTCACCTCTTAAGTCGCACGCCCGCGCCACCATCCTTGTTTTGCTTGGCATCCAGAAAGACTATTCCTGCGCCTTCGAGCGCGCGCCGCACCGCTTCAACATTTGCCTCTGTGCTGCGCTCCGGCCCCATTGCGCCTTCCATGCGCTTGATGGTTGGCACTGAGAGTTTGGATTTCTCGGCAAGCTGCTTCTGGCTCCAGTCGAGAAGAGCTCTCGCTGCCCGTATTTGCGCGGCAATAAACATTGGCATTGTGCCTTTGGGATTATTTGATCCCTTTGGGTTGACTCTCGCGGGTGATTTGATACCCTTGGGATCAAGCTAGACCGAAAGCGTTACCAATGTCCCGACGTACGCCTTGGGCGGCGCACGAGAGCGCGCGCCCTGATGATCCCTCGCGTCGCTGCATACTCACCGTCGGCGCGCTTTCGCCTCTGATTGGCCTAAACGGCGACCCTGCAATCGAGTCTTGCGAGGCTTGGCTTGCACGGCACGCCGAGCAGGAGCGCCTTGGCCGACGCTGGCAGGAGATCGAGAACCGCGCGTTCAAAGAGCTCAACTGGCCGAAACTCACGCGACTCCAGCGCGCGCGTCATCGCGAGAAGCTGGAGATGGACGCGCTCTATGATGAGATGGATGTGCTGCATGCGCAGAACCAAGCCCTGCTTGAGTCACTGCC
>DASZXN010000281.1:0-51315 GCA_035545875.1 Phototrophicaceae bacterium
CGCTAACTCGCTACACTGACGACGCGACAGCGCGCCTAACAAGGCGGCTGATTAGAGCCGAACAGATGGCGCGGCAGGAACAGCGCGCGCGCCATCTGATCTCGATGCTGCCTTTCAGCGTTCCGATACGATTGATTGGGCGTGATGAAATATTAGCGAGCATTGAAGCACTGCTGCCGACGCTTTCACCCTGTCATCTGCTGATCACAGGAGTGCCAGGCGTTGGCAAGACGACCTTCGTGCAGGAGCTTTTGCGTCGCCAGATTATTGCTGGCTATTTCGATCATCTGCTCTGGATTGACATGCCGCGTTCCGTTACATCGATACGCCAGCAAATTACCGAGGCGCTGCTGCACGAAGGCGGCACGGTCAATCTGCGCGACTACCTGCTCATCTATCGTGTCGCGGTGGTGGTCGATGGGCTTGATGCGCTCGACCCAACCGATTTGGCCTCGCTGCTGCGCGATGTGAGCGCGGCGGTCGTCTATCTGATCAACCACGACAATATTCCTGTCGAAGGCGTCGAGGCGCATTTCCCGCTCCCGGAGCTTGATCGGCAGGCTGCTACCGAATTAGTCAATGGGATGCTGCGCTTGCAGCATAACCCGAAAATTGAGCGCATCCAGTGGGGTGACATCGCGCAGGTTCTGTACGAGCACGTCGGTGGGAACCCGCTGGCGCTGAAGCTGGCGGTGAGTCTATGGGGCAAGCGTGACGAGGCAGCGCTCGACGCCGATATTCAGCAAACTTTCATGCGCCGCATCTTTACCTCGCTTGATAAGAGCGAAAAGCGAGTCTGGTGCGGGCTGACGCTATATCCTTATCCTACGGATGTGCTGCCGATTGAGCAAATGGAAGCGCTGGTACGGCAGGGCGTCGCAGAGGAGAGTGCTGATCAACGGTATGCACTGATAAGTAGCGCGCGTGATTTTGTTCAGCAGCAGTACGAAAACAATAACGAAGTTCGCGGGCTGGTCGATCAGATGATAGCAGCTCTGCCAAACGGCATTGACGCTTTCGAGGTCAAGGAGCAGGCTCTGGCGACGGATTTCCCGCCGCTGGTTTCGTCGCTGCGCAGCACGTGGTTGCACGATCTCTGGCGCGAAGGTCTGCGGCGTGGTCATTGGGCGCGTTGGCTGGCGATCCTCGAAGGAACTACCGAACCGGAACTGCATATCGCCTATGCCGTTTGTCTGCGCCATCTCGCCGACTGGGAAGGTGCGCGGCAGATTTTTTACAACGTGGTGGTCGAGTGTGGCAACACGGGTCGCTTTGGTGAACAGGCACAGGCTTTGGTGGAGTGGAGCGTGCTGGCGCGCTCACAGGGGAATTACAGCGAGGCGCAGGGCTTGATCGCGCAGGCCAAACGCTTCGCGCAGCGCAGTCACGACGATGAACTGCTGCGCGCGCTCATCCTCCACGAAGCACAGCTTTTGATCGATCAGGGCAGCGGTGCGGAAGCGCAGCAGCTTTTGGCTGGGCTGCCGGAAACGGTGCGCGTGCTAACGCTCCAAAGTGAGGCTCAATTGGCTCAGGAGCAGTTCGTGACCTGCCGCTCATTGGCCGGGCGAGCACTCGCTTTGGCAGAAGCACAACAAGATCAAGTGACCGAGGCAAGTCTGCATACGATTATCGGGCGCAGCTACGAGCGTCAGCGGGCATTTGATGATGCCGAGCGCTATTTCGCCAATGCGCTGACGTTGTTCGAACGGCTCGGTGATGCCTTCGCACTGGCGCGGGCACAAACCAATCTGGCGGCGGTGCTGATCCCGCTCAAGCGTCTCGTTGACGCGGATATGTTGCTGGAGCGTGCCGAAGGAGTACAGGCGCGGCTTGGCGATCAGGTCGGCTTAAGCGCAACGCGCCACAATCGCACGATTGCCGGGACGGACTTTGCCCGTTGACCCAATGTCAAACTCAGTTACAATCGAGAGAGATGTGCGCCCATAGCTCAGTGGATAGAGCACTGGTCTTCGGAACCAATGGTCGTGGGTTCGAATCCCTCTGGGCGCGTGTGTTATATCCGAGAATAGTAAGTTTTGAGTAAGCTGGGATCACGGAATCCATCGTGATATGTCCCTGATGTAAGCGCAAAGCCGGTATACTCCGGCTTTGCTGTTTTACCGGGTATACAATTTTGGTGAAGAATAATTCCAAGCTGAAAGACCGCGCTCCGCTCAATCTGCCGCCGATCAGCCTGATGTTTCCTGGCGCGAAACAGGCCGCAAACGCCAATTTCTCGGCATGGGAAGAAGACTTAGGGCTGAGCGATCTGCTCAAGGCGCTGACGCTCGACAAGCGCTACACCGCGTTTGTACGGCAAGCACTCGTCGCGCTAACGTCTGAGGCCGAGGTCATTATATGGCGGCAGGCGACACTCGCCGACTTCCTCAATAACCCAGCCATGATCGAAGCGATTGCGGCGCTGCTGCCGCAGCTTGCCAGTTTGCAGCAGGGTAATCCGCTGCTCGGTCAGCGCCAGCGCAATCTGCTGCTGGAAACAACGGATCGGCTGTCTGAGCTTGACCTATACATCACGGTCGTGCAAGGTCTCTACGACGCGCTTAAAACGGCGGCGCTGCAATCCCCGGCGCTGCTGCGTCTGCGTGAAAATCTGCTGGTGCTGCTGAACGATCCGAATTATCAGGCGCTGCGGGATGATCTGCCCGAACTGCGTGCGCCGCTCGAAAAGATCATCAGCGTGACGATTGGCATCAATCTCGATGCCGAACTCAAGCCGATCTCGGCGGTGCTGATGACAGTCAACAACACACCGATTGGCGAGCCAATGTCGTTTCTGGAGCGGTTGATCGGCGTGAGTAGAAACGGCGACGAAAATGGGATCGCGCCGCTGCGCTTTCTGCCCGCCAACCGCGAAGAACGCATTCTGACACCGCTGTTTCAGGATTTGGATCGCCTGCTGACGCAGGTAGCCCAGCCGATTGCGCGGGCGCTCAATCGCTACGTGCGCGTCAACAGCGAGTCATTGAGTGGGCTGGAATACGAACTGGCCTTTTTCGTTGGGGCAGCGCGGCTGATTCGCAAGCTGCCCTTCTGGTGCTTCCCGCAGACTCGACCACTCGATGAGCGTTTAACGGTCATTGACGGTTTGGCGAGTATTCATTTGCTGTTACGCCAGAGCGAGGCTCCGGTTGTCAGCGCCGCCGACTTCGGCGAGCAGGGGCGGATCGCGCTGCTGACCGGGCCGAACAGCGGGGGCAAGACAACCTATCTGCGCGCGGTTGGGCTGGCACAGGTGATGTTTCAGGCAGGGCTAGCGATCCCCGCGCGGGAAGCGCGCATGAGTCCGGTCGATCTGATCCTAACACATTTTCCGGCGCTCGAAACCGGGCAGGGGCGGCTGGCGGAAGAAGCGGCACGCCTGCGTACACTGTTCGAACGCGCGACCGCACACAGTCTGGTGCTGCTCAATGAAACGTTTTCGAGCACCGCGCCGGGGGAAGCGCTCTATCTGGCGCAGGATGTTCTCTGTGGGTTGCGCGCGATTGGCGTGCGCGCGATCTACGCAACCCACCTGATTGAACTGGCCGAGCGCATCCCGGAAATCGAGCACGTGATCGATGGTACAAGCGGCTTGTTCAGCCTAATTGCGACGGTCAAACGTGATGATCAGGGGCAAACGGTGCGCACCTTCAAAATTGAGCGCGGTTTGCCCCTCGGTCGCAGCTATGCGCAAGAGATTGCACGGCTGCATGGGATCAGCTTAGAGCAAATTCTGGCGGCGCGACGCTTTCCAGCCAATCACAGGGAATAAGTCACTCTACCAGTGCCAGATTTGATCCCAGGCTTCCATCCATTCGCTGCCCTGACTGACGACTTTGGTCGGATTCACGATGGTCACGCCGTGCCGTCCCATGAAGTCTGCGGCTTTGTCGGCACTGCTTAACTCGACGGTAATGGTCGTCGGCTTGGCGGGCACGTAGGGCTTCACTGCCTTCAAATCCTGAAGCGCGCGATAAGCGCCGTCTTCAATCATCTGGCGAGCGCGCACAGGCGGAATCTGGCGAGCGGAGAAGCGCGTTAATCCGCGCTTGACCGCAACAGTTGTCAATCCATCACCCAGCAGACCTTTGGCCTCGCGGCAAACGGCTTCGTCACCTGTGACCAGCGCGACCGGGCAGTCATATTTGCCGCAAACCGCCGCGTTGATACCCAACTCGCCAACCAGATCATCGTTGAACCAGAGGTTATGCCATTTGACTGTCGAAATCGTATGGCAAAGCACCCCATCGGGGGTATTGTTGCGGGCGTGCATCCCGATGCAGAGGCAAGCGTCGCAGCCCTGTTCGAGCAGTTCGGTATAGCGCGACCAGGGATGATGGGCGACCCATTCGCAGTCAGGGTCGAGCAGTTCGGGCACGAATGAATTGAACGTCCAACCGCCGCCTGCGCCGTGACAATCGACGGCGACGATCTCGGTCGCACCCGCTCGTTTCGCGCCGCGCACCGCCGCGTTGATCTCCTCGGTGTAAAGGCGGCGGCATTCCTCGTACATCGGGTCGCCGCCCGTGACCTGCTCCCAGACGACAATTCCGCTCACGCCTTCCATATCCGACATAATCAGCACGCGCATGATTTCCCTCCCGTGTTCAGAAAAGGACAAGTATAGGCGCTCAGGGCGTTTCGCCAAGCAGCCGCGCGTACAGGGAAAGATATTGGTCTGCGACTGAAGCCAGCGTATAGTGCTGCTCGACGGTTGTATGCGCGACCGCACCGAGTCGTTCGCGCAAAGCTGGTTCGGTGAGGAGGCGCGTCAGTTGGTCAGCGAGAGTCTCAGCGGACTCTGCTGGATAGCATATGCCGTTGATCTCTGGTGTGATGACGGCGCGATTGGCGGGCGTGTCGGCGACGACTGGCGCTAATCCGACGGCCATCGCTTCGAGCAGGGCATTCGACATACCCTCCGAAATGCCTGGCAGAACGAAAACGCTGCTGGCCTGAAGTTGAGTGAGAACGTGGTCAGCATCCGTGTTCGGAATGAAGGTCACGACGAGACCAAGCTGATCAGCGAGCTGCTCATATTCAGGGAGATGGCTTCCGCCGCCAACGAGCGTTAAGCGGGCCTGTGGCATTCTCATCTGCACGATTTTCCAGGCCGTAAGCAGCAGATTGACGCATTTTTCGGGGCGGAATTGGCCGACAAAGATCACATTTGGTGCGGTGGAAGATTGGGCTGCCGAATGAAAGAAACGGGTATCGACGCCATTTGGAATGACGCCTGTTCGCTCTGACGGAAAACCCCAGCCGATCACTTCTTCACGCAGCGGCACCGTTAGCGCGCTGATCCAGTCAAAAGTGGGCGGCTGATCCGATTGGCCGCAGGTGGTGACATCGCCATAAGCGCCGCTCGCCATTGGCACGCAGATCGTTTTCATCCCACAGCGGCGGGCAATGGCGGCGAGCGTCAGTGTTTCAGGGGATAAGCCGCGCAGGTGGAGAATGTCGCACTTGAGGCGCGGAAACAGCCAGCGCGCGTGAAACAGCAGCATTTGTCGGAACGTTTTACGTGAGCGCTGCCAGACGGGTAGGCGAATGGAGCGTATGTTTTTCGTGTAGTCAATAAGCTGAGGGTGAATGCGCCATTGTCGCAGCGATTGCGTGCCTATCAGTGTAATCTGATGTTCACCTTGAGCGAACTGTTCTGCGAGGCGACGGGTAGCGATTTCTGCACCGCCTACCGCATCGATATTGTTGACAAACAGCGCGATTTTCATGCGCGGTTGAGCCGCGTTAACGTAGGAAGCCGAAATGTCGGAATCATCTGCAACAAATCGGGGTGACGGAGGAGCGCAGCGGCGCTCAGATAAATAATGCCACTGGCGGTAATCATCAGGCCAAGCGCTGCAATCTGGTGAGCGATGCTGCCGGATAGAGCAGGGGAGAAGAGCACGTCGAGGATCAGCAAAACGACTAGCATCGTGGTCGCGCTGATCAACGTGCGGATGAGATTGGGCAACAGCGGCCTGAAATGGATCGAGGGGATGCGTCGGTGAAGCAAATAACGGCTGAGTACAAAGATCAATGCCCGTGCTACCAGGGTTGAGAGTGCTATCCCGGTCAAGCCGAGTAATGGTGCGAGCGCGACATCCAGCAGCGCATTGAGCAGTGCAATGCCCAGTGAGAGGATCGCTTGCGCGCGCACGTCTCTGGCAATCAGCAGCAGGCGCACATTCAGGACAATCAGATAGTTGAACGGCGCGCTCACAAGCAGGATAGCAAAGACCTGCGCGCTGGCATCGACGTTGGTATATGCTCCGTGCTGAAAGAGCAGCGCAAGCAGCGAATGGCTGAGGACAGCGCCGATTGTGATAATCGGCATAAGCACGAACAGCAGCAGCGAGAACACGTCGTTCGCCGTTTGTGCCGCTGAGTCGATACCGCGCTCGGCGGCGCGCTGTGCCCATTGATTGCTGGCAACTGTGACCACGCTCGTTATGATCAGCAAATCGAGCGCGGTGACGAGCCGCTCGCCATAATGAAAAGCGGTCAGGCTGCCTGTACTGAGGATCGAGGCGGTGAGGCGGTCGAGCGTCGGCACGAAGAACAACGCGCCGTAGGTGAGCGCAGGCAGGAGCGAGCGGAGCAGCATCTCGCGTATGGCTGGATGTAGGCGCGGACTCGGCCTGAAAGGGATTTGCAGTCGGCGGCGCGCGTAGATGCTCACGGCGAGCAGTTCGACGCTGTGTCCGGCGAGATTGGCACAGAGCAGACTGTAGATGCTGAGGTGCGGCAGGAGTATTAGCAAGGTGATCAGAAAAGTCAGCGGATTGAGGAGCGCAGCCAGCGCCGGCGCGCGATAATGCTGATGGGCTTCGCAGATGATCGCAGTCAGGCGGCTATAACCAAGCAATGGGACAAGTGCGACAAGACTAACGCCAAAGATCGTCGCGCTGCTGTCAGTTTGTCCGCCGCGTAGATGGATGGAAATCGGAACAGCGACCAGGCTGATGATTATGCCGACCACCAAAGCAATGGTTACAAAAAACGTCAGCGAGGCGAGGATTGGGCGGCGCTGCGCAGGATCAGTATGAATATGTTCGAGATAAATCGGCGCGAACAAATTTGTCAGTATATTGATGGCGAGGTTCGCCAGCGCAGCGGGTAAAATGAGGGCCGCATAGTAGCTGTCGGTTTCGCCGAAGGTTGAGGCAATTGTTAGGCCGCTGATCAGCGCGACGATTTGAGCGAGCAGGCGCAGCGCGGAGCTATAGGCGGTGACGGTGAACAACTGCCCACGTTTCATTGATTGGCCGTGTCCGTGAGTCGAAGATAGTGACATTATAGCGACAAAGATACGTATCCTTCATTTTATTGATACGCTGGGCGCGGGTGGTGCGGAACGGCAGTTGGTCTATTTGCTGCAAAATCTTGACCATGAGCGCTTCGAGTGCCGCGTGTTGACAATCTATGATCGGCTGCGCCATTATGAAGCAGATGTAGCGGCACTCGGCATTCCGATAGATAGCTTGCATCATGGTGAGCTTCGTATAGTCAAGCGTGCCGAGGCCGTGATACGCTATTGGCGCTTAATGTGGGAGCTTCGTCCCCACGTTGTTCACGGGTGGCTGCATTATCCCAATCTGATTGCGCGTGTCGCGCGCCCATGCTGTCCTCCGCATCGATTAATCACCGCAATCCGATCCGAATACACGCCGAATCAGCTTCGCAGCGAATGGGTCACCTCACCGCTAACTGATTTTCGCATAGTCATTAGGGAAGCAGAAGATCATGATAAGGCAAGTTCACATACAAAAACAATTCTGATTCCCAATGGCATAGCGCTCAATCAATTTGCGAATGCTTCTCAATCATCTTTCCGAGAAACAATATTCCCCAACACTCCATTCCTTTTCCTTGTTCCTGCCCGTATCGATCCTCGGAAAGACCATCTCACGTTGATTGAAGCTCTACACCGGTTGTCTCCCCCAGATGACCTGAGAGTTGTCTTGATAGGGGAGATAACCGACTCCAACACACAACAACAAATTCAAGAGACTATCCACCATTATCACCTAGATGGCATCATCGAATACAATGCAGCAACACACGAGATTGCGCCCTTCTATCATGCCGCCGACGTGGTGATCCTGCCCTCGAAATCGGAAGTGTTCCCGAACGTCGTCCTTGAGGCATTTGCGTCACATAAACCGGTTATTGTGTCAGAAGCTGCCAATCGCGTCGGCCTTGTTCAACATGGCATCAACGGCTGGGTCTTTCCCACCGGAGATAGTGCAGCTTTAGCGGAATGCCTGCAAACGGCGCTTGCGACCAGTCCAGCCGAGCGCGCAGCACTCGGACAGCGTGGGTATGACGCGGTTCAGGCCTACACCGTTGAGCGCATGGTCGAACGCTATACACAACTCTACGAGCGTGTACTCAACAGAGAATCATAAAGCGCCTCATACCGTTGAACCATCACTTCTACAGCATAAGCGTCTACACTCTGCTGACAATTCGTGCGCATGGATGCAAGCTCACGGTCAGAGAGGCGCAGAGCTTGATGCACAACTTCAGCCAACGCCTCAACATCGCCAGTGGGAAAGACCCAGCCATTAGCCTCCGGCTGAACGACACCAGCGCTGTTGGCGGCTTGCGAAGCGATGACCGGGCGCCCCGACGCCAGCGATTCCAGCATGACGTTGGGTAAACCTTCCCAGAGCGAGGGTAGGATCACCACGTCGGCGGCGTGATAGAACACCTCTGGCTGCGCTGTTGGCGGAAAGCAGGTAATGATCCTCTCTAGTCCGCTATCGCGAACAGCCGCTTCAAACGGTTGCGCTGTTTCGACTTCGCCGACAATCCAAATTATCGTTCCTATGGGTAGCTGATCTCGCTGCTTCAGCCGTCCAATAGCCTCAATCAATAGACACGGCGCCTTTTGTTGGGTGACTCGTCCCATGAACAGGAGTATCCGCCGTGCCTGTGGCGCAATTCGCGCTCTGAGTAGCGGATCGGGATTACGAGTAAAGCGCTGAAGATCGATGCCGTTGAGAATCCGGTGCAGCCGCGCGGCTGGCACCAAAGTGCGAAGCTGGGATTCGATAGTGGGGCTGTTGCAGATTAGCGCGGCGCATAAACAGCTACTGAGACGTTCATAGAACAACTGTTTTGGTGTGTATTCTACGTAAATACAGCCAACCAGTCGGATTGCAGAGGGGAGGAGAGGGCGGGCGAGCCGTATCAATAAGTTGCTATGATAGTTGACCGCTTGAACAATCTGGGGGCGGATACGCCAAACTTCGCGGGTTATATTGGCGACGCCAGTCAGCTTGTCTATGAAACTCCACCCAAGATCAAGCAGCGTGACAGGAATATTCATCTGGCGCAGCGAACTAAGAAAATGCAGGCTGCGCCCGACTTGGCTGCCGTAGAGACAGACGACGTGAGGCTCAAACCGCCGCCGATCCAACCGCGTAAGCAGTTCAACTAACTGCTGCTCGGTTCCACCCGCCATCAGGCTATCAGTCAGGTAGAGGATGCGCTGCATAGAACTTCCTCGTAAAGTGGCAGCATTTGAGCCGCGATTTGCTCTGGGGAATGGCGCTCTTTGATGATTTGTTGAGCATGTTGACCCATCTGTTTCCGGCGATCTGGATCGTTTGCTGCGTCACGGATTGCCTGCGCGAGTGCTTCAGGATTATCCGGTGGAATAATCCAGCCACTGTCCTCGACCGTCTCCGGTAGACTACCCACACGAGTGACAATCGTCGGCAGGCCAAAGCCCATCGCTGTGATTAGCGTGCCGCTCTGCGAAACCTGCCTATAGGGGATGATGGCGATGTCAGCGGCAAGATGATAGCGCCAGACCTGATCCGAGGGGATGTAGTCGGGATAAATAACTGTGTGAGCGCCTAATTGTCGCAGCGCTAAATCAGTGCGACGGCTGTCCGGTCGCCCTGCGATTACCAGCCACACGTCGGGCAAGGACATTCGTGCCTGTACGAACGCATCGATCAGGGTCTCAAGCCCTTTATAGGCGCGAATCGATCCGAAGAACAGGAGGACAATCGCATTCGCTGGAATGCCAAGTTGCCGCCGTGCGGACGCGCGATCCATATCCAACGAAGTCGGCCAATCGAGCGCAATGTGCGGTACGATTCGCACATGGTTCCCTAAATTGGGGTGCCGTTGCAAGAGTGCCATCCGGTTGGCCGGCGCATGAACAATCAGTCGATCTACCTCGGCATACAGCTTTGCCAGTTCAGCAGCATCAGCAGTGTGAAAGAGCGGATCGACATCGTGAATCGTGTGAACCACAGGAATACCACGCTGGCGAATTTGCTTTACCAACCAACGATCCAGCCTGGGGATGCGGCTCCATTGCAGATGGATAATGTCGGGCGGATCGCCGTCAAGCTGCCGGAGCAGCGCTCGATGACCGAGCGGATACAATGCGAGACGCGCTATGCGGCGCAGATGCGGATAGTGCAGCCAGCATGGATGATCCAGGGAACGGAAGTAGACGTAATCGGCAGCGCCAGCGGGCAGAGCAGCGTCGTACAGATAGGGTGAGGTGATCCAGCGAACGGTGCAGCCCGCTCGTTCGAGTGCTGTGCAGAACGCCGCATCGTAGTAGGGCGTCAAATTGAAAGGATCGAGCTGCCAGACCTTCATTGCTGCTGGCGACTCCACAATTCGAAGCACAGCAGCGCCCATAGGCGATCTTTGTGATCGACCTGACTTGCCCTATGTTCGCGCAGTAGTTGTTCGATGTAGGCACGGTTAAACAGGCCGGGGAGACAAGGATTAAGGAGCAGATCGTAAAGCATCGGCTCAAGTATTGTCCGTAGCCACTCGCTTTGCGGGATGCTGAACCCCTGTTTCCGGCGCTGATGGACAAATGCCGGTAGTGTATCGCCAAGTGCGCGTTTGAGCAGGCTTTTACCGCTGGTCAGCGAAACACGATGCCGACTCGGAACCCGCGCCATAAACTCGAAAATGGTATGATCGAGCAGGGGAGAACGAACCTCCAGCGATGCTCGCATACTGGCGCGGTCAACCTTCGTCAGAATGTCACCCGGTAGATAAACGGTGAGATCGTGCTGCTGAAGCTGTGCCAGCCGATCCTGATCGTCAGCCTGTACGTTATCAGAATGCTCACGGATGGATTGACGCAGGTCACCGGAGTAAAGATTGGCGCGCTGTATAGGTGAGAAAAAGCCATTGGTCAACCAGTGCAGCGCGGGTTGATCGAGCGCAGCGAGATAGGGCTTGACTTTCACTGCGCCAGGGACAAACTCGGCGATGCGGCGAGTTGTTGGATGCAGGCTCGGAGGAATAAGCGTCTCCAAAACCTGCTGGCGATAACCGTAGAGATGTTGATGGTAACCGCCAAATACTTCATCGCCGCCGTCGCCGCTCAGGACGACCTTGACGTGTTGACGCGCAATCTGAGAAACGATATAGGTCGGCAGCATCGACGAATCAGCGAACGGCTCGTCGAAATGGCGCACCAACTCCGGCAGCAGAGTGAGCGAACCGGGGTGAAGTACCTCGACCGCGTGCTCGGCGTGAAAATGTTCCGCGACCTGGCGAGCAAACAGGCTTTCATCGTAGTTTGGTGCTTCAAAGCCAATCGAAAAGGTTCTGATCGACGCGCCGCTGACCGCGCGCATCAGCGCGACAACAGCGCTGCTGTCAACACCGCCACTCAGGAATGCACCCACATGATCCGTCATTCGCAGCCGAACCGCATCGAGCAGCAGTTCGTACAATTCGTCGGCAAGCTCGGCTGGTGCACGCCGATCCTGTTGATCGGGCAGCGCGAACTGCGGCTGCCAATAACATTCGATTCGGGCTGTGCCGCTGCGGTCGATGCTCATCACGTGACCGGGCGGTAGTTTGAGAATTCCGCGATAAATCGAGCGTGGGGCGGTGATGTAGCCGCAGGAGAAATACTCGTCCAGCGCTTCTTCATCCAAATCGCGGGCAACATCGGGAACCTGCAAGAGTGCCTTTAGCTCGGAAGCGAAGATCAACCGCTGCGTATCCAGCGAATAGTACAGCGGTTTCTTGCCGAAGCGATCTATCGCCAGCAGTAGGCATTGAGCGGCATTATCCCAGAGCGCGAAAGCGAACATGCCGCGCAGGGGATCGACGCAGCGCCGTCCATAGTTCTCGTACAAATGGACAATGGTTTCGACATCGCCATTTGTGCTGAAGCTGTGGCGCAGCGCAAGCTGCGCGCGCAAGGCGCGAAAATTATAGATTTCGCCATTGCAGCCGATCCAGACCCGTCCATCTTCATTCGAAATCGGCTGATGGCTGCCTGGTACATCGACAATGCTCAGGCGGCGCACGCCCAAGCCGAATGACTGATCCGCCGATAAATAAAGCCCAGCTTCGTCCGGCCCGCGATGAATCAATTGATTGCTCATGGCGCGAAGCGTTGCTTCATTGACCCGCTGATTGGGATTGAAACATAATATACCGAAAATGCCACACACGAGTCCACGTTCCTCGCTATAATCTATTGCAATATTACTTCATGTTTCAATGCTGTCGTGAAGCAAAACGCTGCTGTTAAGATGCAGACGCCGCTCGTCACTGTGATTATGCCTGTCCGCAACGAGGCCGAATGGATCGCGCGCAGCGTTGGCGCAGTTCTCGCGCAGGATTATCCACCTGAGCAGGTAGAAATTCTGCTGGCAGATGGGTGCAGCGACGATCAAACGGTGTCGATTGTCCAGGGACTCAGGGATGCAAGTCGTGTGCGGGTTCTCGCCAATCCTCAGCGAATCCAATCCGCCGGGCTGAATCGGGCGCTTGCAGCCGCCTCTGGCGACGTGATTGTCCGCGTCGATGGGCATACGGTGATCGCGCCTGATTATCTTCGCTGCTGCGTCGAAACGTTGCGGTTGACCGGGGCTGAGTGCGTTGGCGGTTCCATCGAGCCAGTTGGCCTCACTACGATGGGGCGGATCATCGCTGCTGCCAGTAAATCTCCTTTTGCCGTGCCGACGATTTTTCGTGTCAGCCGCCGGTCGCAGGACGTAGATACCGTCTATTTGGGAGCGTGGCCGCGCCGTGTTTTCGACGCGGGGTTGCGCTTCGACGAAAACCTGATCGCCAATGAGGATTACGAGTTCAACTATCGTTTGCGTCACGCCGGAGGACATATCTTCTTCTCGACGGAGCTTTGCTCTGAATATCACGGGCGACAAAGCCTGCCAGCGCTCGCACGTCAGTATTTCCGCTACGGTTTCTGGAAGCCCAAGACACTGATCAAACATCCAAGCTCGCTGCGGTTGCGTCAGCTTGCTGCTCCCGCGCTGATCGCGTTTCTGATCCTGTGCGTTTTTCTGAGTGGCCTGAATCCGACTATCCGCGTGCTTGGCTTGAGTGGGGCTGCCCTCTATTTGGTGACGAACCTGGCGTTTTCGCTATCGGTAGCGTGGCGCGACAATTGGTGGATGCTGCCGAGGCTGCCATTGGTATTTCTTACGATTCACCTCTGCTGGGGCAGCGGATTCTGGCTAGGGATGTTCTATCATCTCAGCCATGTTCTTCGCTGTGCGATAAGTGCATCTTGACCAGCAGGAATCCTCTTGCTAAGATGAATTCGTCGGCTCCATTCGTCTAGAGGCCCAGGACGTGGCCCTCTCAAGGCCAAAACACGGGTTCGAATCCCGTATGGAGCACAGAACCACCTCGATTGAGGTGGTTTTTTATTAGCGTTGTTCGCTGGTCGAGTTGGAAACGTTTAAAATCTGCCGCTCAAGCTGATCGAGTTCTTCAATTAGGGCGTCCCCAAGCAGGTAGTGAATTTCCTCCCGCGCCGCCTGATACAATGTCGTCCCCTGATTCATGCAGATCAGGCTGCCATCCTGAATTTCGACGGACGGACGCAGCACTCCCGTATCGAATGTGATCGGGAAAAGCCAGCAGGCACGCGGTTTGAGAAGGTGATAATCGATGCCGTTTTCAAGACAGAAGCGGTGAATCAGACAACCCCGTCCCGCCGGATTTAGAAAAACGCAGACGCCTCCGTTGACTTTTGTCCGCGTAAAGCGCTTGCCGGGGTAGTCGGGATCATCGCCAACGATTCCGGTGAACCATTCAGCGCGAGGGATATGCAGATAAGCTTCCAGCGTATCTACCGCCTCATCGAGCCGAGACACATTTTCAACGTCAATGTCGGCTCCAAAAGTACAGCACCTATCGTGACAAAAGCAACATTCCATACAATGGGTGAAGTACCGTTTCAGGAAGATATCTAGATCGATATTAAATACTGCTGGAGCGCCGTCTTTGCCTGTGTAGGTATGCGATAACGGAATAATCATGTTTAAACAAACTCACACTAAACGATATTTGGGGCGAGTATACTCTTATCGCAATCCTCCACCACGAAATTTGACGTTATCCTTATACAGACAATCGTGTTGTGATACAGCTCAGAATGTCGCTCAATTATCGCTGTGCAGAGCAATTAGGTGCGGTGGTAAGCACCTTGTTGCACACGCTGGTTTAGTCTATAAACGTCGCGCGCTCCATACGTAGTCAGATGGGTAGAACGGAATGGTCAAAGTCCTGCTAATTGAAGATCAACCGACGTTACGGCGGCTTGTCGCTGAAGTGCTTGAGTTCAGTGGCTATCATGTCGTTGCTCTGGGGGATGCCAGCACCGCGCTCGATATGCTGCGTTCCGCCGAGTTCGTGCCTGATCTTATTCTGTCCGATCTTGTGCTGGAAGCAATGAGCGGCACCGACTTGCTCGACGCCGTGCGCAGTGAATGGCTGTGGCGTGACATCGCCTTCATTGCCATGTCAGGCAAAGAACAGATCGAAGCGCTGGATAGCAAGCAGATGCGCGAAGTTGACGGTTATATTGCCAAGCCGTTCGGCATCAAAGAAGTGCTGACGACCGTTCAACACGCACTTGCGCAGCGTCAGCGTCGTAACTCGGAACGGCAGGACAACACGAGCGATTCACAGCGTTTCGCCTAGCGATTTCCTTCGAAGCTACCACCTCGCCGCTTGCCGGCCCTTTGTCTACGTCTGCGTCTGCTGCACGCTGCTCGCCACATGAGCAAAAAATCCAAATTCAATACAACCACACACGGTTTCCTGATCTGGCACGCCACACGATACCAGCGTATGCTCTTTAAAGACGAAGATTTGCTTATCGTGGCGCTTGAAGCGCTTTTTAAGCGTGTTCCACTGCGATTTACTGGGTGATTCGCGCGTTGCAAAATAGGCCAGGTCAAAAACTGCGCCATAATGCCCATCTGGATATTCCAGCAGGCGGCGAAAATAGGTCACGTCCGGCTGATTCGGGCGCGTTAAGACCTGGCTGGCGATACGAACGACTTGATCCTGTTTGCGCGGCTTGAACTCTGGCAGGTCTTTCACGGCATCTCCTTTTGATCCAATCGGCGGATTGTAATCCAAGACTGAACGATGAAGCGAACGTCGCAATCGAACCTTTATCTGGGCGAGGTTGAGGTTACGCCCGGACTGGAATTCATCAGCACAGCCGAACTGGAGGAACTGGGCGGGGCGATTCTCGACCGCCGTACCGGGGAAATCGACTTCCGTTTTGGCGGTAATCTGCGCGCGCTGCTCGATTTGAAAACCGTGCAATCGGTTTCGCTGCTGCAATCTTATGCCATTCCGCGACCGCGTGGCTTGCTCGGCAATGTCCATTTTCCGTTGCTGCTGCGCCAGATCGAAACGGCGCGCGCGTTATCGCCGCGTGACGCCTATCGAACGTTCTTCATTGCTGCTGCTGGCTCGGACTCGTCCGTGATGGAGCGGATCCGGCAGGAAATCGCTGCCCAGACCGGGTTGGTGCCGACCAACGAGAAAGGCGACCTGTGGATTCGGATTCGACCAAGCAGGATAGGGCAGGGCGGTTGGGAAACGCTGGTGCGGCTCTCGCCACGACCACTCGTCACGCGCGAATGGCGCGTCTGTAATCTGGAAGGCGCGCTCAATGCTGCGACTGCGCAGGCAATGATCCGGCTGGCACATCCACAACCGGACGACGTATTCCTGAATCTCGGCTGCGGCTCCGGCACACTCTTGATCGAGCGGCTGGCGTTTGGTCGCTGCCGCCTCGCCATCGGCATCGACCAGCAGGCGGATCATCTGGCCTGTGCGCGTCAGAATATCACCGCCAGCCGCTACAGCGGTATTACGCTTGAGCAGATGGATATGTGTCAACTTGGCTTAGGCAATCACTTGGTCAATACGCTGTGTGCTGATCTGCCCTTCGGTCAACTGAGTGGGTCGCATCAGGAGAATCAGCGGCTCTATCCAACGATGCTCGCGGAAGCTGCGCGGGTTGCCCAGATTGGCGCGCGCTTTGTCCTAGTCACCCACGAAGTACATCTGATGGATGGTCTACTAGCGCGAAATCGTCAGTGGGCTGTTGAACGGGTTGTCCCAATCAACCTGCGCGGGTTGCATCCGCACATTTACGTGCTGCGCTGCACCAGCCACATGAATTGATAGGGCGCAAGCTGAATCGTCTCGTCGTAGAGCGGCGTGTCGCGGACGAGATCGATGGCGCTACGGATCGGCGACCATTCATTCTGAAGCGCGCTCATGCTGACCTGCTGCGGGAACTCGGTGAAATTCGCCAGTACCAGCAGCGAGTTATGGCGCGTGTAGCCGAGCACGTGCGCATTACCCGTATAGACGAAATAGGTTTCGCCGTCGGCCAGGATGGGTGTATGCTGGCGCAGATGGATTAGTCGCAGCAGCGTCGTGAAGATTTGCCCCTCGTCGGTGGCCGGGTCGTGCCGATGCTCGTAACGCTCTGGCTGCGCGAATGGTCGATGCACCCAGCGGCTGTCCTCTTTTTTCGATGGATCATTCCGATAGCTGTAGTCGTTGATCGTGCCGATTTCATCGCCGAGATAGATGAGTGGGATGCCGCCGACGCTCAGAATGATGCTGTGGATCATGATAATCCGCTGAATAGCCGTCGCGCGATACGCGGGATCGTCCAGCTTATCGGCTTTTTCCAGCCCGGCGAGCGAGGCCGTCGTGCCGGAGATGCGCATGTCGAGCGTGCGCGGGTTGAAGTTGAACGGCAGCCCAGTTGCGAAACTGCCGGGGAAGCGTCCCAGATAGAACAGGTTGAGGAAGTAGCGATGATCCGCCGGATCAAGTCCGATCTCGGTGGCGTCCTCGTCGGCGAAGCCCCAGCCAATGTCATCATGTGAGCGCAGATAGTTGATCCAGGCGCAGCCCGGCGGCAGCGGGAACTGCTTGTTCATGGTCTGACGCAGAAAATCAGTCGTGCGCGTCGCCAGCGCTTCCCAGATTGCCACCATCAGAATCGGATTATAGGAAAGCTGGCATTCTTTGGGATCGACGTAGCTGCGCACGTTGCGCGGGTGAACAATCGCTTCCGATTTGAACAGGAGGGCAGGCGCGGCCATGCGCGCGAAGGCGTTGAAAGCGCGAATGATCATGTGCGCTTGCGGCAGATTCTCCGAATTCGTGCCCAATTGTTTCCAGATGAATGGCACAGCGTCGAGGCGCAGAATTTCCGCACCCTGATTCGCTAGAAACAGCAGGGCTTCGAGCATGGCCTGAAAAACTTCAGGGTTCTCGTAATTCAAATCCCACTGATTGCTGTGGAAGGTTGTCCAGACCCACTTGTTGATCTCTGGGCGGAAGGTGAAGCTCCCCGGCGCTTGATCTGGGAAGATTTCGCGCAGGCTCGGCGCATATTGGTCAGGAACCGTCGGGTCGTTGAACATTCGGTAATAATCTTGATAGCGTCGGTCGCCGGACAGTGCTTTAAGCGCCCATTCGTGCTCGTCTGACGTGTGATTGAAGACGAAATCGAGGACGAGGCTGATACCATGTTCGTGCAGTTCGGCGGCGAGTGCCGCCAGTTCCTCCATCGTGCCGAGCGCGGGGTTGACCTCGCGGAAGCTGCTGATCGCGTAACCGCCGTCATTATTGTGTTCCGGCGAGCGAAACAGCGGCATCAGATGCAGATAGGTCAAGCCAAGTTCTTCAAAATAAGGGATGCGCTCGCGGATACCCGCCAGATCGCCAGCGAACAGATCGACGTAGCCGACTGCGCCCATCATCTGTTCGCTTTGGAACCAATCGGGGTTCGCTTCGCGCTCCACGTCGAGCGCTTTGAGGCGATCCGGTCGTTCATCGAATTTTCGGATGACGGCGAGCATGGTTTGTTCCAGATGGAAATAAAAATCGTAATGACCGCTGTAAAGGTGATAAAACATCTCGAAAGCATCGGCAAAATGCTCGCGCAGCCGCGCCAGCAGCACGTCGCCGCCCCGCCTCTGCGCGATCTCGCGTTCCAGACGTGGCAGCAAACGCGCCAGCGTCACTTCCGCCTGCTCCTTCAACCAGACCGCATCTACGACCATCAACTGCGCTCCCGGAGACTCACCCGTTGGAGTTATTCTACCTCAGTCGGCGTGTTACGTTGCAGGTTGCACGTATATTTTGCGGGTCAATTGAGGGAGAAGGGGCCGACACGCACTTCTTTCGGCTCACGGAGCATGGCCTGAAGCAGCGTCACTTCGGTGCGGTAGAGCTTGCGCACCTGCTCGATCAGATCGAGTGCGTTCGGTGCTGCAAGCAGAGTTTGCTTTTGTTCCAGCGAGGTATTCAGCAGCAGCGCCGCGCTGTAGGTGAAGGCCAGACTGCTGTGTGGCAGCGCTTTCAAATCAATGGGACGCTTCTCGGTTTGAGCAAGCAGGTTGACGTAGCGCTCGACCCAACCACGCAGCCGCCGCGCCTGTCGTTTGACCGCATCAGGCTGATCAATCGGTAGCGGCAGCATCTCCACATCGCCGACCAGATAGGGCTGATCGCGGTGCAGCGCGACGATCCTGAAACGTTCCTGTCCAATTGCCGTGATATTCATACGTCCTTCGCCAACGGGTTCAGCTTGGAGGATTTGTGCAGCGCAGCCGATACTTCGGGGGATGGCGCTTGGCCCCATGCCGAGTACTTCCGAGCCGCTTTTGATCAGCACCACGCCGAAGGGCGCGTTTGCTTCGATGCAGCGTCCGATCATGAGCTTATAGCGTTCCTCGAAGACGTGCAGGCTGAGCGGTGTGCCGGGAAACAGCACCGTATTAAGCGGAAACAGTGGCATCTGAATCATGGAGTCGAGCACCTGAATGAAACTTTACGATTCCATTCTACTGCTGAAATTCTTTTGCAAGAGGGGGAAAGAGGGGCTAATATCGCTTGGGTTTGGCAGAGAAGGGCAGGGCGGTTATGAGTGTGGAAGTGCGTCTCAATCGGCTTTTTGGCGCGGACGGCAAATGTTTTGATGTGGCGGTCGATCACGGCTTCTTTGGCGAGCGCAGCTTCCTCGACAGTATCGAGAATATGCCCGGTGTGGTGCAAACGCTGGTCGCTGCCAATCCCGACGCGATTCAACTGACTGTTGGACAGGCGCAACTCCTGCAAGGCATTCCCGGCAAGCACAAGCCCGCGCTCGTATTGCGCACCGATGTCGCCAACGTGTACGGCAAAAGCCTGCCCAGTTACCTCTATAGCCGTGTGATCGAAGAGCCGCTCGAACAGGCGCTCCGTCTCGATGCGGCTTGCGTCGTTGTCAACCTGTTCAACCTGCCCAACCAGCCGGACATTTACAGCCAGTGTATCGGCAACATTTTGCGTCTCAAACCACAGACTGAGCGCTATGGAATGCCGCTGATGGTCGAGCCGTTGGTCATGAAGGACAATACCGCGTCTGGAGGCTACATGGTTGATGGCGACCTCGACAAAATTCTGCCGCTGGTACGTCAGGCTGTCGAATTAGGTGCCGACATCATTAAGGCCGATCCCTGCGATGATGTATCACAATATCACCGCGTGATTGAGATCGCAGGCGGCAAGCCGGTGCTGGTGCGCGGCGGCGGCAAAGTCTCGGAAGCGGAAATTCTCAAGCGAACGCGCGAATTGATGGAGCAGGGCGCAAAAGGCATCGTCTACGGACGTAACGTGATCCAGCACGTTAATCCGGCGGGCATGACCAAAGCGCTCATGGCGGTTGTCCACGACGGCGCGTCGCCCGAAGCTGCCATGAAATATCTGGAGGGCTGAATGTCTCGCAAAGTTATTCGCTTCGGCGTGATCGGGCTTGGCTTAATGGGGCGCGAGTTTGCCAGCGCCGCTGCGCGCTGGGCGCATCTGCTCAACGTCGATTTTGTGCCACAGATCACTGCGATTTGCGACAGCAATCCCAAGCTATTCCCCTGGTTCGAGGATAATTTCGCCACTATCAAGCTCAAAACGACCGACTATCACGATTTGCTCGATAGCACCGAGATCGATGCGATCTACTGCGCGGTGCCGCACAATCTGCATCAGCAGTTCTACACCGACATTATCCGCGCCGGGAAGCACCTGCTCGGCGAAAAACCCTTCGGCATCGACTTGGCGGCGAATACGGCCATCCTCGACGTGATTCGCCAGCATCCGGGCGTCGTCGTCGCCTGCTCCTCGGAATTTCCGTTCTTTCCGGGCGCGCAGCGCATCGTCAGATATGTGCAGGAGGGGCGTTTCGGCCAGATTATTGACGTTTCTGCTGGGCTGCTCCACAGCAGCGACCTTGATCCAAACAAGAAGATCAACTGGAAGCGCATGGTCGCCATCAACGGCGAATACGGCTGCATGGGCGATCTGGGGCTGCACCCGCTGCATTTACCACTGCGCTTTGGGTGGATGCCTGAGCGCGTGTATGCCAGCCTGAGCAACATCGTGCGTGAGCGCTACAACGCCGACGGTATGCTTGTGCCCTGCGAAACGTGGGATAACGCCACGCTCGAATGTGCCGTCAACACGGGCGATCAGGCGTTTCCAATGCACATCCAGACCTTTCGCATCGCGCCGGGCGAGGGGAATACGTGGTATTTGCGCGTCCTCGGCACGGAATTCAGCGCGGAGTTCTCCTCGAAATACCCGAAAACGCTGCGCTTCATGGCGTATGAATCCGGCGCGGAACAGGCGTGGCAGAGCGTCGATCTTGGCTATGAGTCGGTTTATCCGACGATTACGGGCGGCATTTTCGAGTTTGGCTTCACCGATGCGATTCTGCAAATGTGGGCTGCCTTCTGTGATCAACTGGTGCATGGGCGCGATCACTCCCGCTTTTTCTGCGCTACGCCCGAAGAAACCGCGCAGCATCACCGCATCTTGACCGCCGCGCTGCGCTCTGAGAAGGAAAAAACGGCGGTAACGGTTTGAAATAGTGCGCAATTCTCTGAAAGCCCGTGATGGATCGACCCGTTGATGTGATTGTTTGCGGCCATTTATGCCTCGATCTGCTGCCGCAGATGGAGCATATTCGCTTGAATGATCTGCCATCGCCGGGTCGCTTGTTCGAGGTTGGCTCGCTGGCTGTCTCGACGGGCGGTGCAGTCTCGAATACCGGGCTGGCACTGCATCGCCTCGGCGTCAACGTCCGCCTGATGTCGAACGTGGGCGATGATCTCATCGGGCGCGCGATCCGCGCGTTCCTCGAAAGCCGCGATCCAGCGCTGGGGCAGTCGATTCGCATCAAAAACGATCAGGCGAGTTCTTACACAATCGTGCTCTCGCCAGAGAGGGCGGATCGCATCTTTTTACACTGTACAGGCACCAACGCCGCCTTCGCTTCAGTGGACGTTGACTACGATCTCGTAGGGCAGGCAAAGATTTTTCATCTTGGTTATCCGCCGTTGCTGCCGAGCCTCATTGCCGATGATGGTGTCGATCTGGAGCGCTTGTTCCGTCTGGCTCATGAGGCGGGCGCGGTTACCTCGCTCGATACCACGCTGCCGGATTCCGGCGGTGTGACAGGTCAGGCTGATTGGTCGAAAATCCTCGCACGCACGCTGCCATACGTCGATATTTTCGTGCCGAGTATCAAAGAGATCATCTTTATGCTGCGCCGTGCTGATTACGAGCGCTGGCAAAGTGATTTAATGACGCACATCGGTGTCAGCTATTTGGATGACTTGGCCGATCAATTATTTGCGTTGGGCGTTTCTGCGTTGACAGGCTTCAAATTGGGCGAATACGGTATCTACCTGTGCGGATCAAAATCAGTGGCGTTGGATGATTTGCCAATTGTCGCTGCTGAGTGGCTCAACCGACGCGTCTGGCATCCGGCGTTCGCTGTGAAAGTCGCGGGCACAACCGGCGCGGGTGATGCGGCTTACGCGGGGTTGCTGGCTGCGCTGCTAAATGGTTTGTCGGTAGATGAGGCTGCGCGATGGGCATGTGCCGTTGGCGCGTGCTGTGTCGAAGCGCCGGATGCTACCAGCGGTGTTCGCACTTGGGCAGCGACTTCACAGCGCCTCAACGTGGGTTGGAAACTGCTGCCACAGCACTTGAATGGCTTCTGATACACTTCATTTTTGACAATGGGATTACTTGTGATAATGCTTATTATCATCAAGTAATTGGGTTTGAGGAGCCTATTGGCTCCTCAAACTGTCATTTGCTGGCGACCTCGACAACCGCACGGAACGTCGCCGGATTATTTACCTGGCTCACCATGTAATCAGCCAGATCACCACGCGAAATCGAGAAGCAGTGTTTCAGGTGTTCATTCGCCGCCCACCAGTAATGCCCTGTGTGTGCGCCATCGTCTAGCTTTGGCGGGCGCACAATCGTCCAATCAAGCTGACTGGCACGCACTTCAGCTTCCATGCGTACCAAATCTGTGTACGATTCTTTGAGGAAGTACCACAGCATCGGCTTGGCGAATACCCGCTGCCACCAGGGGCCTGGCTCAAGCCCAGTCGCTGAGATACACAATAAACGGCGCACGCCGTTGCTCTGCATCGCCTTCATGATATTGGCAACGCCCTGCGAGTATACGACGGTTGGCTTGCGATCTGGCGCGCCAATCGACGAAAACACGGCCTCCTGACCACACATCGGCGCGGTCAGCGTCGTGGCATTCAGCACGTCACCCTGAACCACGTGCAGGCATTTATGCTGAAGCGTGATCGCTGCTGGACGGCGAGCGACAGCAGTCACTTCATGCCCGGCAGCAAGTGCCTGCTCGACGACGTGGTGACCAATGCCGCCTGTTGCCCCAAAGACTATTACGTTCATTGTGCGCCGTCCTCCGATTCTTTCATTGCCCTGCCCAACCATTGCAGTTTATCGGGATTGCCGACCACGCGAATTTCGTGAATACCGTCAGGGTCAGCGTCACAGGTCATCACCAGCATCGGCTCACCTGTCGAGAGTTCAATCACCAGCGACTCTTCGCCATTAACGACCGCGATCTTCGCTTCCGAGCCTTCCGGTGTACGCTTCGCCGCCGCCAAAACGAACTTCGCTACCCCTTCTCGACCAGAAACAGGCCGCAGCGCTGCGCCTGGCGTTTTCCCGCCACCGTCTGCCCACAGCGTGACATCCTCGCCCAGAAGCTGCATCAAACCGCCCATCTCCCCTACCCTGACGGCTGCAATGAACTGGTCGAGCATCTGCCGGTGGATTTCCGGTGCTGCTTTGAACCGGGGACGATGCTCCGCAATGTGTTTCTTAGCGCGGCTGAATAACTGGCGGCAGGCAGTTTCCTCCTTGCCCGTCATTTCCGCGATCTCGGTGTACTCGTAATCAAAGACCTCGCGCAGCAGAAACACCGCACGTTCGAGCGGCGTGAGCTGCTCCAGCAGTGCCAGAAACGCCATCGAGATCGTTTCATGCAGTTCCGCTTGTAGGTTGGGCGCGAGCGCTTCTTCGTTGGTGGTTAGAACCGGTTCAGGCAGCCAGGGGCCGATGTAGGTCTCGCGCTGCACTCGCGCGGACTCCAGATAATTCAGGCACAACCGCGTAACGATTGCGCTCAAATAGGCCTTGAGCGACTCAATTTGCTTGGGTAGCGCCGCCTGATAGCGCAAAAATGCTTCCTGCACGATGTCCTCCGCGTCGCTGGCGCTGCCAAGCATCCGGTAGGCAATCGAGAACATCAATGGCCGATAGGACTCGAATTGAGCCGCATCAACGTCTTTCATAGCAATAGCTGATCCTCTGACTGATTCGGAACTTCACTAAATAAGACCGCTCAGACGGCAATTTTGTGACATCGAGTGGTCATTTCGGAGCGAAATCGCTGGCGTGGATGTGACTGAAAACGATTACTTATCTGCCGTAGAATGATCTGAGTTCGGCGTTTCCCGCTGATCGCCATCAGGAGCAGGCTTATTAATATCATTCGAAACGCTATTCCCGGCTGTGCTGGTGATCGGCAGCGCCACGTAAAAGTTTGTTCCTTCTCCGACGACACTGGCAACCGTAATTTTGCCGCCATGCCCTTCGATGATTTTGCGCGCAATCGTCAAACCTAACCCGCTGCCGCCTGTCCGGGTCGAGCGTGCTTGATCAGCACGGTAGAAATGCTCGAAAATGTGTTCAAGCGTATCTGGCGCAATACCGATGCCTGTATCATGTACAGCGATCTCAATCGTTGCCGCTTCGACGCGCGTGCAAAGGACAATTTCGCCGTCTGCGGGCGTAAAGTTGACCGCATTATCGACAATCTGGGAGATTGCTCGTTCAATCGCCTGCGCATTGAGCATCGTGAGCGGCATCGTCTCGCTCAGGTTGAGTTCCATGTGCTGGTGATTCCGCTCGACATCGGTTTGGAAATGTTCGGCAACACGGCTAACGATGCTGTTGACGTTCTCTGCGCTCAGATACACGGGCTGGTCGTCTTCGAGCGAATAAACGTCCAGCATCGAATCCATCAGCTTGGTCAGCCGCCTGACCTGTCCGCCGAGAATTTCGATGCGGCGCTGCTGCTGATCGGTAGCGGTTCGGCTGAGCAGCGAGACGCTGGTCTGCAAAATGGTCAGCGGCGTTCGGAAATCGTGTGAGATGTCGTTGATGAAGCGCTTTAAAATCTGGACGCGCTGGCGTTCGGCAGTCAGTTCGAGTTCCTGCGCTTCAGCGCGCTTGCGGTCAGTGATGTCGGTGAGCATTTTCAGTGCGCCGACGTACTGGTTGTTTTCGTCGAGTACCGGCGTTGTTGAGACAATCGCCCAAATGACGCTGCCGTCGTTTTTTACAAATCGGAAGTCATATTCTTCCGAAAGTCCCTTGCGCCGACGTTCGAGGTGGGCAGTGGCTTCGGCTCTATCCTTCTCATCGACGAAATCGAGCAGCAGCTTGCCTTGCATTTCATCGACGGTTCTGCCGAGCATGGACGCCATACGCGGGTTCACGAACGTTGTCCGCCCCTCGGCATCGACCATCCAGATGCCTTCCGAAGCCGTTTCAATGATCTGGCGATATTTCTTCTCGCTGACTTGAAGCGCTTCTTCTGCGAGCTTGCGCTGGGTTACGTCGTGGCTGATCCCAACCAGCCCAATGACCTCGCCTCTTCGGTCGCGCAGCGGTACTTTCGTCGTCACCACCCAGATTGGGTCACCTTCCGCATCGACTGTGCGCCGTTCCTGCGCCAGAATGGGCTGCCCTTGCAGCACCGATTGATCATCCTCGTTGAACTGTGCAGCCAGCGCACTGGGGAAAAAATTGCTGGCCGTCTTACCGCGCAGCGCGTTATCGCTTCTGGCCTGCGCCGCACGTGTATGTGCGCTGTTGCTGACAATAAACCGCCCGTTCCGATCTTTAATGAAGATGTAGTCGGGGATGTGATCGATCAGCGTCCGCAGCCTGGCCTGCTCGGTCACCAGCGCGCTAAGCGTTTCATATTGCTGCTGCTGATTGCGGAGCAGTGTGCCGAGCACCCAGGTTCCAATCGGAAACAGGATTGCAATCGACAATATCACTTCCTGAAGCAGCGCTGGCTTCAGGGAACTGGAAAATACAAGCACCGGCGAAATTTCGTTGAACGCATTCACGAGCCCAATAATAAGAAACCAGAACGTTCCCAGTCGGCTTGATCTGCGTCGTTCATAAACGACAAATGCAATACCAATCAGCGCGAATAAGATGGCATTAGGTACTGAGATCAGTACGCCCGGTCCGCCCAGAAACAATCGGAAGATACTGACCATTAGCGCTGCGACCAGTCCTGAGAGCGCCCCGCCGAAATAGGCAGCCATTGAAATAATGATGCCCCGCCCATCAAGCAGGACACCCGGTTCGACTTGGAGCGACAGAAACACAGACAGGATACCGAATAGGCCAAAGACAAGACCTTGTATCAGGTTTTGAACCAGAATTGAGAAGTGCTGAAATCGAGGGATTAATAAGCTGTAGACGAACGCCAACGCGACGAGCAGAGCGATATTCTGGCTAAGTTCTGATAAAGGATCCATGATCATTAATTTCCGTACGGGTGAGAGCGGTCACACGGTGATAAAGCGTGAGCAATCTTCCGGCGTTTGGGGCGAAGGCGTGATTTGTGCGTCACGGGTAAGAAATCTGCTCGTACCAACCTAAATTGACATCTGTGTATATTTTAAGACATTTATAGCTTGCTATTCCATAAACGTGCCAATTTTCGGCATCGCTCGGTTCGGTTGTGGTAAAATTTTACGAAATCCTAGTTTACAGACCGGAAGCCTCATGAACCCGACACGCCAGTACGATCTCGATTTTCGCAAGGAAGAAGTCGATTACATCATGAAGCACGTCGCGGGCGCGACTTCGTGCTCACTGGTCGGGATTGGCAGCGTCGGCAAGTCTAACTTGATCCAGCACCTCTCGGATCCGAACGTCCATGCCAGCTATCTCGGCGCGGATGCTGCCAGCAAGCTCAAAACCATCACTATTGACGCCAACATGCTTGGCCCGCTTCCGCCCGACAAAGACGATCCGATGCGCTGTTGGGCCGGCTACGAACTGATGATGCACCGCTTGTTTCTGGCCTTCTATCCATTCGATATGCTCTCGGATACTGAAGCCAGCCGCTTTTATGAGACTTACCTCGCTCTGCAAAATGGCACCAACCCACTCTACGCTTACATGGCGCTGCGTTATTTCGAAGTCGGTTTGCAGTATTTCATTCGTCAGGGCTACAAAATCGTTTTTCTCTTCGACGAGTTCGACGAGATGCTCAAGCAGTTGCCCGTCAAGTTCTATCAAACGCTGCGCGGCATCCGCGACTCCAACAAGCGTAATTTGGTTTATATCACTTTCACGCGCTCACCGCTGCCGACATTGGTGGATCGTTTTGGCATTTCTGCGCTCGACATCGAGCCGTTCACGGAGTTGTTTACGGATAACGTCTACTACGTTGGCCCCTACAACGACAAGGACGCGCGCAAGATGCTCGATGAGCTGCAAGCGCGGCGTCAAAAGACGTTCCCGGATAACGTCAAGGAACTGCTGCTTCAGGCAACCGGGCGTTATGCTGGATTGCTCCGCGCGGGCTTTGCCTCGCTCGAAGAGATCGGTAATCTGGCGCAGGTTACCCAGTCGGTTGATACGCTCGCGGAAGCGTTGGCGACGCGCAGCGCGATCCGCACCGAATGTAAAACCATCTGGACGAGTCTTAACCGCTCCGAGCAGTACGTTTTGAAGGCCGTTGCTCAACTTACGCCTTACAAGGTTAGCACCGAGACTGAACTTGCCGTAACCATGCTCGTGCAAAAGCGCCTGCTCCGCCTCGACAAGACGCAGCAGCGGCTGGAAATTCAGCCGCCCGTATTCCGCGTCTTTGTGGCCTCGAATCCCGATCCTTCATGAGCGACGGCTATCTCGTTCCGGCGGAGACGATCAATGTCACCACCGCCGTTTCCAATTCACGCTTCGTCACGACGATTGGTCGTGTGACCAGCGTGGACGAGGCTAAAGTCTTTCTTGCCAGCGTGCGCGCCACCCTGCCGGATGCGCATCACCACGTCTATGCCTATCGCGTCGGCTTCGGTAATTCCGTCATCGAAGGTATGAGCGACGATGGCGAGCCGTCCGGCACATCGGGGCCGCCTGTCTTGGCGGTGCTGCGCGGTTCAGGGATTGGCGACGTGATTGTCGTGGTCACACGCTATTTTGGCGGGACGAAGCTCGGCACCGGCGGACTCGTGCGCGCCTACGGGGATGCCGCTCGCGCTGGATTGGAAGCGCTCGTCACCGAGCGTAAAATCGAGAAACAGACGCTCGGTATCGAAGCGCCGTATCACTATTTTGAACTCATTAAGCGTCTGATTGGACAGTACAGCGGCGACATTGATGAAGAAACGTTTGGCGCGGCGGTCACGATTCTGGCGGCGTTTCCGCTCGATCAGGTCGCTGGCTTTAGCGCAGCGTTGATTGAACTTACGGCAGGTACAGTCGAGGCCATTGAGTTGTAAAGCGGAGAGCAAGTCGGGGCGATTGGATCACCGCCCCGATTTCTTTACCGTTTAAGCTTCGGCTTCAGGACGATAGCCGTTGATCAGGGTCAGCATCCCGCGAATCGACACGGGCTTGCGTACGTAGTCGTTGCACCCGGCAGCGACGTATTGATCGGCATAGCCCATTGTGTCGTAAGCGGTAATGGCGATAATCGGCTCGTTGACGCCCTTCTGCCGGAGCATCCGTGTCAGGCTCAGGCCATCCATGCTTCGGCTGCCCAGATTCAAATCCATCAGGATCAGGTCTGCTGCGCCGGGTGTGATCTCCGCTAAAGCCGATTCCGCTTCGCTGAACGTGACCAGTTCGTCACTGTTCATGTGGCAAATTCGCTCGATCAGAGCGACATTGGCGAGGTTGTCCTCGACGTAAATGATGCGCATTTCACCTTCTCTCAATAGGCGGTATGAATGATCGGAACGTCGCTGAACGTTCCTCTGAACAGGACATACTGGCTGGAAATCCAACCTTGTCCAAATGTTCCCTGAACCAGATACCACGACGTGTCCGAAGTCACGCCTACCACGTCCAACGATGATCCGCCGGGGACAACCGCAATCGACGTGTACTGCGCGCCGGGGCCGCTGCGAATGTTCTGGTAGCTCGTATTGACGATCAGGTGAGCCGCCTGAATCTGCGGAACTGGCACTACGCCCGAAACCGCCGATGCCGTAAATGTCGAAGTTAGCGCTGCTGCGGGCAGCGTGCCCTGCTCAATCGTGGTCTTGGGTTGTTCGACCCAGCCGGTTCCCAGCCCCGGAACGACGATGGCGACCCAGGGAATACCCGTATCATCGACTGCGTAACCCACGACGGCGTACTGCGGGTTGGTCGTGACGTAGCGGAAGATAAGGCCAATCGCGGGCGCGTCCTCCGCCGGTTGCGTGCGCAGATTGACCGAGATCACGTTGATCTCGGCGACGGTCGTTGTTTGCAGGGTTGTTTCCGGCTCGACCGTAACCAGATCGGCGTTCGGGCTGACGGGCAGGCCAATGGTCAACGGCGTCGGCAGTTGCACGGATGTCCCGACCGTCGGCGTAATCACGGGGATGTTGCTGAAATCACCGCGCGCCAGCGTAAAGGTCTGATCGACCCAACCGGGGCCAACTGGCGTTGTGACCAGAAACCATTCGCCGCTGCTGTCCTTACCCAGCACAGGCAAATCCGTGCCGCCGACCACCGTGACAATCACGGTGTACTGGGGGCCGTCGCCGCTGCGGATGTTCAGGAAGCTGGTATTTGCGACCAGATGCGGAATTGCAAGCTCGGCAGTCTGCGCGAACACGGATTGGCTGACGACGCCCAACGTCAATAAGGCCAGCAACACAACGATCAGTCTGCGTTTCATGGCGTACTCCTCACCCGCGACGTGGAGTCGCTGTACGTAAGATAAGAGACTTTTATAAAGTATAGGCAAAAATGTGGAATTTTGCTCTTAATTTGGACAACTTTCCTATCGAAAGCGGCGTGCAGGCGTAGGTTAGCCGCTGTTGAAGCGTTTTCCACCTTCCTGCTATAAATGGAATATCACTCATGGAAGGGACAATCCTCATGCGCGGTCGAACGATTCTGTTAGGTTTCCTCGTTGCTCTGATTCTGTGTCTGTGCGCTGCGTTCGCCGCTGCTGCTGATCCGGCTTGTGACCCCTGTGGCTTGTCCGACGCCGAAATTCTGGCCTCCCCCAAACCCGATGTTCAGCAGTTGTACGCCGACCAGAAAACGCTATTCGACCGCCATTATATGAAAGTTCTCGATGCTGTTGATATTTATGATGCCCCGAATGGCAGCATCGTCGATCATCTTGACGCGGGCTTTACTTATGCCACCGTCAAAGCCACCTCCGGCGACTGGACGGAAATCGATGACAATCGTTGGGTCAAAAGCAGCGAGCTTCAGGAAGTGATTCCTTCGACCTTCGCGGGCGTTCTGCTGCCTTCGACGCCGCTGACTTATCCCATCGGCTGGATTTTGCTCAACGTCGTGCCGAGCGCCACGCCGGGAGCCAAGCCGCTCGCGGGCACTCTGGCGGTGCTGCGCTATACAGTTGTCAATCTCTACGCGACTGTCAATGTCGATGGCTGGGATTGGTATCAGATTGGCGTCAATCAGTGGGTTGAGCAGCGCAAGATTGCCAAAGTGCTGCCCGTCGAACGCCCTGCTGAGGTTGATACGACCAAATGGGTCAGTGTCGATCTCTATGAACAGGTCGCCATCGCTTACGAGAACGACACACCTGTCTTTGCAACTCTCGTCTCGTCCGGCTTGAAAGACTGGCCGACTGAGGAAGGGCTGTTTCACGTCTATGTCCGCTATCCGCGCACGCTGATGCAGGGCGCGAACGGCAAGCCTGATTTCTATTGGTTACAAGACGTTCCCTGGACGCAGTATTTCGATCACGATATTGCCCTTCATGGCACCTACTGGCATGATGGCTTCGGTTATCGCCACAGTCACGGCTGCGTCAACCTCTCGATCACCGATGCGCAGTGGCTCTACAACTGGGCGTCGAGCGAAATCGATCTGTCTGTGCCCAATGACACCGGCGCAGCGGTCTATGTCTACAGCAGCGGCACCTATCAATAAATTCATCCTGGAATGAGCAGTACCTCGTATAATATAAATAAATTTTAAGATTACGAGGCGTGCTCATGTTACCAAAGCGGCAATTCTTGGGATTAGTTCTGCTTCTGTGTCTGGTTGGTTTTGGAAGAGTGACGCTGCCGTTGCGTGCCGATCAATCGGATGGTGACAGAATCGCGGATATTGATTCTTGGCTGACGCAGCAGACGAAATCGAATTTGTTCAGTGGCTCGGTATTGATTGCTTCGAAAGGCAGTATTCTTCTCGATAAAGGCTACGGCTTGGCAAACAAGGATTGGAATATCCCCAATGCGCCCGATACCCGGTTTCGGATCGCATCTGACACCAAGCAGTTCACCGCCATGTCGATCCTGATGCTCCAGGAGCAAGGCAAACTGAGCGTCGAGGATCATGCCTGTCAGTATATTGACAACTGTCCGGCAGCCTGGGCAGACATCACTATTCGCGAGTTACTCACGCACACGTCAGGTATTCATGAGCTGCTGTTACTGCCGGATATCAGGTCGTTTCAGGCGTTACCAACCTCGCCGACCAATCTGATTGCCCGCTTCAGCAGCCTGCCGCTCGATTTTCAACCCGGCACAAGCTGGCGCTACAGCAATTCTGGCTACGACGTGCTGGGACTGATTATCGAAAAAGTATCAGGCGAAACCTATCCAACATTCGTGAAGAATCATATCTTTAAGCCTTTAGGTATGTCCGATACCGTCTACAACTTCTCCACCGATATTGTGCTCCATCGAGCGCAGGGCTATACGACTCCGACGACACTGGGTGAGCCATTCGATACAAGCGTCCTTTACGCCGCAGGTGGGCTTTACTCGACGACGGATGACCTCTACAAATGGGATCAGGCTTTGTTCAGCGGCAAGGTTGTATCCCAGAAAAGCCTGGACGACCTGATCGCCAATGCAGTTCCGCTTTCGAAGGACAATACTTATGGCTATGGCCTTTATATCAGCCAGATCGATGGGCATCAGGAGATCGGCCATAACGGTGGTATCAGCGGCTTCACCAGCGATATGGAATACCTGAGCGATGTCGATTTTACTGTTATCATGCTGACCAACCTTTACAGCGTCAATGCTTTTCTCGACAATGGGATCATTGTTCAGAAGTTCTTCGGGGCGAATTAGGTTGGGTCTGAATACGGCTTGATCGACCATTGCTATCGCCTGAAAGCACGTTATCATGATGCGGCATCGCTACCGCGTGGGAGCATCAGCACGTGCAGGATCAAGTCGTCAATCTCCTTGCCAGCCGTCTTGAGCAGTTTATGACGCGCTACGGCTACGAAAAAATCGAGACGCCGATCATTCAACCGGCGGAGCTTTTCCTGACCAAAGCCGGTGATGAGATCATCAATCGCCTGTTTACCTTTGAGCGGCTTGGCAAACAGCTTGCCCTTCGTCCCGAATTCACGGCTTTAGCCGCTTATACCTATATCACCCAGTATCCCGGCGATCAGCAGCCCGTGCTGCGCTGGCAGTTCGGCGGCGCGGTCTTTGAGGATGCCGCCGGCGAAACCCAGCGCTTCAGCATTGGCGCGGAGTTGCTCGGCATGAGCGGCGCATCGGCTGATGCCGAGATCATTGCGCTGGCGGCCAATGCCGCCATTGAACGTGGCCTTGCTAACTGGACGCTGGTCATCGGTCATGCTCAGTTGATGCGGGTTTTGCTGGAGCGTTTCAAGCTCGACAGCCGCACCCAGCGCTTTCTGCTTCATCATCTGCCTGCCCTCAGACAATCGGGCAAAGCTGACGTGCTTGAAACGCTCGATAAGCTGCTGCTTGGCCGAAACGCGCCCGATGAGTTAACGCTCGATACGGGATCGGAACTCAGCACCCAGCAGATGCTCGACGTACTGCTTGACGCCACTCAACACGGCGTGACAATGGGCGGTCGCTCGCGCCATGACATCGTGCGCCGCTTGCTCCAGAAGCGCCAGCGTGCCACCGAACGCGCGCAGGTCGTCGCCGCGCTCGATTTCCTTGAAGCGTGGAGCGCTATCAGCGCGCCACCTGATCAAGCCCTTGCTCAGATTGAAGCCATGTTCCAGACAGATGACAGTGAAGCCCGTCAAATCCTTGCTCAGTGGCGCAGTGTCATCGGCTTGCTTGACGCTTACGGCATCCCTGCCCATCGTATTCAGATTCAGCCGTCGCTGGCGCGGAACTGGGACTACTATACCGGCATCGTCTTTGAGCTATGGTCGGGCAACAACCACGTCGGCGGGGGTGGCCGCTATGACGGTCTTACCCGCTTGATCGGCGGTGAGCGTGACGTTCCGGCGGTTGGCTTCGCTTATTACGTCGATCCGCTCTTGGACTCGCTGCCGAAAATCAAGCCCGCAGCGCCGCCGCTGATCGCCATTGCCTCGTCGTCCGAAAACGCGGCAGCCGCTATTCGCTGGGCGCAGTCGCTCCGCGAGCATGGTCATACCGTGATTTTGCTCGGCCTCGACGATCAAACTGATGAGCCGCCCTACGTCGCACAGAGCGATGGTACGCTCCATCAGGGTAGCCGCGAGTTTGCCACACTGGAGTCGCTGATCAACGATTTGGAGATGGTGCGATGATGCCAACGGAGCGGGTGACGTTAGCGCTGCCCAGCAAGGGCGCGATTGCCGAGCCGACGACCAATTTCCTGCATGACAGCGGCTTGCGTGTCGAGAAACCCAATCCGCGCCAGTATACGGGATCAATGCCCGCCTTGCCCTGCGTCGATGTGCTCTTTCAGCGCGTCACCGACGTGGTTTACAAGGTGTCCGACGGCACGGCGCAGTTAGGCATCACCGGATTGGATGTCGTCCGCGAGCATCCCCATGACGATTTGGTTGTCATTCACGATGATTTGCGCTACGGCTACTGCAAGCTGCTCGTCGCTGTGCCCGAAGCCTGGGTCGATGTCGAAAGCATGATCGACCTTTCCGAAGTCGCGCTCGATTTCCGCGAGTATAAGCGGCGCAATCTGCGTGTAGCGACCGTCTATCCGAACCTCGCGCGCCAGTTCTTGCACGAACAGGGCATCCACCACTTCACGCTGGTGAGCGCTGAAGGCGCGATTGAAGCCGCGCCCACCATTGGCTACGCCGACATCATCATCGACCTGATGCAGACCGGGACAACCCTGCGTGAAAATCATCTCAAGGCGCTGCCCGACGGTGTGATTGTTGAATCGCAGGCGTGTCTGGTCGGCAATCGCAGCGCCCTTCGTGAGAATCCGACCGCGCTCGACGCTGCTCGCATGATGCTCGAACACATCGACGGCACGCTGCAAGGTCACGGCTTCTCGCAGGTCACCGTCAATATACACGGCGAAAGCGCCGAGGAAGTCGCCCGCCGCATCGCCGCCAATCCGATTACGCGCGGGCTGCAAGGCCCGACCATTGCGCCGATTCTCGGCACGGAGAGCGGTTGGCACATGATCACCGTGATCATCTCGAACAAGGATTTACTGCGTGCCGTCGATTATCTGCGCGAACTCGGCGGAACCCAGTGTATCGTCGTGCCTGTGCATTACGTCTTCCTCGACCAGTCACCCACTTTCGCGCACTTGCAGGAAACCCTCGATCTGCTCAAAATCTGATCGCCTGTAGGGGTATGGCGTCGCTATACCCTCTTTTCTCTCCTTTGCGTCTTTGCGTTGAATCTCTTCTGTTTTTGAACTTGATTTTACTTTGGCGGTTCAGAAATTCTTCTCTACCTCATCTAACGTCTGATCGATCACACTCCTGACTCCCCTGCTCTCTCCACCCATCTCGACGGCCATTGTCAAGCCCAGCAAACTGATCTCCGCCGGAAACTTGCTGGCATCGGTCAGATTCATCGTCAGGAAGGGACAGCAGAACAGCGCCGATTTGAGATGAGCGCGCCAGTCCTCGTGCAGCCAATGTCGTCGCTTCAATTCAGCGAGCATCGGCGTTAGCGTTCGCTCGACCTTGCTGCGCAGAAACATTTGCCGCACTGGATGTAGTGCATAATCATGCTCGACCCGCGCCATCTCCCCTGCTCGCTTGAAGGTGATGCGCGTCTGCGCCGCTTTCTCGCGCGGGAAGTACATCCACATTGCGAACCCGTTGTGAAACAGCGGCTTCGTTAAGTCGAGTAAGGGCGCGTGTCGCCCCGCGAACGCCGGATCGAAGTACATCAGTGGCGCATCCCCACCGCGATAAAACACGTTGCCATTGTGCGCGTCCCCATGCCCAATGATCGCTGCGCCAGCTTGCGCAGGTTGCAATAAATGGGTTGCCTGCTCAATCAACTGATCGAGTGTCTGCTCGTACTCCTGCCCGTTGATAATCCACTTCAGGCGTCTCACCGCTTCAATCGCCGCTGTCCCATCCGTCAGCGCGATTTGCGTGCCTTCGTAGAATCGTGCTAGCCGACCGCCCGTCAGCCGATGATAGAACAACTGGTGAATCGGCGCGCGACCTGCATCCTCGGCGCGCTGCCATTCCAGCGATCTGAGATAGAGCTGAAGCAGTAGATCGTCCGCCTGATTCTGGGCGCGCGTCAGTTCCGGCAGCAAATTGCTCGTGCCCGTTTCGATCTGCCAGGCCAGATCGAACACCGAGGGATCGCTGATGACCTCATAAACAAGTAACTGTCTGCCCGATTCCGTCGAACTATAAATCGGCTGAAGCACGGGATAGCCCGCCTCGGCCAGCAGCGCCGCGTGATAATACTCGTCAATTACGCCATCCGATTCGATGTGCGTCTTGAAGAACAGGCGCTTATCGTCCGCCAGCGTCATGAAGCCGTTGAACGAGTTCAGCGATACCGCCAGCGGGCGCAGTTCGACTGACACCGCATCAAACGGATAATTCCCGCGCAAAAAGTCGAGCAGCAGCGCTTCGGCAGCCGCTTTGTCACTGAATTGCAGGGCTTGAATTCGTTGCAGCATGTTACGGCCTACCTATTAGGGCAGTCGTAGGGGGCAGCGCGCTGCCCCCCTGCCCAAATCTTCCTTAAATGCCGAGAATCTCGTTCCGCTTGCGGATCGCCATCGCGTGCGCCGGGAAATCCTCGTAATCGGCCAGCGTCGTCGTGATTCCCTGCAAGCGGCCATAGCCCTCCCGTGAGAGGTAGCCGATGCCGCTGCGCTTCAGGAAATCCCACACGCTCACCGACGAGAAGCTGCGCGCGAAGCCGCCCGTCGGCAGGATCGCATTCAGGCCAAGGCAGTAATTCGCGGTCGGGATTGGCGTGTAGTGGCCGAGCAGGATTTCGCCTGCATTGCGCAGCTTTTGCAGCGTGACGAATGGTTCGTCGGTCAGCACTTCGAGGTGTTCCGGCGCGTAATCATTGACGAACTGGATCGACTCGTCGAGGCTCGATGTCAGCAGCACGCCGCCGTAGTTGGTCAGCACGTTGTTGACGAAAGCGCGTCGCCATTCAGGAAGTTCCGCGATGTAACCGGGCAAAATTTCCAGCGCCGTCTGCGCGACCTGCTCGCTGTGCGTGACCAGAATCGCTGCCGATTCGGGGCCGTGTTCGGCTTCCACCAGCAGATCGAGCGCCGCCAGCCGCGCATCGACGTTTTCGTCGCACAGGATGATCGACTCGCTTGGCCCCGCCGGGAGGCCAACGTCAACTGTGCCGTAGAGCAGGCGTTTCGCCGCCGAGACGTAGCTGCTGCCGGGGCCAACGATCTTGGCGACTTTCGGGATCGTCTCCGTGCCGTAGGCGAGCGCCGCAATCGACTGCATCCCACCGACCACATAAACCTCATCCACGCCGCAAATTTCCGCTGCGACCAACGTAGCAGCGTCAGCTTGGCCGTCCGGCGTCGGCGGCGACACGACGATCAGGTGCGGCACCCCCGCGACTTTGGCGGGCGTTGCCAGCATAAGCATCACCGAAGGGAACGCGCCTTTGCCGCGCGGCACGTACAATCCGGCGCTGGCGACGGGTGTGACCTTCTCGCCCGCCATGATTCCCGGCTGTACTTCCGTGAACCACATCGGTTCTGGCATCTGCTCGCTGTGAAAGCGCAGAATATTCTCGTGCGCCGCTTCAATCGCCGCGATCACCTTCGCGTCCAGCGCCGCGCGCGCCGCCTTGAAATCCCCCGGCGTCGCCCGCAGCATTGAGGCCGTGAACTCCCTCGCGTCGAAGCGCCGCGCGTACTCGACTACCGCCGCGTCGCCCTGCGTCCGCACCTTGTCGATGACTTCCTGCGCCAGCGGGAACAGATCGCGGATGTCTTTCTCGGCTCGGCGCAGCAGCCGAGCCTTGTCCTCTTGTGATAGCTCGTTCAGCTTCAGATATTGAACCATGTTCTTTCTTCCCCAGTATTTTCGCCGTATTTTCGTAGGGACGCACTTGATCGTGTCCGCTGTCTGATACCCCTATTCGACCAACATTGACTTCAGCCGTATGCTTTGTGTATCGGTAATCCCAATCAGTCGCAGGTAACTGGCGATCCCGCCGTAGCGCTGCCGCACGTACTCTAGCGCGTCAAGCATTTCGTCGGCAGCCGCACCGCTGTCCCGCTCAACAATGTCCAGGCTGCCGCCGTTCTTTCGCGCGTCCTCGTGCCACTGTACCACCAAATGATGAATGTGCTGGCTGGTCTGCTCGTAATCCTGTGCGATGATGTCTTCCGGCACGCCCGCCGTACTCAGCAGGATCGCCGCGATCAAGCCTGTTCGATCCTTGCCCGCGTAGCAGTGAAACAGGATGCCCGGTTCGCTCGCCGCAATCGTCGCAATGATCGCCTTGACCTGCGGCTGGCAGCGGTCGAAATAATGATAGTAGAGTTCGTGCAGGGTTGGTACTACCGTCCACATTTTCTGCCACGTCGCTTCCGACGAGAGTTCCCGACCGAAGAACGGCAGATTGTGATAGGCTGTGGACGGAACGTACAGGTCGGGAAAGTCGTGCGCCTCGTCCTCGTCGCGCAGGTCGATGACCGTCCTGACGCCGTAATTCGCCAACTGCTGCTGGCCGCGCGCCGTCAGCTTGTCGAGCGTGCCCGCGCGCACGAATGTATGCCAGCGCGTAACGTGACCGTCAGCGGTCGGATAGCCGCCGAGGTCGCGGGCGTTGTAGCCGCCTTCCACTTCGATGAGCCGGTTTGCTTCTGCCATATCCTCCCCTATTCCTGCTTCTGTCAGGCAAACAAAAAGCGCGAGGCCAACCCAACGGCTGCGTTGGGCGTCTGCCTCGCGCTTGTCACAATCAATCAGCGCTCAGGAATTGACCGCAGCCTGTTGGCGATCCAGCGAATGCGAGCGTCGATGCGTGCCGTCCCAGCGAATATCCGGTACGAGAATCGCGCGCTTCGCCAGAATCCGATCCTTGTGCTGCATCAGGTCTTTCAGCATGATCCGGCATTCCGCCACCACGTCGTGCGTCGGCTGATAGCCCAGGTCGATCAGGTGCTGCCGATCCGGGTTGTAATAGTGCTGTTCCTTCTCGGTGCGCGGATTGTCGTAGTGTTCGATTTCGACGCTTAGGCCAACGTCTGCGCCAGCCTGCTTGACCTTCTCGGCCAGTTCTTCAATGGTATAGCATTCCTCAAACTGGTTGAATACGCGATACTCGCCTGCTTGCGGCGGGTTTTCAATCGCAATTGTCAAACACTGCATCGAATCGCGCAGTGGCAGGAAACCGCGCGTCTGACTGCCGCTTCCGTAGAGCGTCAACGGGTGGTCGATCACGGCCTGGCAGCAGAAGCGATTGATCGCTGTGCCAAAGCATTGGTCGAAATCGAGGCGTGTGCGTAGTCGTGGATCGGGATCGTCGCCCATTGCGTCGACGCGCGTGCCGAATACGACGCCTTGCATAATATCCGTCGCGCTCAAGCCCCAGATGCGGCAGGCGAAGGTTGTATTATGCGTATCGTGAACTTTCGTCAGGTGATAGAAGCTGCCCGGCTGACGTGGGAAAGGCAGCTTATCCTTGCGCCCACGATATTCAATTTCGAAGAAGCCTTCGGGAATATCGACGTTTGGCGTGCCGTACTCGCCCATCGTACCGAGCTTGACCAGATGCGCTTTCGGGCAGACTTCGCGCATTGCCCACAGCATGTTCAGGCTGCCGATCACGTTGTTCTGCTGTGTGAATGCCGAGTGTGCCTGATCGATCATCGAATACGGCGCGGATGGCATTTCCGCCAGATGCACGATTGCGTCAGGTTGAAAATCAGCCAGAAAAGCACGCAGGAACGGATAGTCGAGCAAACTGCCTGCGCGGAAATTTAGGTCTTTGCCGAAACGTTCGCGGAACGCAATCAGCCGATCCTGCATATCAAACACGGGAATCGCGCTCTGACCGCCAACTTCCTCGACCCACTGGCGGCGCAGATACAGGTCATTTCCTGCGACCTCGTGACCATGTGCGGTCAGGTGTTGCGCCAGCGTCCAGCCTAAATAACCATCGATCCCGGCGATGAAAACTTTCATCCATGCCTCCGCGACTTGTCAATCAACACTCGTAAGAACCCCGGTTCAGTATAACCGAAGCGCTGCGAGGTTTGTGTTAGGGGTTTGCTAAGGCTTCCACCGGGCGGAATGCGCCGAGATAGCCTTGCACTGCCAGCAGCTCCGCGTTGAGAATGCTGCATCCCGCCGCGCCGCGAATCGTGTTGTGCGACAGCGCCACGAATTTGTATCCTAGCAGCGGGTCGGGGCGTAGCCGACCGACCGAAGTTGTCATACCATGTCCGGCACTGCGATCCCGCCGTGTCTGTGGGCGATCCGGCTGCGTCAGGTAATGGACGGGCTGCTCTGGCGCGCTCGGTAGCGATGGCACAGGCGCAGGCCCTCGGAAACTATTCCAGGCGTCGATTACTTCATCAAGGCTCGGCTTGCTCTCCAGTTCAACCGACACGTTGACCAGATGACCGTCGATCACGGCGACACGGTTGCATGACGGGCTGATCACCGCGTCCAGCATCTCGACTGTCGCGCCGTTGAAGTGACCGAGCATTTTCTGCGGCTCTTCGACCAGCTTTTCCTCTTCGCCGCCGATGTACGGGATCACGTTGTCGATAATGTCCAGCGACGGCACGCCGGGATAACCTGCCCCGCTGAGTGCCTGCATACTCACGACCGCGACCTTGCTCACGCCGAAGGGCAGCAGCGGCGCGAGGGACATGACCACCGGCATCGCCGTGCAGTTCGAATTGGCGACCAGCGCGCCGCTTGTCCAGCCGCGTTTCTTCCGCTGCACGTCGATCAGACCGATGTGGTCAGCGTTGATTTCCGGCAGCAGCAGCGGCACGTCCTCGTCCATGCGATGTGACGCGGTATTCGTGCAAACGACGTGCCCCGCCGCGCCGAGTTCGACCTCGCGGGTGTAAGCAGCTTCTTTCGGCAGCGCAGAGAACAGCAGCGGCGAATCGAACTCGCCATCGAGCGGTTTGACCGTCATATCAAGCACGTCAGTCGGCGGCTCGTCGTCCAGCACCCAGCGCACGGCCTCGCCATACGGCTTTCCCGCGTTGCGATCCGAGGCGATCACCTCAGCGACCCGAAACCAGGGGTGATTTTGCAGCAGTTGGATAAAGCGCTGGCCGACCGCTCCCGTCGCTCCCAGCACAGCCACATCGAGTTTGTTCATATACCCACCGATTGATTTTTCACTGCCGGATACGATCCGAGCATTTTGACGAACGATGCGCGCTGCAACAACCGCGCTAAAGCTTCCTGACAGATCGGGTCGTGCCAGTGGCCTTCAAAATCGAGGAAGAAAATTGGCTCCCAGGGACGATTGCGCCGGGGGCGCGATTCAATTTTGGTCAGGTTGAGGCCGCGCGTGGCAAACTCGCCCAGACATTCATAAAGCGCTGCCGGACGGTTGCGCGTGGCAAAAACCAGCGACGTTTTGTTGAACTCCCCTGGCTGCGGATCATCAGCACCGACGACGAGGAAGCGTGTGAAATTGAACTGCACGTCTTCAATCTGGCGTGCGAGAATGTCGAGGCCATAGAGTTCAGCAGCGAGTTCAGTCGCAATCGCGCCCGTATGTCCATCGCTGGTTTCAGCGGCGAGGTCTTTGGCTGATCCAGCCGTGTCATACCAGGGCACGGCCTGAATGCCATTGCGTCGCAAAAAAGTCTCTGACTGCGCGAGCGCCTGTGGATGCGAACGAGCGCACTTAATGTCTTCGAGTTTGACACCCTTCGGTGCGAGCAGCGCGTGATGCACGTGCAGGATGACTTCGGCCTGAATCCGCAGGTCGGAGTCCATCAGCAGTTCGTAAGCCTGACTGACCGCGCCTGCGAAGGCATTCTCGACCGGAACAATCCCCAATTTGACTTTGTGAGAGAGGATCGCATCAAACAGATCGCTCAGTGTTGGACACGGATAAACCGTGACTGTTTCGCCGAAATGCTGACGCAGCGCCATTTCGGAATTTGCGCCGGGAATGCCCTGAATGGCGACACTATCCTGCATGAATCTTTCTCCGGGTGCGAAGTCGCTCAAGCGTAACATAGCGCTGCCCATGCGTCAACCTAGCCGTAGGCTGTTCTGTTTGTACGACTACGAGGGCACACTATAAGAACATTGATCCGATAAATTGACCGGAAGGCTTGAAAATGATAAACTTTTCTCTAATCACGGTGAGTTTTATTTGGGATCAGTCATGCAAGAGACGCGGCGCACCATTTTGGAAATTCTCCGGCGGCGTCGGCAGGCGACGGTCGATGAAATTGTCGAAGATTTGCAGCAGCGCCGGGGCAGCATCACGGCGGTGACGGTGCGCCATCACCTCAAGCTGCTTCAGGACGACGAACTGATTACCACCGCCGAACTCAAGCGGCGCACTTCGCCCGGTCGTCCGCAGTACGTTTACACGCTCACCGAAAAAGCACTCGAATACTTCCCCAACAACTATCAGCAGCTTGCCGAAGGGCTGCTCGAACAACTGCGCAAACAGCTTCCGCCTGCTGGGGTCAATGTGATTCTCGAAGGCGTCGCCGATCAGATGGCCGGAGATGCCTGTATCCCCGGCGGCAACTTGAGCGAGCGCCTCGACGCGGCAGTCGGCTACCTGACCGAGCGTGGTTACGAGGCGCGTTGGGAGCAGAGCGCCGACGGTTACGTCCTCTATACCTCGAACTGCCCCTATCATCACATCACCGAGGGCAATCCAATGCTCTGCGATCTGGATTTGCGGCTGGTCTCGTCGCTTCTGAGCGTCGTGCCACGCCGTATCGCCCACATGACCGAAGGCGGCGACTCCTGCTCGTATCTGATTCCCGAAGCACATGCCACTAAGACCAATTAAGCTGATCGGCGTCAGTTAAATTGACGCTTTGTGCCGACCGTGTTAGAATCGTTGAGAAATTGAGAAAAGCGGAAGGTGAGGAGAGAATTATGGCGATCAACGTTCAGGATGCACCAATTGAAGTTGGAACGACCGAAGTCGCGGAAGTGCTGACGGTCACGCCTGCCGCTGTTTCGATGATCCATACGCTGCTGGAGCAGCGCAACATTCCCGGCTATGCCCTGCGCGTGTTCGTGTCAGGCGGCGGTTGCTCCGGGTTGCAATACGGCATGGCCTTCGAGCAGAACCCGCGCGATTTCGACGCGGTGGTCGAGCCGGGCGATGGTGTTCGCCTCGTGATCGATCCGACCAGCCTGATGTATCTTGAAGGCGCGACGATTGACTACGTAGATAGCCTGATGGGTGGCGGCTTCCGTATCGAAAACCCGAACGCCGTTTCGACCTGTGGCTGCGGTCACTCGTTCCGCACGAAGGATCAGGGAGAAGCTGGCGAGGGCGGTTGCAGCAGTTGCAGCCAGTAAGCTGATCCACTGGGACGAATCAAAGCGAGGATGCGCATTAGCATCCTCGTTTTATTTCCGCCCGAAAACGGATCATTTGTGCTTTTGTAGGGACGTGATTTATCGCGTCCGTTACGTAGCTTGTCTCCCCTTAATTGCCCCGGCGCAGCGCGCTGACTGCCAATCCCAGTATCCCTAACCCGCCCAACACCAGAATCGGTACAATCGGCGGAACAACATTGCCATCATCCGGCGAAGTCAACGGCGTCTGTCCCGTCGCCGGATCGGTTGGTAGTGGCGCGCCCTGCGTCGGCGCGATGGCGACCATCCCCGGCGGAAACGTGAACGTCGGCTCGATTTCGCGCGTGCCGCTGTCGGTTGCCGCCACCGACGTGCCGGCGGGCGCAAGCAGTTGCGAGATTGCCGTCGCCGTCAGCACGCCGCCCGGAGTCTGTGTCAGAATGCTCTGAGTCGCCGTTGAGTTTGCCGCATTCGGGTCGATTCCCGCGCCCGCGCTGCCGTCGGCATACGGGTCGATGTTGGGGATGTTGTCGAGATTGCCCGTCAGGTTGACCAGATCGCCAAAGACCCAGCCCTTCCCTGTCGGCGACGAATTGAATTGAAACTCAATCCACGAAACATAGCGCCCGATCACGTTGTATTTCTCGCCGGCGTGAATCGTACCCAACTGTGCCGAATCGGTGCTGGGATCGGCGCGCACGTTAGCAAAATCTTTGGCTTCCAGAATGGCAACGCCGGGTGGTGTCGGCGTCCAGGTTGGTGTTGGGAGGCCGGGATTACTGTTATCTTGAACCTGCGCCGGCGCGACCGGCGACAGATTGATCTGTATCGGCGTTGCGGTCGGATTCGGTGCCTGTGCGTGAACCAGGACGAAACTGACCAGAGCAGCCGGGATCAATAAAAGGACGAGGGCTAAACGACGCATACTCGCTTGACGATCTCCACGAACTTCTACCCTATCAGGGGCGCATTATACCACTACCACGTGACCTGATTCTCCGGATTATTGCGCCCTTGATCAGCGACAATCCGCTGGCTCCCCTTGAGCGCCCCGCCCTGATACAACTGCCCCGGCAGATCGTAGAATGTCCAGCCGCTCATGACCAGTGTGGGTCGTTTGACCACACAGGTGCTGTCGCAGACCACTGGAATCCATTCGCCGTTGTAGCGCCGCGCGATGTGGACGTGCGTCCCCGTTGAAACGCCGCCCTCGCACGAAGGCCGCCCGATCTTGTCGCCCGCCTTGACGTGCGTCCCCTGTGTGACCCGATCCTGAGCCGACATATGCAGATAGAGGATTGTCCAACCTGTGCTTTCGTCCTCGTCCCCGTCGAGATCGAGGATCACTGTGCCCTCGGCGGTGCGCGCGATCACGCCGTCCGCGACCGCCGTCGCAAAATAGTCGGAAAGGAAGCACGAACTCGTCTTGTTCGTCAGATCATCCGGCGGCGCGAAATCGACCGCTGACCACGCGCTGCCATCGTCCCAACCTCCATGCGGCCCGCCCGTGAAATACCACGTTTGCCCCGCCGGAAACGGGAACGTGAGCGGCGGCTGTTGCAGATCGTCCGGCACGACCGGATCGAGCGCTCCGGCAAACGGATCGCCGAACAGCTTGACGTAAGTCGCGTACAAGCCGCTCGCGCTGACCTGCTGCTGCCAGGTCGCGTAATCGGTCGTCTGACCGAGTAGATATTGCACGCCGACCGTTCCGGCATTCAGCGTCCGCGCGAACAGAATGCGCGTCTTGTCGGTGAATTCGATGCTGCTCAGGCCGCGCAGATTCCAGCCATAGTAGCCTGCGTTGAGTGTGTCGGCAGCCCACGCCAATTGCAAGTACAGACCTTTGCGATCACTCGTCGGCGTGGTCGGCGCACCCAGTGGATAATCCTGCTCGTCCTGCGTTGGCGTGCGGTTGCTGATCAGATGCGCCTTGTATTCGAGCAGCGCCAGCAGCAGGCGCGGATCGACGCTGTATTCGAGCGCGATCCGTTGGACGACCTGCGCCGCCGTATACACGTCGCCTTCAATCGTGTCGAACGCCGTGCTCAGATAACCGGGCTGCTGGCTGATAAACGCGGCTACGTCGAACTGGCTGCTCCCCGGCGCGCGCACCAGACGACTGTCAGGGATGATCTTGAAATCACTGCCCTGCTGACGCGGCGGCGTCGGCAGCATAATGACCTGTCCGACACTCAGATTGTCCGGGTCAGCGATGTTGTTGAGGGAAACCAGATCGTCGAGTGTCACACCATTATCGGACGCGATCTGGTTAAGTGTATCCCCTGCCTGAACCGTGTAATTGAACGAGGGTGGATCGGTTGGGATGGTGTGGACTGGCTCGACGGCGGTGCTCTGTGGCGGCGTCGGGGGCAAAAACGTCGCCGTGATCACGATCCGGCTCGGCTGGTTAAGCGCGCAGGCCGAAATCAGGAGCATTAAAAACACGAGGGGATACTTACGCATAACTCTCCTGTAGGCACAAATCGACTTCCATTGTATACTATGCCCCATTCGATTTCACGGTTAGGAGTTTTGTTACAATGGCAGCAACCCGCGAAGAAGTGGCGAGTATTTTCCCGGAGATTGTCAAGCGCTTCGACCCGTCGAAGGCCGCCGGACTGAACGCGACCATTCAATTTGACCTCAGCGGCGACAACGGCGGCTCCTATTGGCTGCGTTTCGCCAACGACCAGGCCGAAACGGGCGAAGGTAAGGCCGAGGACGCCAAAATGACCCTCAAGTCCAGCGCCGACGATTTCGCCAGCATGATGGCGGGCAAGCTCAACCCGATGCAGGCTTTCATGACCGGCAAGATCAAGATTCAGGGCGACACCGGGCTGGCGATGAAGCTGATGCCCCTCATGTCCTAGTTCCAGATTGCTTCGTAGGGACGCGATAGATCGCGTCCGCTTGCTCGAACCCAGCATATTCAATAAAAAAGACCCGCTTTATCAGCGAGTCTTTTTATTCTGAGCGGTGAGCAACTTCTTTTACTCATTACTCATCACTCATTACTTGGTATTTTTTTTAGTCGTCCGTTTCGGGATCGTCGAAGCGCATCAGCATCAGCGATCCGCTCCCCAAAGACGCCGTGCCGAGCGCATCCTCGATAGCGTCGTTCAACTCGTCGTCATTCAGGCGCTTGGCCTCGTTCGCCAGGCTTTCCAGCACGCGCACCGCTTCCTTGCTGCCGATCTCGCCCAATGACCAGATGGCGACTTCCTTGACTTCGCGGTCGTCATCCAGCGCGAGTCGAGTTAGGGTTGGAACGGCTTCTTCGATTTCAAGCTCGCCCGCCGCGCGCGTGGCTTCGTAGCGCATCTCCGGGTCGTCACTCTCAAGCTGCGCCAGCACGAACTCGTTCCACTGCTCGTCGTAGGTGCGTCCCATCGCGAACACTGAGCTAATCTGCATTCGGCGATCCGGGCCGTCATAACCTTCGCGGATTGCTTCATCGACAATCTCATGGCCGCAGTTGGCAATCGCTTCGAGCGCGCGGCGGCGCACGTCGATGTCCTCACGCTGGTTGTGCAGAATGTGAACTGCCGTATCCTGCGCGATAGTCGTCTCTGATTCAGGCAGGTCGCCCAGTTCGCCGAGCAGGATGAAGCGTCCGAGCGCGCTAACTGCCGCCGCGCGCACGGGCACTGACTCGTCCTGAAGCGCCATGTCCGTCAGACGGTGCATCAGCGGCAGCGATTCATCCTCCCAGAGCAACTCAATCGCGGCTTCGCGGACGGCAGCATCGTTGTCGCGCAGCGCGAACTGACCAAGCACGTTATAGTCGAGTTCGAAGTTGGCTTCGCTGGCATCGACGAGTTCTTGCAGCAGTTTGCGCCGAAATGACGGCTCCAGCTTTTCCCACACAGGCGCGAGCCGGCGCACGTCGCTCGGATCAAGCCCTGACAGGCCGTAGTACAGCGTTGATGTGACTTCCCCATCGCTCAGGGCGCTGAGAGTCGTGTTGAGATCAGGTCGTTTCTGATCGTAATCCATATCCATAGGTCTTTAGGTCTCCCCTTTTAGTGAGGAATGAGATTGGTTAACGGGTTGGCGATGTCGTTGAGCAGTACGACCACCATCAGCGAGAGCAGCAGCGCCAAACCGACGAGGTGAACCATGCCTTCGCGTTCCGGCGCAATCGGTCGTCCACGAATGATTTCGATGATCACGAACAGGATACGCCCCCCATCAAGCGCCGGGATTGGCAGCAGGTTGGTCATACCGAGTGCCAGGCTGATCAGCGCCATGAATTCGATGATGATGCTCGGCTGGTTTCGCTGAATGCTCTCCTGCAAGAAAACACCGCCCACCTGACTGATCCCTAATGGGCTGGTGAGGCGTAACTGTGACGGATCCGCCGTGCCGTGAATGATCTGCCCCGGAATGCTGACAACCGTGTTGACGACATCGCTGATCCGGCCAACGCTGTACTGAACCGCCGTGCCTATCGGCTGCGCTTGCAGTTCGCTGTGCTGACCTTCTTCGTAAGCGATGCCCAGGCCGGTGTTGATCACCCCGGTGCTGATGCCGATGCCCATCGATCCCTGTCCGGCAGGTGGGTTCGAGCGCGGCGTCAGCGTGATCGTCTGCGTCTGACCATCGCGCCAGACGGTCAGCGTGACCTGCTTATCGAGATTTTGCCCGGTTAGCTTTTGCAGCGTCGGGTAATCGACAACAGGCTGACCATTGAACTGCGTGATCAGATCGCCGATTTGCAGTCCTGCCGTCTGCGCGGGCGATCCATCCGACACGTCCAGCACAACCGGGTGTGATTCAGCGGTCGCTTGAGCCGCCGTCATGTTCGGCGTTAGCGTCACGGTGATCATCAGCGGATTTTGTGCATCCTGCGGATTGGCGCGGGCGACGCCAAGCGTCACCTGCTGGCCGTTATCCGCCTGAAGCTGCTTGTAGAAATCCGCCGTATCGACGAAATTCTTGCCGTTGATCGTCTCGATCACGTCGCCAGCTTTCAGACCCGCCTGTGCGAATGTCGATCCCGGTTGAACATAGTCGAGACTGACTACCCCACCGACCGTCTGCGGGATGCCCATCAGCGCAATGATCACGAACAGCACGAACGCCAGCACGAAGTTGGCGATTGGCCCCGCTGCCAGAAACCAAATTCGCTGGAGCGGCGTCGCTTCGTTGACCGATTTCGTCCTGGTCACCCCGCGCTTGAGCGCTTCGGCGCGATCTTCCTGAACCGCTTCATCACCCAACTGCCGCACGACATCCTCGCCCAGCGGACGGACAAAACCGCCCAGCGGCAGCCAGTTCAGCGTGTAATCTGTCCCGCCCAGCGTGAACAGCTTGACCATGCGTGGCGGCATCCCGATTCCGAACTCCAGCACTGTGATACCTGCTGATTTCGCCGCGAAAAAGTGCCCAAGCTCGTGGATCAGCACCGCCGGGATCAGCACCAGAATAAAGGCCACTATCGCCGACAGCGCGTCATTCCCAAGTAAAAGGTTGCCCATTTACGCTACCTTGTTTCTGTGACTTCAAGGGGATATTGCATAGCTTTCATTATCTTTCATTATATCGGGATATGTCTCTTGTAATCAAGCAGCTAGGCTGGATGCTTATCAAGCCTTAAGCACGTCACGAGGCGGCGGTGATCGCTGCGCCCGCCCCTGGAACGGCGGTCAAAATGTCCAGAACTTCAGACATGGCCTTCAGTTTGGCGCTTACGTCCTGTGCATCTTTTCTAACACAAATACAATGCACGTTCGGCCCTGCGTCGAGCGTGTAGCAAACCTGAAGGCCATCCTTGCGCCAGCGCGTGACCGCCTCCATCAGCGTGAGCGTCGGCGGCAGCCAGTAGAACAGCGGTGGCTTGCTCGTCATCATGACGGCGTGCATCAGATTGCTGTCATGCTCGACGATCTCGGCGAATGTGGCAAAATCGCGGTCAAGGATCGCCTGTTTGCAGATGTCGAAGCGCTCCTCTGCCCCGGCGATCCGCGCGGCTTGCAGTTCGCTTGTCATGGCGGATTGGTGTCCCGCCGTTGAGCCGACTTCCTTGTGTTCGCGGCTGACGACGGCGATCACGTCCACGATGTCCCAGTAATCCGGCGGCGCGAAGCTCTCGGCATACGATTCCTTGTGCGTTTCGCCTGTGCGCCACTCGACGAATCCGGTCGGCACACTCCGCGCCGCCGATCCTGACCCGACCCGCGCCAGCGCCGTCAGTTCGTGTTCGGTCATCTGCACGCCCGCCGCCGCGACTCCTGCGACCGTCAGCGCTGCGAACGCCGCTGCTGACGAAGCGATCCCCGCGCCAATCGGAAAGTTGTTGCTCGATTCGACTGAAGCGAAAAACGTCACGGGCAGCCCTTGACGTAAACGGCTCAAATGCGCTGAAACCCGCTCCAGCGCTGCCCCGCTCTGTTCCTTGCCGTTGATCGTTAGTTGATCGGCACTCAAATTTTCCGACCAGGTGACCGTCGTCTCAGTGTACAGCCCATCGAGATTCATACTGATCGACGGATTAGCGGGCAAACGCAGATTATCGTCACGGTTGCCCCAGTATTTGATAAACGCGATGTTCGGATGAGCCTGGGCAGTCGCCTTCATCACGATCCTTTTCATCAATAGCGGTAACATATCCGAATGATAGCTCAAGGCAACGCGCTTCGGCAGGCGTGGTATAATCGCGGTCGTTGCGTCAACTTTACGTCTCAAAGGAACGCTGTTGGATCTCCTCACCGGCCTGATCCGTGAAATGCGCCCACGCCAGTGGCCGAAAAATGCGCTGATTTACGCGGGGATTGTCTTTGACGGTCAGCTCTTTATTCCAACCTCCTTTCTGCGCGTAACGCTCGGTTTCATCCTGCTCTGCCTCATTTCCAGCGCCATCTACATCGTCAACGATCTGGTCGATCTCGAAAGTGACCGCCAGCACCCGCGCAAGCGCTTTCGCGCTATCGCCTCCGGTCAACTGCCGATTCCTGCCGCACGGGTTGCCGCCGTCGTGTTCGCGCTGGTTGCCATCGGCGGCGCGCTGCTGTTCAGTACCGGGCTGGCCGTCATTCTCGCCCTCTATCTGGTGATCCATCTGCTCTATAGCTGGAAACTCAAGCACATTGTCATCCTCGACCTCATGACCGTCGCGGCAGGCTTTGTCCTGCGCGTCGCGGCGGGGGTGGTTGTCGTTCACGTGCAGGCATTCTCGCCCTGGCTCTATGCCTGTACCGGACTGCTGGCGCTTTTCATCGTGATCGGCAAGCGCCGTCAGGAATTGATCGAGTTGGGCGACAGCGCGGGCAGCCTGCGCGTCACCCTCAACAGCTATAACCTGCCCCTGCTCGACGACATGCTGCGCATGGTCATGAACGGCACGCTCATCGCCTACCTGCTCTACACCATCGAGGAGCCGTCGGCGCTGCTGGCGGGCAACAAGCTCGCGCTGCTAACCGTTCCCTTTGTGCTCTATGCCCTCTGGCGCTATCTTTTCCTGATCCACGTCAAAGGCGAAGGCAGCGCGCCTGAAGAAGTGTTGTTCAAGGATCGTCCGCTGCAAATCAGTATTTTATTGTGGGGATTGACCTTTGTGGCGATCCTTTATGTCCCGCGTATCGTCAATCTCTAGACGATCATGATCGAAGCCAGCGCCTGCGCCAAAGCGATCCTGTTTGGTGAACACGCGGTCGTCTATGGGATGCCTGCGATTGCCGTGCCGGTTTCTGATCTGCGCGCTTTTGCCAGTGTTCAACCGAGCGCGGGCGGCTTGCACATCGCTTCCGGTGATTTGCGCATCCCGGTCGATGTTGATGCTGAATCGGTTGATAACGCGCTGGCGCTGACGGCTCGCCTGACCCTCAAAGCACTCAACGCCCCCCCGCCCGATGCGCTGATCACGATTCGCTCGGATATTCCGATTGCCAGCGGTCTCGGCAGCGGCGCAGCCGTCTCGACCGCACTCGCGCGGGCGATTTGTCAGGCCGTCGGCCAACCGCTCGATGAAGCGGCGCTCAACCGCGTGATCTACGAGGTCGAGAAAATTCATCATGGCACGCCCAGCGGCATCGACAATACCGTGATCGTTTATGAGCGTCCCGTCTATTTCGTGCGCGGCCTGCCTATCGAAACCCTGACAATTGGCAAGCCTTTCACGCTGCTGATTGCCGATACGGGCGTCAGCGCTTCGACCAAAGCGGCAGTTGCCGCCGTGCGTGAACTCTATGAGCGTGATCCGCAGAACGTCCGAATGCTGCTGCGCTACATTCGCCGCAAAGTCTGGATCGCACGGCAGGCGCTTGCTGTCGGCGATTTGGCGAAAATCGGCACGATGATGGCGATCAATCATGACGTGCTGCGCCGCTTGACCGTTTCTTCACCGGAACTCGATGCGCTGGTTGATGCCGCTATGAGAGCAGGCGCGCTGGGTGCGAAGCTCTCCGGCGGTGGACGCGGCGGCACCATGATCGCGCTGGTTACGCCCGCATCGTGTGAGCAAGTCAGCGCAGCGCTCCAGTCAGCAGGCGCGGTGCGTGTTTTTAGGACGGTAGTGGGTTAACATTCCGATCTGAAATACGACCGCGTTTCGCAGGTAGGGGCGAGGGCACGCCTCGCCCTGATTTTCTCTTCCTGGCGGCTTGGCGGTTCAATTTGGTTTCTGTTTTGAACGTTGACCTGACCTGAGGTAGCCTGATGCTCACATTTGTCAAGCTCGG
>DASZXN010000282.1:0-2695 GCA_035545875.1 Phototrophicaceae bacterium
ATACGCGACTCGCGTCGCCGGGCTGGCGCTGCCCTCGTACATGATCGTGTCCGGCCCGACCACAATCACTGCACCTGCCGCCCGCGCTATCGCAATCGTCTTGACGCCATCGACAGGTAGTTCCAGAACGTTGCCCGTCCACACCGTCAGCCACGCGGCGACCCAACCGTAGGTCATGCCGTCAATCGTCGCATCTGTGCGCGCACCGGGCAACAAAGCCCCGTCGTATCGAATCTGAATCCAATCGGCGTCGAGCGTGCGCCCAACTGCTTGATAGGTCGTGCCGTAAGGCAGCACTGCAAGCCGATCCCAGGTCAAGCCGGGGCCAGCCCGCAGCGCGGCGTTGTCCTGCACGGTCACGGCAACGTTGGCGAGCGCGTCCTGCGCGGCGACCTTTCCGCCAATCATCCCCAATGCGCAGATCAGCATCATCAAAGCGTACTTCATGGCTGCGTTCCCGTTGGAACTGGTGTCGGCGTTTGCGCTGCGCCGCTGAGGTAAGTGCCGGGTTCCTGCCCCCAGGTGATCAGCATGTAAATGTCCGTCGTCAGATTGACGATATTCCCACTGTTGATGTCTACGACCAGAAGGTGCTGTTTGTCGTCGCTGGTCAGCTTCATCTGAAGCGCGATGTAGCGTGAATCGGGCGACCAGACCAGCTTCTTGAACTGTCCTACCGGCACACAGAAAACGCGCTGATCGCCAGTCGCGGTGTTCACTGCCTGAAGCTGCTGCCCAGTCCAGCGCGCGATCCAGCCGCCATCCGGCGACCAATCGCCCGATTCATCGGTGCGGGCGCGCTCTGCCGTCATCGAAGGAAAGACGATTTCGTAGCGATCATCGACGGGCTGATGGGGAAAGCTGAAGTAGAGATGGTCGCCGAAGGGACTCCAGCTAAAGCTGACGCTGTTATTCGGGTCTTGCGCGAACAGGACGTATTCGTTCGTCTCGCTCTGGTAGAGATAGTATTTCGTCCCATAACCATCTCCGCTTCCGGTGCGATAGGGGATCGAGACGACTGCCCAGAAGCCGCCGGGCTGTCGCCCAACGACTTTCCCCGGAATGCTGTCGATCTCCACCTGCGGAATCCACACGTCAGGGTCGGGATAGACATTCAGCACATCCCGCGCGACTCCACGCTCGGACTGATGCGAATTCGGCAGGATCACGCGAGTATCCCATTCGAGTGTGTCACGCCCTGACCAGCGCAGATTGCTCGGAAATGGCGTTGCCGGGAAAGGCGTGCGTAAATCCCACAGAATGCGCTGATCGCTGTTATCCGGGCGCGTGATATAAACGAGATCGTTGGTCTGCGCCAGAATCCAGGCGCGATCCGGCGAAAACTGGCAGTTGAGGCCGTTGCCACACTGCGGCGCATCGGGGTCTTGAAAACGCTCTCCGGTCGCGGCCTCAACTGCCCAGACGGGCACGTCGCCAATCGACATGTAGATGCGCCCTGTCGCTGAATAGCCCGGCGGCAGATTTTTGACATCATACATCGGATCAAGCGGACACATCTGCTCGGAGGCCGGATTGGTCGGGTTGATTCCGGGTTCGGGGCGCGGAATCAGCGTCTGGATTGGCGTCGGCGTGAGGGTCGGACGTGCCGTCCCAATCACGTTGGGCGTCGGTGAGGGCGAGGGCAGCGCGTAGATCAGGTTTTGCGCCGTTGCGAGCGCCTGCGCCGTCTGTGTGATCGGGAAAACCGCCTGCGCATACGGGAAGCCAAGCCGATAAATCGTCAGTTCACCCGGTAGATTGGATACCGCTAAAAGCTGCTGATCCTTGCTCAGGATGGCGTTACCCATTGGTCGCTGGAACGCCTGCTTGAACAGCGGCGCAAGCGCATCAACGGGGTTCATCCGAGGCGCTGGAGTTGCTGGGAAGTCGCCGCTGGATCGCACGCCGGTCGTCGCATCAATAAACATGATGACACCGTAAGAGGCATCAAAGCTCTGCGGCGGTGTGACCGTACCTATACTGTCGCACAACATCGAGGCAAGATCGCTGCGCTGCTCCGCGTTGAGGTTGGCAACCATATTCTTCCAGATAGCGTTGTACTGATCCACTTCCGACGGATAGCGTTCGAGCAGGCAGTCGGGAGCATCGCCCGCAGGCAGCGCCGTCGAGAGGATCGGCGTTTGCGTCAGCGACAATTCGCCTTCAACCGCGTTGAGCGACGTCGGCAGGCTGGCGCACACACGTTGTGCTGTTTGGTTGAGGGCATCCGGGCGCAGATAATATTGAAGCGCATTCCAGAGCGGCAGCAGCGTCTCGCTTTGATCGGGGAAAGCGCTGCTCAGGCAGGTCGGCAGGCCGTTCGCCGCGTAATCCACACCATAAATCCGCGCCGGCGCGTCACTCGCGCGTCCCTGACCGTACACGTAGACTGTGTTGTCATCTTTCCAACCATACTGGCGCGAGCCGACAGGCGGTAGGTCATCGCCAGCAATCAGCCATGAAAGACTGCCGTCCTGCTGATAAACGGCCAGCGCGTTGCCGGGGTAATACTGCCCGGTCGGACTGTTATTGTAGACCACCAACATGCGCGTCCATGACGGGTTGATCAGACGCTGCGCCGGGGTCAGGCCGTCGAATAGCTGCGTGCTGATGCTGTAGATGGTGTTCGCCCCAAAATCCTGAATGTCGAAGCCGTTGCCGGTATCGAACAGAATCCGGTAGCCGTCATCCGAGG
>DASZXN010000283.1:0-4891 GCA_035545875.1 Phototrophicaceae bacterium
GGCTTCCGCCAGGAACAGCGCCGCGACCTGCCGCCCTTTGAGGCCGAAGGTTTTGAGCGCGGCGATCTCTTCGGTGCGCCGCCCAACCATCACCAGCATGGTGTTGATAATGCCCACCCCGCCGATCAGCAGCGCGCCCAGCCCCATCACGACGATGAAACGCCCCAGAATGTCGGCAATCTGCTGATTCTGTTGCAGCAAATCGGGCACAGTCGAGTAATTTCCCGGCAGGATGTCGCCCAGTCTGCTCGCCGCCGCGTTGATGTCCGTGCCGGATGGCAGCGTCAGGCTGATCATGTTGGGCAGCGTCGGCAGTTGAAACTTGGCGGCTTGCGCCTCGTCGAGATAGGCGAAACCGAAGAAAGCCGCGAACGGGTTGGTGATGCTCGATTCGGTCGCTGTGCTGACGATCCCGCGCACCGTGTACGGATCGGTCGTGTCGCTGACGCGCACGGTGTCGCCGACCTTGATCCCCTGCGAATCGGCGAGGTTCTGGCTGATCACGATGTCGTTGCCGCCCGTGAACAGTTGGCTCAGGGGCACGCCTGCCGGATCGACCGCTGTGATGTCGCCCGTCGGCGGGAACGTCGCCGGATCGATCAGCAGTACGTTGATGAACTGCGGTCGCCCGACGGAGACGTAATTCGCCGCCGTCACCTGTAAGTTCCCGGTGCGGAAGTAGAAGGCGATTTGCGCGTTGTTGGCCTGCGCCCAGTTTTTCGCGGCATTGACCTCGGACTGCGTGAAGGTCGTCGGATTCTCACGCCCGCCGAAAAACGAAGGAAACAACGTCTGACCGGAGCCATACGGCTCGACGGTGATGTCGCCGTGATTGTTCGAGCGCACGTTATCGACCAGCGAGTCGCCAATCGCCAGACCGAGCGTGCGCAGCGCGACCACCGTCGCTACGCCAACGGCGATGCAGAACACGGCGAAGGTCGTCCAGCGCAGGCCGCGCCGCAGATTACGCGCCGCGTAGCTCAGATAAAAGACAAGTCGCTGCATCCGGTTATCCTCATCTGCGTCGAACCGTTTTGCGCCATCCGACGACTCAAAGAATCATACATAGAATCTGTATACGTGTGATCTGTGCCTTGCGTTTTACTCAGGGTCATCGCATCAAAATGGGATAGAAGGTCATAAAGGGTCGCAATGAATCGTAGGAACGCGATTTATCGCGTCCGCTCTATCGGACGGCATGAATGCCGTCCCTACAAAACTCGTATCCCCTCTTAGTGACCCGAAGTAGAGATTTGATGCGATAACCCTGGCGTTTTACGGACGCTCACGGGCACAAGCCCGCACGCCGATGTATAATCAGGAAACGATTGCTAGACCAGCAGGATTTTAGCGCAATGGCCGTCATAACCGGGGATCAAACCGCCTGTTTACAGGAAATTGGGCAGATACGCGAACTCAGTTCTCACGTCAGCACCAGCCTGAACAACCTGCACAAGCTCCTGCAAATTCGCTCCCTGAGCCTGTCGCCCGATTTGCTCGACCGCGCCACGTCGCTCAACGAGGCGCTGAACACCCTCGAAAGCTACGTGCGCAGCGACGAAACCGAACTCGAACAACTGCGCGCGCTGACCGAAACGTCGGCGCTGATCAACTCGTCGCTCGACCCGCATTCGATTCTGGCGCAGGCGATGGACGAGATCATCAACCTGACGGGCGCGGAGCGCGGCTATATTCTGCTCAAAAATGCTGCTGGCGAACTGGAATTCAGCATCTGCCGCGAGCCGGAAACGTCACAGACCAATGGCGCGGACATCAGCCGCACGGTGCTGCGTCAGGTCACGGAGACAGGTAAAGCGCTCCTGACCGACAACGCTGCCAGCGATCCGCGTATGGCCGGGAGCGAAACCGTCGCCAAATACGAACTGCGCTCGATCATGTGCGTGCCGCTCACCTATAAGGATACAATCACCGGCGCGATCTACGTCGATAACCGCTTCCGCGAAGCCGTGTTCACCGAGCGCGAGCTGAACCTGCTAACCGCTTTCGCCAACCAGACCGCCATCGCTTTTGAAAACGCCATCCTGTTTGCCCGCGTTCAGGACACCCTGCGCGAGATCACGCAGGTCAAGGAGTTGATGGAGAACGTTTTCGCCTCGATTGCCAGCGGCGTGATCACCAGCGGCGCGGAAGACCGCGTGATCATGTTCAACCGCGCGGCCTCGCAAATTCTGGCAACCGCGCCGGAAGCCGCGCTCAACCAACCGCTGCATAACCTGCTGCCACGCATCGCCGATTTCGATCTGCAACTGCGCGCCGTCCGCGAGCATAACCAGTCCTCGGTCTTCGAGGCGCACACGACCATTCCTGAACGCGGCAATGCCATCCTCAACCTGAAGCTCAGCCCGCTCAAAAACGCGGCGCTGGAGACGCAGGGCGTGGCCGTCGTGCTCGACGACCTGACCGAGCAGCGCGAGCGCGAAGAAACGCTCGAACTGATGACGCGCTATCTGCCGCCAGGTATGGTCGCCAACATCGGGCAAATCGCGGGGCTGGCGCTTGGCGGCGAGCGCCGCGAAGTCACCAGCATGTTCGTCTATGCCTGCCCTTACGCCGAACTGAGCGCTACGGTTCGCCCGCCGCAGATGATGGAAATGCTCAACGCCTATCTGGAAACCGCCACTGACGCGATTCACAGCGCGCGTGGCATCATCGACAAGTACATGGGCAATGAACTGATGGTGCTGTTCAATACGCAGTTGAACCCCGACGATGATCACGCCTACTGCGCGATTCTGGCCGCGCTCGACCTGCGCGACGCCTTCGTCAAGCTGTACGGGCGGCTCGGCATCAATCCGCAGCCGCATCTTTACCGGATCGGCCTGCATACGGGCGTAGCGACACTCGGCAACGTCGGCAGCATCAACCGCCGCTCCTTCACGGCCATCGGCGACACGATCAACCTGTCCAAGCGGCTTCAGGAAAACGCCAAGCCCGGCCAGATCATCGTCAGCGAGGATACGGTCGAGCACATTCGCGCCTATCACCCCACCCTCGACGGTCTCGACTTTCAGGAATTGCAGGCGATTCAGGTTAAGGGGCGCAAGCAGGAAACCCGCATCTACGAGGTCTTTAGAGCCAACCATGCCTGACGAAACCTCACGTATCAGCAAATCGTCGCGTGCGCCGCAGTCGGCGCAGGAACAACTGCGCCAGATCACGCAGGATTTCTACCTGCTCGGCGAAAACCTAATCGCGGAGCGCGCCACGCTCAAACCGCGCGCCGTCGGCCTGCCGACCGGATCGCTCGAAACACTCGATCAGGTGCATCATCACCTCGACCGACTGGCCGGACAGTTGATGTCGCGCCACATCGAACTGCGGCAACTGCGCGCCCTCGCCGAGACGACCGCGCTGATCAACTCGTCGCTCGACACCGACAGCGTGCTCAATCAGGTCATGGACACGGTGATTCAACTCACCGGAGCCGAGCGCGGGTACATCATGCTGACTAACAAAGCCAGCGGCAAGCTCGAATTTCGGGTCGCGCGCGGCATTGACCGCGAGCAGCTTGTCCGCGACGACTTCATCGTCAGCAACACGATTGTCAATCAGGTCTTCAGCAGCGGCGAACCCGTGCTGACCGACAACGCCAAAAGCGATCCGCGCTATCAGAGCCTCGAAAGCATCGTCGGCTACCAACTGCGCAGTATTTTGTGCGTGCCGCTGATCGTGCGCGGCGAGGCGATTGGCGTGGTCTACTGCGACAACCGGGCGCTCTCGGCGCTGTTCAAGACCCACGAACTCAATTTGCTCAAAGCCTTCGCCAACCAAGCCGCCGTCGCTATCGAAAACGCCCGCCTGTTTGAATCGGCGCGGGCGCAGTTGGCCGAGATCACCGAAATGCGCGACCTGATGGACAACATCTTCACGTCCATCGTCAGCGGGCTAATCACGCTCGACGGCGATAACGTGATCACCGCGCTCAACCGCGCCGCCGTCGAGATCACCGGCATCAGTGAAGGACAGGCCATCGGCGCGGAACTGTACGAAGTGCTGCCCGGCCTCGACAGTGCCTTCGCGGAGAAACTGACGCGCGTGCGGCAGGCGGGAACTCAGGAGACCTTCGAGGACGAGATCACGCTCGAAGGCGGCAACCACCGCTATTGGAACATCGTCATGAGTCCGCTGCAAGACGCCGAGCAGAAGAATCAAGGCATCGTCCTCGTGCTCGACGACCTGACCGAGCAGCGCGAGCGTGAAATCCAGTTGGGACACGTGCGCCGCTATCTGCCGCTGGCGCTGGTCGAGAACATCCGCAGCGAGGATTTGGTCGCGCTCGGTGGTCAGGAACGGGAGATCACGGTGCTGTTCGCGGACGTGCGCGGTTTCACAACCTTCAGCGAGCGCCTTGAGCCAGAGCACCTGATGGAGATCATCAACAAGTACATGAGCGTGTCGAGCGATGCGATCAATCTGTTTGAAGGCGTGGTCGATAAGTACATGGGCGATGCCGTGACCGGGCTGTTCAACACGCCGCTCAATCCGCAGGAGGATCACGCCATGCGCGCCTGCCGCGCCGCCCTCAGCATGGTTTACGACGTGCTGGCGCTCCATGAAATCCTGCCCGAAGATCAGCGGCTGTTCTACGGCATCGGCATCCATACCGGATCAGCGGTGCTGGGCAACGTCGGCAGTCAGGATCGTCGTGAGTTCGCCGTGATCGGCGATGCGCTGGAGACGAGCAAACTGCTGCAAGAGAACGCCTTGCGCGGCGAAGTCGTCGTCAGCCCCGCGACGTATGAACTGGTCAAAGATGCCTTCGACTTTGAAGCGCTCGCGCCGCGCAAGACCAAAGAGCACGTCGATCTAGCAGTCATGTATCGGCTGATCGGTCGTAAGAAGCACGGCACCGGCCCGCTGGCAGAGTAAG
>DASZXN010000284.1:0-7764 GCA_035545875.1 Phototrophicaceae bacterium
CACCATGACGCTCATGCCAACTTCGACCTACGCGAACACCGTGCGCGAGGCGCAGGTTGTCCAGCAGAACCTCGCGGACGTGGGCATCACGACGACGATCAACTCGCCGGAGTGGTCGCAGTGGCTCGACCTCGAAGGCGCGGGCAACTACGACGCCTATATCTGCGGCTGGACGGGCTTGACCGACGCCGACTCGTACTACTACCTCCAGCAGCACACGGGCGAGGTCTTCAACTTCACGGGCTACAGCAATCCTGACCTCGACAAGCTGCTTGAAGAAGGCCGCAGCACCAGCGATTTCGACAAGCGCTACGCGATTTATCAGCAGGCGAACAAGCTGCTCGTGGACGACGCGCCCTATGTCTACTTCTACAGCCCGGAATCGCTCCGTGCGTGGAAATCGGATGTCGAAGGCTTTGTCAACCGCCCCGATCAGCTCAACGTCCTCTGGACGACGTGGCTGAATAAGTAACATGGGTTCATGATTTGGGGCGGGTTTGAAACCCGCCCCTACGGAAATTCCCCCGATCTTTCTCCCCTCTCCGCTTCGTAGAGCGGGGTTGGGCGTGAGGTTTCCGTAGGGGGCGACCTGACAGGTCGCCCCTACCGGCAAGGAATACGGCGATCCGTCGGGTCTAGCGAAGAGGTCAAGGTGACATGAACGTAGGCTACATCCTCCAGCGCTTGCTGCTGGCGCTGGTGGTCATTCTCGGAGTGACCTTTGTCGTGTTCATGATCGTCCACATCGTCCCCGGCGACCCGGCGCGCGTGATCCTCGGCGCGTATGCCAGCAACGCAGCCGTCGCGGAGATTCACCAGCGCCTCGGCCTCGATGCGCCGTTTTTGCAGCAGTATTTCACCTGGCTCGGCAACGCCTTGCAGGGCAACCTCGGCAGCAGCCTGATCACTTCGCAGCCGGTCGGCCCGCAGTTGATCCAGCGGCTTGGCCCGACACTCGAACTGACGATTGCCTCGCTGCTGGTTGGCATCGTGATCGCCTTCCCGGTTGGCATCCTCTCGGCAGTCAAGCCGGGCAGCGCGCTCGACATCATCGCCTCGTTCATCAGTCAAATCGGCGTCTCAATCCCCTCATTCTGGATGGGGATTCTGCTCATTCTATTCTTCTCGCTGACCCTCGGCTGGCTGCCGCCGAGCGGCTACACGCCGATGAGTCAAGACCTCGGCAGTTGGCTGGCGCATCTGGTCTTGCCCGCCGTGACCTCCGGTATCGTCAGCGCTTCGATCCTGACGCGCTTCATTCGCAGCGCCATGCTCAACGTGCTCGGCATGAATTACATTCAGACCGCCCGCTCGAAAGGGCTAACCGAGCGCAGCGTGACCATCCGGCACGGCCTGCGTAATGCCCTGATCAGCATCGTCACGATCATCGGCCTGCAAGTCACCGCGCTGATGAGCGGCGTGGTGATCGTCGAGATCGTGTTCGCGTGGCCGGGCTTGGGTCGGCTGGCGCTCGACGCCGTGCTTGACCGTGACTATCCGCTGCTGCAAGGCGCGGTGCTGACTGTCGCCGTCGTCGTCACGCTGGTTAATCTCGTCGTCGATTTCCTGTACTTCTTCCTCGATCCGCGTATTGAGTATGCCTAGCTGGGGAGCGTGCACATGTCCGATGCTACTGTAAGCCCTGCTCCCGTTCGGCTGACCAAAGCGCGCCAGGCTGCGCGCTCACGCGGCCTCTGGAGTGACGCCTTTCGCCGCCTCACCCGGCACAAGCTGGCGATGTTTGGCCTCGTCATTATCCTGATCACGGCGATTTTCGCTGCGATTGGCCCCAATATCGTCGCCTACACGCCTGACAAAATGGACATGAAAACCCGCTTCGCGCCGCCGTCGGCTGCTCATTTGTTCGGCACCGACGACTTTGGCCGCGACACCTTCACCCGCATCGTTTACGGCGCGCGCGTTTCGCTCGAAGTCGGCGTGATTTCGGTGGGCATCGCCGCGACGATTGGCACGTTTCTCGGCCTGCTGGCGGGCTACAGCCGCCGCCTCGTCGATGAAGTGATCATGCGCTCGATGGACGTGCTCTATGCTTTCCCTGCCGTGCTGCTGGCGATTGCGATTCTGGCGGCGCTCGGCAAAGGCGTCGGCAACGCCATGATCGCCATCGGCGTCGTCTACATCCCAATTTTTGCGCGCATCACGCGCGGCGAAGTCCTCTCGATCCGCAACGAGGAGTACATTACCGCTGCCCGCTCGATTGGCGCGGGCGACATTCGTATCCTCTTCCGGCACATCCTGCCGAACATTCTCGCGCCGATCATCGTCGAGACTTCGCTCAGTCTGGCTTTTGCCATTCTCGCCGAAGCCTCGTTGAGCTTCTTCGGCCTCGGCACGCAGCCGCCCGACGCCAGTTGGGGACGGATGCTCTCCGAAGGACGCAACTATTTCCGCCAGTCGCCCTGGATGGGCATTTTCCCCGGCGTGGCGATCATGTTGGTGGTGATGGGCTTCAACTTCCTCGGCGACGGTCTGCGTGACGCGCTCGACCCGCGCCTGAATCGCTAACGTATGCCGTCACGCCGCATTCTGAGTCTCGCGCTGCTGTCCGGCGGAAGTCTGCTGCTCGAACTGGCGCTCACGCGCATCGTTTCGGCGGTCTATTACCCGCCCTACGTCTTTGCCATCCTCTCGCTGGCGATCCTCGGCATTGGCATCGGCGCGGCGATGGCGGCGGCGTTCCCGTTCCTGCGCGATCAAAACAACCAGTGGCTTTATCTGCTGGGCGCGGCGATCCTGAGCATCTTCCTCGTCGTTGCGACTGCCCATAACGACGCGCTCGGCGGCTTCATCTTCGTGCTCGTGCCGCTGCCCTACGTCGGCATCGGCTTAACCTATGCCGCGATCTTCAGCCGCACGCCGGAGCGCAGCGGTGTGCTCTACATGGCCGATTTGATCGGCGCGGGCGCGGGCGCGGTGCTGTCGATCCCGATCATGAACCTGATTGACCCGATCAACGCGATCCTGCTGGCGGGCGTGCTGCTGACGCTGGCGGGGCTGTACCCGCTGGTCGTGCGCGCGGCGCAAACGGTCGTCGTGTTCGCGCTGATCTTCCTGCTGGCGACTAACCTCGGCCTCCATTGGCTGACCGTCAATTACACCGCCGCCAATACCTCCAAGCCGATTCAACAGGCGCTCTCGACCGGACAAATCATCGACACCCATTGGGATGCCTTTGGCCGTACCGATCTGGTCAAGCCAGCCGACGGCACGCCCTACGAGCTGTATCTTGATGGCGCGGCGGCCTCGATCATGCCGCCCGGTGATGGCAGCGCCGACAGCGACCTGATCGACAGCATCGGCTTCTTTCCCTTTGCGACTAACCAGCCGTCGAAAGTCCTGATCATTGGCCCCGGCGGTGGCCTTGACGTGTGGTTCGGGCTGCGTGGCAAGGCGCAGGACATCACGGCAGTCGAGGTCAATCCCGCCAGCATCGACGTGGTGCGCGATTACGCCCAGTACAACGGCAATCTCTACGAGCAAGCCGCCGTCCATCCGGTCGTGGACGAGGGACGCAGTTTACTCGACCGCGATCCGTCGAAGTACGACGAAATTTTTCTCTCGCAGGTCGTGACGCTGACCGACGAGCGCCTCGGCTACTCGCTGACCGAGAACACGATCTACACCGTCGAAGCCTTTCAGGACTATCTCGCCCACCTGACCGACAAAGGCCAGATCGGGCTGGTGCTCTACGACGAGATCACGCTGACGCGCGCGCTCTCGACGGCGCTGGCCGCGCTCCGCTCGGAGGGCATGACCGACGCGCAGGCGATGGAGCACATCATGGCCTACGTCGATTTGCAGACGGGCAAGCCGACGCCGCTGCTGATGATCAGCAAAGCGCCGTTCACCAAGAACGACAGCCTGACCTATAACGCCGTCGCGCATCAGGTTGGCTTTCAGCCGCTCTTTCTGCCGCAGGTTTATGCGCAAGCGCCGCTCGATGCGGTTGAATCCGGTTCGCGCACCTTCAGCAACATCATCGATGAATCCGACAGCGACATTTCGCCGCCGACCGATGATCGCCCCTTCTTCTTCCAGTTCGAGCGCGGCCTCTCGCCTGATCTCGCGCCGCTGGTCGGCTTCATGGCGGGCGTGATCGTCTTTGGCGGCTTCCTGCTCTTCTTCGCGCAGAAGCGGGTACGCATCCCGGCGGTGCGCTGGTCGCCGATTTACTTCGCGGCGCTCGGCGTCGGCTTCATCATGATCGAGGTCACGATCATTCAGGAGACACACCTGTTTCTCGGTCATCCGACCTACGCCGTCACGACCACGATTGCCACGCTGCTGGTCGGTGGCGGCATCGGCAGTCTGATCGCGGAACGCCTGCGCCTGCCATCGGCACGCTGGCCGCTGATCGGCGTGATCGCGGTGCTGATCGTCTGGCTGTTGCTGTGGCCGCTCATCAGTCAGGCGGCACTCGCCGCGCCGCTGGAAGCGCGCATCGCCATCGCCGTGATCTGCCTGCTGCCGCTGTCCCTGTTAATTGGGATGCCTTTTTCGCTCGGCTTGCGCCTGATCGCGCCCGGCGGCGGCGGACAAATCGCGCTGGCGTGGGCGGTCAACGGTGTGATGTCCGTCGCCGGGACGATTGGCGCGACGGCTTTAGCGACGCTCACAGGTTATCGCAGCGTGCTGATCGGCAGCGTCATCGCTTACGCTATCGCCGCGATTTATGCCTTCGCCATTACCCGCGTCACACCAATGTCGATTTCGACTACCGCTACCCCCGAATTGACCGCCGTCCCATCTGAGACCGCCTAACTATGCTCTCTTGGCGATCTTGGCGTCTTGGCGGTTCAATTTGCTTGTGATTTCCAGCGCGGGTTGTCGATGATCGTCGGCTGACCGTCGCGCTCGACAATCAGCTTGCGAAAGCCCTGCTGCTCGATGGTGCCGTAATCGTGTCCGGCGTTGGCGGGGCAAACGTAGAAAAAGACCAAATCCTCGCTCACGCTCAAGTTGACCGAGCGATGTGCCCAGCGCGGCAGAATGTAGACGACCTGACCGGGACGGAAGCGCTGTACGCTCGTCTCGCCTTCGGGATTCTCCAGCACAATCGCGCCTTCGCCGCGCAGACATTGATAGGTCTCGCCTGTTTCCAGCACCTGATGAAAATGACCTTTGGTCATGAAATACTCGTCGCCGACCTTGCCGGGATGGATCACCGTGACGCCTTGCAGCAGTTCGCCCGCGATTTCCGGTCGCCGGATTTCGAAAACCTCATACAAAACGCGATCTTCCCGCGCGCTCAGCGCTTCGTAAGCATCCGCATCGTGATACTGCCCGCGCATCGACGATAGTCGCCGCACGATGTGATTGTCCCATGTTCCCGCCGCTGGATCAGCAGCGTTTAATTCAAACGTAAACGGGGTTTCCCGCATTGTTTCGCCTCGCTTGTACTTGTTGGAATGGCTGGATCGTACAAACGATTGATAGATGCGTCAATCTTCTGTAGGGACGGCATTCATGCCGTCCGGCGCGGCGGACGCGATAAATTGCGTCCCTACAATAATGCAGCCCTTTGCCAGATGTGTAACCGATAAGAATCCATATTGGCCTTATCCCCATCTCCGTCTTTGGGCATATACTTAGATCATGAAACCATTAGATTATGAAACCAATTCGACCGATCAGGCTGCCGCTGCCCTCATGGAGAACGTGCCGCTGGTGATGCGCACGATCCGCGCCGAGATGCGCGGGCGCGTCAGCTCCGATCTCTCCGTGCCGCAGTACCGCGCGCTTTCGTTTGTACGCCGTCATCCGGGAACTTCGCTCTCGGACGTAGCCGAGCACGTCGGGCTGACCCTCCCCTCGATCTCCAAAATGATCGACCGTCTCGAAGCCCGCAACTTCGTGCAGCGCAGCGGCGCGCCGGAAGATCGGCGGCGCATCTGCCTCGATCTGACGCCGCTCGGTCAGGAAACGCTCGCCAAAGCCAGCGCAGCTACGCGCGAGCATCTGGCGCAGCAGTTGGCCGCGCTCACGGCGGACGAACGCGCGGTCATCATTCAAGCCATGTCGAGCCTGCGCAAAGTGTTCGGCGCGGAAGCCGTTGAATTGGCCGAACTGATCACTGAAAACGACTCAGATCGTTAAGGAGCAATGGATGACTGCTATTCTGGAAACGCGGGATTTGACCCGTAAGTTCGGTTCGATGACGGCGGTTGACAAGCTCAATATTTCCGTCGAAACGGGGGAAATTTTCGGCTTGCTGGGGCCGAACGGCGCGGGCAAATCGACCTCGATCAAGATGCTGACGACGCTGCTGCCGCCAACTTCCGGCGACGCGACGGTCGTCGGCTACAGCATCGCCAAAAATGCGCCGGAAGTCCGCCACGTGATCGGCTACGTGCCGCAGTTGCTTTCCGCCGATAGCTCGCTGACAGCCTACGAGAACCTGCTGATTTTTGCCAAAGTCTACGACATTCCCAAAGCCGAGCGCGAGAAGCGCATCCGCGAATCGCTCGACTTCATGGGCTTGGGCGAGGTTGCGAACAATCTGGTCGGAACCTATTCCGGCGGCATGATCCGCCGTCTCGAAATCGCCCAGTCGATGCTGCATCACCCGCGCGTGTTGTTCCTCGACGAGCCAACCGTCGGTCTTGATCCGGCGGCGCGGCGCGCGGTCTGGCAGCACATCCGCGAGATGCGTGACGAGTACACCATGACGATCTTCCTGACCACGCACCTGATGGAAGAGGCCGACAGCCTGTGCAACCGGGTGGCGATTATGCACCTCGGCGTGGTGGCTGCGATTGGCACGCCGGAAGAACTGAAGAAGTCCGTTCCGGGCGAAAACGTCACTTTGGATGACGTATTTATTCACTACGCTGGTGGTGAGATAGAGGGAGGGAGTTTCCGTGAGGCTTCAAGGGCAAGACGTGTTGCAAAACGGCTTGGTTGAGGCGCAGCCGAGTAATCCGCTCGCGCAACTGCTCAACTTCATCGATAAGACGGTGGTGATCGCCGAGGTCGAGGCGCGCAAAATTCGCCACGACCCAACCGAAATTCTGACGCGCGCCGTCCAGCCCGCGCTCTGGCTGCTGGTTTTTGGCGAAGTATTCACGCAGGTTCACGCCATTCCGACGGGCAACCTGCCTTACATCGACTTCATGGCGCCCGGTATTCTGGCGCAAAGCGTGCTGTTCATCGCCATCTTCAGCGGCATCACGCTGATCTGGGAACGCGATCTGGGCATCATTCACAAATTCCTCGCCAGCCCGATCCCGCGCTCGGCGCTGGTGACGGGTAAAGCGCTGGCGGCAGGCGTCAAGGCGCTGGCGCAGGGCTTGATCATCTACGTGCTGGCGGTGCTGCTCGGCGTGCATATCAACTGGAACATCTTCGCCATTCTCGGCACGCTGCTGGTCGTCATTCTCGGCGCGATGCTCTTCTCGACCTTCTCGCTGATCATCGCCTGCCTCGTCAAGACGCGTGAGCGCTTCATGGGCATCGGTCAATTGATGACCATGCCGCTGTTCTTCGCCAGTAACGCCATTTATCCGGTCTCGATTATGCCGGGCTGGTTGCAGGTGCTGGCGCGCATCAACCCGCTTTCATATCAGGTCGATGTGCTGCGCTCGCTCATGCTCGGTCAGCCGAGCCAAACGGGGATTGGCCTTGATTTCGTGGTGATGGTCGTGGCAACTTTCATCCTGATCTCGATAGCGACGCGGCTGTATCCGAGCGCCGCAACCTAAACATGTTAGCAGCCCTCACCCTCAATCCCTCACCCTGAGGGTT
>DASZXN010000285.1:0-2164 GCA_035545875.1 Phototrophicaceae bacterium
TCCCGATGGTCAGGAAGTGGTGACGCGCATTCTGCGCCATCACCGCATCACGACCGATGTCGCGCCGACCGCTGAAGATGCGCTCACCATGCTGGCGACGACCCGCTACGATCTGGCGGTGATCGATCTGGCGCTGCCGACGATGAACGGCTGGGCGCTGCTGGAGAACATTCGCGGCAACGCGAAGCTCGTCGGGATGCCCTGTGTCGCCGTGACCGCTTTTCACTCGGCAGAGGTCGCCGTCGAAGCGATTCAGGCGGGCTTTGCCGCCTATTTCCCGAAACCGCTCGAAGCAACCTCATTTGTGCGCGAATTGCAGCGCATCGGCGGGTAACTCTCTGCATCAAGTATCGCCGGAGGCTCGAAGCCTCCGGCTAGGAATTCAAGCCCTCTGAAGAGGGCTGACAAAGATTCACACAGGTTTGTCAGCCTGCTGAAGCAGGCTTGGGTTTGGTAGCCCGACGTTTCGAACGTCGGGCGAGGCAAACGATGACGTTGGCCTAGCGCTCTGTCCTCGATACCATCCACACTGATGTGGTTTGCACTCCACAAATCCACTTTCGCGGATCAATGCGAAGTACTATGCTGTCGGATAATGAACGGACAGCGACCTCATGGCGAAGCACAAAACCTTAGACAAAATTCTCGCGCTCGACCCGGTGAAGGATCATCAGCAGATCGTGTTTCTGACTTCGGCTTACGAATTCCCCTGGGATATGACGCGGGCGCTCGAATTCGCGTTGTTCCGCACTTATGCCGTGCCGGAAACCTCGGCGCTGCTCGCCCAAACAGGCGAGTTCGTCGCGCGGGCGCAGAAACGCTACGACGACACTGACCTGCTCATCAGCGAACTGTACAACTACGGCTACGACAGCGATCATGGGCGCGCGGCGCTGCGGCGGATGAATCAGCAGCACGGGCGCTATACCATCGCCAACGAGAATTTCCTCTATGTGCTGACGACCTTCGTCTTTGAGCCAGCACGCTGGATGGATAAATATGGCTGGCGAGCGATGACGCGGCACGAGAAGCTGGCGCAGTTCTATTTCTGGCGCGAACTCGGTCGCTACATGAACATCAAGAACATCCCCGACACGATTGAGGAACTGGAAGCCTTCAACGTCGCCTTCGAGCGCGATCACTTCCGCTATGACCCGACGAACACGATCATCGGCGGCGCGACCCGCGATCTGCTGCTGAGTTGGTACATGCCCAAATCGCTGATCGCGCTCGGCTACCCGGCGGTTTACGCGCTGATGGATGATCCGCTGCGCGAGGCGTTTGGTTTCCCGAATCCGCCCGAAGCGCTCAAGAAGATCACGGCGGGCGCGCTGCGAGCGCGGTCGGCGGTGGTGCGCTTATTGCCAGAGCGGAAGCAGCCGTTCCTGCGCACCCAGATGCGCCATCGCAGCTATCCGAATGGCTACAAAATCGAAGAACTTGGCCCGAAGATCGAAAGCTGATTAAGGTTAAAGCAGGATCAAGTTCAAAAGCAGAAAAAGAGTCAACGCAAAGGCGCAAAGACGCAAAGTAAGATCAAGTCGAAAATTTGAACAAGAAAACGATTAACCGCCAAGACGCCAAGTACGCCAAGACGCCAAGAATAGAAAATCAGGGCGAGGCGTGGCTCGCCCCTACGGAGGGTTCGCTGTTTTTATAGCGCGCCATGCGAACAAATTCGTCTAGAGACGGGAGAAAAGCAGGACGCACACATAGGTGCGCCCCTACAGAGACGCGGTTTTCAAGGTTTTGTGTTTAGGGCGGGTTTCAAATCCGCCCCTACAGTCACGTGCGATGGTGATTATCAAATAGCTCTAGATCAGGTTTAAGTCGCGCAGGAGATCGAGCGCCAGCTTGTGCGGCTCGCTGCTGAAATTGCAGTTGGTCAGCACGACCGCGCTGATCTCGCTTGTAGGGAAGTAGAGCAAGGCGCTGGCGAAGCCTTCGATGCCACCGTTGTGACCGTAGAACTGCCCCAGCGGATCATCGACGATAAACCAGCCGAGCGTCAGCGTGTAGGGATAATTGGTGGCGCGCTCGTTGCCCACCTGCGAAGGATGCGGCGTCCACCATTGATCGCGCCAACGGGTATCGAGAATGCGATCATCGTGGAGCGCCGCCGACCACGTGAGCAAATCGCGCACCGTCGAGAGTAAAATCCCGG
>DASZXN010000286.1:0-4450 GCA_035545875.1 Phototrophicaceae bacterium
TCGCGTCCATATCGACTACGAAATCCCCGACGACATTCTTTTCAGCCAGTGGTGCAAGTTCGTGCTCAACGTCGGCGTCAATCAGGTCTCGGCGGTACTGCGCGCTCCCTACGGCGATTTTCAGCGCAGCGCGAAGGTTCACGCCCTCGCGCTCGATTTGATGCGCGAGGCGGTGCAGATCGCGGAGCAGGTCGGTATCCATAACACCGCTGGTCTGCTGCCCTGGTGCGAGAACTTTATCCGCAACACGCCGCCCGCCTTCAAATCCTCGATGCTTCAGGACATCGAAGCGGGCAAGAAAACCGAGGTCGATTTGTTCGGCGGCGCGATTTGCGCGCTGGGCGCGAAATATGGCATCCCGACGCCGGAGAATGCGATGTTCGTCAGGTTAATCAGGGCGCTCGATGAAATGGCGTCAAAACGGGAAAGCGAATAAGGGTTTCCCCTCTCCTCAGGCTTGCGTGGGCTGAGGAGAGGACATGGTCGAAATTGAGGGAAAATCCGACGCACGGATCGTCTGTAGGGGCGGGTCTTAGACCCGCCCTCACGAGGATAAATTCGTCTCTTGACCAGCTCAACCCCAAAAGGTGTCCTCCCCCGCTTGCGTGGGAGAGGGGATAGGGTGAGAGGTTACTTGACCTGCTTGTCCATCTCGGTGCGGACAGTTTCGAGCAGCGTATCGGCGCGCATTTGCGCGAGCGTGTAGCACGGCCCGCCCAGTCGATCTGCCAGTTTCGCCGCCAGGCCCTGATCGAAGGCCGTATGCTCCATGTTGATCGTCACGGTACGGATGTCGTCCTGCTTGATCATGTCGGCGATGCGGTGCGCTTCCTCCTGCGGCGAGTCCTTGCCAATCGAGACGTTGCCCGCGCCGTCCGTTAAGAGGATCATCAGCGGGATGATGTCGGGATGCAGCGTTTTTTCCTTGTGGATGATCTCGTAGGAGAGCAGCAGCCCCGCCGCCAGCGGCGTCTTGCCGCCGACCGGGATGGTCTGGAGCGCCGTCTTTGCCAGCGTGACCGAGTTGGTCGGCGGCAGAATCGTCTGCGCGCGATCCTTCTGGAACACAACCAGGCCGACGCGGTCGCGGCGCTGATAAGCATCGGTCAGCAGCGACATAATCGCGCCTTTAGTGGCGCTCATGCGCTCGCTGACCGCCATGCTCCACGAGGCATCGACCACGAACAGGATCAGGTTCGAGGTCTTGCGCACACGCACCTTGCGCTGAAGATCGCTTTTGCGCAGCGCGTAAGCCATGCCCGATTCTTTTTTCTGTTCTTCGCGGGCTTTCTGGAGCGGCGCTGCGGCGCGGAGCGTCGCGTCGAAGGCGATGTCGTCGGTCTTGCCGTTGGCGGGACGCGCCTGCACGTAGCGACCACGCTTGCGATCCGTGTGCGTGCGCGAACGCCGACCCGCCTGCTTGCGCGTCATCTGGTCGAGTGTCGTTTGCAGCTTGCGGGGCGCAAACTGAGCGCCGGTCTCGACCTTTTTGCCACCCTCCCACCAGTACGCGTCGTGATTATCAAACACGTTCTGCGGCGAGGGATCGGTTTGGCCGAGATCCGGCATTTCCTCATCGGATTTGGTGGCTACCGAGGGACTTTTTTTTTGACTGCCTCTTGCTGGCCTTCATCGGCGCGCTCGTCAGCCTCGTCGCCTTCGCCCCACTCGGATTCAATCTGATCCATCTGGCGCTCCAGCTCGGCCATGCTCATCTGCGCATCAGCGAAGGGGCCGCGTTTGAGGCGATGCGGAACCGCCAGTTCGAGCGCCAGCAGAATGTCGCCCTGATTGATCTCGCGGCGACCTTCGAAGGCGGCGTGTGCGCGCGCTGCCTTGAGGATGACCAGATCGGCGCGGTGGCCGTCGATGTGCAGGTTGCTGGTGAGCGTGGCAATCGTGAACAGGTCACGGCGCGAATATTCGACGCTATCGACCAACTCACGGGCAGCGGCGATTTGGCTCGACAGGCGTTCTTCTTCACCTGCCCAGACTTCGCGGAAGGATTCGGCGTCGTCCTCATAAGCAATGTGGCGCTCGACGATTTCCATACGCTCGCCCGCGTCGTGAATACCCTTGACCTCGACCGAGAGCGCGAAGCGATCCAGCAGTTGCGGACGCAGATCGCCTTCTTCGGGGTTCATCGTGCCGACGAGGATGAAGCGCGCCGGGTGCGAGAAGCTGATGCCCTCGCGCTCGACCACGTTGACGCCCATCGCCGCCGAGTCGAGCAGCAAATCGACCACGTGATCGTCGAGCAGGTTGACCTCATCGACGTAGAGGATGCCGCGATTGGCATTCGCCAGCACGCCGGGGTCAAACTTCTTCTCGCCCTTCTGAATCGCGCGTTCGATGTCGAGCGTGCCGACGACGCGATCTTCGGTCGCGCTGACAGGCAGATCGACAAACGAGATTTTACGCTTGGCGACCGGAAGCGCTTCGCCGCGCTCGGCGCGTTCCTTGACCGCATCTGACCACGTGTCGGGGCGAGTCGGATCATCGCCGAAGGGCGAATCCGCCACCACGTCGATTTCCGGCAGCAGGGCGGCCAGCGCGCGCGCCGCCGTCGATTTGCCGGTACCGCGCTCGCCGCGAATCAGCACGCCGCCGATGCGCATGTCAATCGCGTTCAAAATGAGGGCAGTTTTCATCTTATCCTGCCCGACAATGGCTGTGAATGGATACACAGGGGGTCGTTTTGCCATTCCGAACCTTCTTAACTCACATAAGTCCGGCAAGAATTATACCTGATTCATACCGCTCGTTACAATCACCACAATCGACATGGTTTTATCGGGCAAATCACCTGAGCGAGTAGGTTGGCCCGTGACCGGGATAGACCATCTTCGCGCCAAGCGAGCGCAGCTTGTCCCAACTGGCCTGCGCGACTGGATCAGCCATCTGCGGCGGCGTCAGATCGCCCGTGAAGGCCGAGCCGTCGTCGAGCAGGAGCGTCACGCTGTCATCGGAGTGACCGGGCGTGCTGACAATCTGCCCGTCGATGCCGATTTGGGCGAGAAAGGCGCGGCTGTCTGCGAGCTTGACCAGCACATTGTCGTTCAGCGTGATCTCGACGTAGTGATCCTGCGGCTTCATGTGCTGTTTCATCAGCGGGATGGCCTCAACCTGCGTTTCCATCACAATCAGCTTCACGCCGAGACGCTTCAATTCCTGTGCCAATCCCGCGTGATCCATGTGATAATGAGTTGCCAGCATATACGGGATGCTCGCCAGATCGACGCCCATGCGTTTGGCGACGTTCTGGAACTGTCCGAGCGTTCCCGGCCAGCCGATGTCGAGCAGCAGGCGCGGGCGTTGCTCCGCCAGCACGTAAAAATGGGTCGATTTGTAGCCGATATTGACGATGTTCATGTTCCATAGACCTTACCAAAGACCTGATCTGTTCTGAGCCATCTTAACGTACAGAAGCCCGTTAAGATGATACCTGATTTTGGCGTCCGTCGCTTGAAGACAAGGTGGAAGTTCTCAAGATGTACAATCTCATGGATTATGGCCGCATGATGCGGGATGAAGTTCGGGTCAATGCGCATTATCAGGCTTTGAAGCAGGTTGTTCGTCCGGGCGATGTGGTCATCGATATTGGCGCGGGAACGGGCATCTTCGCGCTGATGGCGTGTCAGTTGGGCGCAAGCCGCGTTTATGCAATTGAGCCAACTGCCTGGGTCAACCTCGGCAGGCAAATGGCGGCGACGAGCGGCTTCGCAGATCGAATCGTGTTCATTCGGGATTACTCCGGTCAGCTTATCTTGCCCGAACCCGGCGACGTGGTCATCGGTGACTTGCGCGGAGCAACCCCGATAGTCACTCCGCATATTCTGTCGCTTGTGGATGCCCATCGGCGCTTCCTGAAACCGGAAGGGATCATGATTCCGCGCCGCGATGTGGTTTATGCCGCGCTGGTGAGCGCGCCAGAGACGTACTCCAGCCGCGTGCGCCGCCCCTGGTTGGAGAATTCCTATGGCGTGAACATGGAAGCGGGCTTCAAATACATGGTCAACACCCCGGACAATCTGGAGGCGGCGCAAATTTCCGATCTGAAGCTGCTCTTTCCCGGACAGGTATGGGCTGAGATTGACTATCGCCGTCTTGAAACGACCAGTTTTGCGACCAGCCTCGACTGGGTTGCAGATGAAGCGGCAACGGCGCACGCGATCTTTTGCTGGTTCAACGCGGAACTGGCCGACGGTATTGGCTATACGACCGCGCCCTGGGAGACGCCCTATGCTCCCGTGTACGGCAACCTGTGGCTGTTTCTGCAAACTCCACTGGATATCGAGCCGGAAGATCGCGTGAGCGTCGTTTTGCAGGCGATGACCATTCCCGATGGCTATCTCTACGTCTGGAACACCACGCTGCGCTCAAAAACGGACGAAATCAAAAGCGAGCTTCGCCAAACCTCGTTTATGGGGCAGCCCATTTTTTCCTGAGG
>DASZXN010000287.1:0-16069 GCA_035545875.1 Phototrophicaceae bacterium
CCCAGAGCGGATCGTCGGCGGGCAGCGGCTCGGTGGCGAACACGTCGAGCGCCGCGCCACGCAGATGACCGGAACGAAGCGCCTCAGTCATGGCGGGATAATCCAGCACCTGACCACGCGCGATATTGATGATGACCGCGCCATCAGGCAGTTCCGAGATCTGCCGCGCGCCGATCATGCCCTCGGTTTCGGGGGTATGCGGCGTACACAGCACGAGATAATCGGCCTGCGCCAGCAGCGACATCAGTTCGTCGGTCGGGTAAAGCTGATCGACATTGGGAACGGCTTCATTCGAGTCGCTGCGGCGCGTGCCGACGACGTGCATCTCGAAAGCCTGCGCCAGCCGCGCGACCTCACGCCCGATTTTGCCGAGACCAACGATGGCAACGGTCTTGCCCGCCAGTTCGACGGCGCAGTAACGCGCCCAGTGATGCGCCGTCTTCTCGCTTTGCAGATATTCGTAGTCTTTGGCGAACATCAGCATCGACATGAGGACGAATTCAGCCAATGGACGGGAGTGCGTACCGCTGGCGGTTGTGAAAATCCAGTTGGACTGATTGGGATAACGTCGCTTGACGAACTGACCAATGCCGGAACTGGTCGCCTGAATCCATTTGAGATTGGGCGCAAGCTGCGGCAAATCATCGACGTGGGTATGGTCGAAGTCGAAGAAAATGTCGGCCTGCGCGAGCAGACTTTTCCACTCGGCCTCCTGCTCCGGCGAGCGATTGACCGGCGCATTGTGATCGGCAATGTAGCGCGGGCTGCCGAGCAAATCGGGGCGATAGATGACCTCGACTTCGGGAAATTCGCCCCGAATCTGCTCGACCCACTCCGGTTCGAGGTACGACGCAATCAGAACTTTCAATTCAGCATCTCTTTCTATAGGGCACGATATATCGTGCCCCTACCTGGAATTTCCTATATCCGTAATCGTGGATCGAGCACGTCGCGCAGGCCGTCGCCGAGCAGGTTAATCGCCAGCACCGTCACCATAATGGCAAGGCCGGGAAAAGTCGTCACCCACGAGGCCGTGCGCAGGAAGGAGCGCCCGTCACTGAGCATGATGCCCCACTCCGGCGTCGGCGCTTGCGCCCCAACGCCGAGAAAACTGAGCGCCGCGCCCGCGATGATCGCCCCGGCGATGCCGTTGGTCGTGATGACGATGATCGGCGCGAGGATGTTGGGCAAAATGTGGCGGAACATGATGCGCCCGGACGGAGCGCCAATCGCGCGAGCGGAGAGGACGTAATCCATCTGCTTGGCCGAAAGCGTGCTGGCGCGGACGATGCGCGTGTAGATGGGGATCGTCGCCACGCCGACGGCCAGCATCACATTCGGCAGGCTGCGACCGAGAATCGCCACAATCGCTAAGGCGAGCAGGATGCTCGGAAAGGCGAGCATCAGGTCGATCAGGCGCATGACGACGACATCGACCCAACCGCCATAATAGCCCGCGATGATGCCGAGTAATGTCCCGACGGTTGAGGCGAGCGCAATCGAGATCAGGCCGACCTCAATCGAGAGGCGGCCACCGTAAATCACGCGGGTGAACACGTCGCGCCCAAAGTCGTCGGTGCCGAAGATATGCACGGCGTCCGGCGGCTTGAGCCGATCCGCCGGAGTCATGGCAATCGGGTTATACGGGCTGATGATCGGCGCGAAAACCGCGAAAAAGACGATGATCGCCAGAATTACCGAGCCGATCCAAACGTTGGTGGTGCGGCGCATCCGGTTCAAGGTTCGGCGCAGCGGTGTCGAGGAGCGGCGAATCTGGACAGTCTCAGTCATAGCGGATACGCGGATCGACCACGACATAGACGAGATCGATCACGATATTGATCAGCACATAGGCGATGGCGATAAAGAGAGTCGCGCCCTGCACGAGCGTGTAATCCTTGTTGAGAATGCCGTCAATGTACATACGCCCGATGCCAAGCCGAGCGAAGATTGTCTCGGTCAGCACCGCCCCACCGAGCAAATCGCCAAAGGTCAGGCCGATCACGGTGATCACCGGGATCAAGGCGTTGCGGAGCGCGTGGCGGCGCAGGATGATCCGCTCGGCCAGTCCTTTCGAGCGCGCCGTCAGCACATATTCCTGATGCAGGACTTCGAGCATTCCCGAACGAACGAGCCGCGCGATTGCGCCCGCCGAAAGAAAGCCGAGCGCCACCGCTGGCAGCACCAGGGTATTGAGACTGCCCTGTCCAATCGGCGGAAACCACTTCAGATTGATCGAGAACACGACGATCAGCAGCAGCGACGACCAGTAAACGGGCAGCGAAATGCCGATCAGGGCGATGGTGGTGGCAATGGTATCGATGATGGTGTTGTGATTGATCGCGGCGAGAATGCCCAGGCCGACGCCCAGTACAACGGCGATCAGGAGCGCGGCGAAGGTCAGTTGGAGTGTGCTGGGCAGGCGCAGCAGGATTTCGCCGAGCACAGGTCGATTGTTGTTGAGCGAGGTGCCGAAGTCGCCGTGCAGAACGCCGCCCATATAGTCGAGGTACTGCTCGGTCAGCGGCTTATTCAGCCCCATATCCTCGCGGATTTTCTCCAGCATGGCGGGCGTCGATGGCTTGTCGCCGATGTAGATTTCCGCCGGGTCACCGGGGATCAGATGCAGCATCAGGAAGACCAGAATGGTGACGAGAATCACCGTCGGGATCGAGAGCAGCAGGCGGTTGACGACGTAGCGCGTCATGGCAACCTAAGCGTCGAAATACAAAAAGCTGGTTGGAGTGTAGGGACACGGCGCGCCGTGCCCCTACGAAAATACATGAACATTTCCAAGCGATCTCGAAGCGATTAGCTGCCGAAGCTCGCGCCGTAGAAGTTGGGCAGCGTGCCGCCGCCGAGGAACTGGATGCCGGTCAGGTTGGTGACGCCGCCGAACAGCAGATACGGATCGACGTAATAGACCATGACGGCATCGTCATCCGCCAGCTTCTGAATCTGGGAGTAGATGGCGACACGCTGGGTCAGGTCAGACGTGCCCGCGCCCTGATCGATCAGCTTATCCATCATGTCGCTCTTGTAGTTGCTGCGGTTCGTGCCGCCACCTGCGTTGGCCGAAGAGAACAGCGTGCGCACCACGCCATCGGGATCGGTCTCGGTATCCCACCAGTTCTGGGTGTTGTGCTTGCCGGAGCGCACGGCGTCGAAGTAGCCTGCCTGCGCCAGACCATTCAGGTTGACCTGAATACCAACCTTCGCCAGATCCGCCTGCATGAAGGTCGCCATCGCCACCGTCGTTGGGCTGTCCGAGCGGAAATAGTGTTCGATGGTCAGCGGCTGACCGTTCTTCTCGCGGATTCCGGTGCTGGTGTTCATCGTCCAGCCGTCGGCGTCGAGAATTTGCCCGGCCTGCGTCGGATCATAAGGCAAATCGTTGCAGCTATTGGGATCGTAGCCGAACATCACTTTCGTCACCGCGCTGCAAGCGGTCGTGCCGAAGCCATTGAACACCGTAGCGAGCATACCCGCTTTGTCGCTGGCGAGCGCAATCGCCTTGCGCACCTGCAAATCGTCGGTCGGCGCTTTTTCCTGATTCATCTGCAACGACCAGCCCGCGCCGGGCTGCGTTAGCTCGGTCATCGTGTACTGACCGCTGTCCTTGAGGTTGTCGTAGTCGGTCGTCGGCACGTCGTCGATGAAATCGGCGTCACCGCTTTCCAGCGCGGCAGTACGGGTCGAAGGCTCCTGCACGATCTTGAAGGTGATCTTGCTCAGCGCGGACGGCCCCGTAATACCAAAGACTTCCTGCGAACCCCAGTTGTAGTCGTCGTTGCGGACGAGATCAACTTCCGAATCCGGGACGTAGTTGGCGATCTTGAACGGCCCCGTGCCAATCACGGTCTTCTGGCCGAAGTCTGCGCCCAACGTCTTGACGGCGGTCGGCGAGACAATGCCGAGGTACGGCTGCGAAACCGAGTCGAGGAAGGGCGCGAACGGCGTCTTGAACTTGACGACGACCGTGTAATCATCGACGACATCGGTTTCCTGATACGGCCCGATCAGACTGATCGCGGTCTGCGACTTATTGTCGGGATCAACAATGCGATCAAAGGTGAACTTGACGGCATCGGCGTTGAAGGGCGTACCATCCTGGAACTTGACATCCTTACGCAGGTGGAAGGTATATTCTGTCGCGTCGGCGTTGACCGTCCAATCGGTCGCCAGCCCCGGATGATAAGTGCCGAGGGGATTCTGCCAGACCAGCGGCTCAACGACCTGGGCCATGATAATGCCGACGCTGGAGTACGAAGTGATGTTCGGATCGAGGGTATCGACGTTGTTGTCGATGCCGTAAACCAATTCGGTTTTGGCCTGAGCAGCGACCGGCGCCAGGCCGACCATTAAAGCAAGAACGAGGATGGCGATGAGAAGAAGTAAACGATTTCGGTGACGAATACTCTGGTTCATTGTATCCTCTCAAGATTAAATTGCTGTTTACCATTGGACATCAACAACCATAGCGCGAAGCTTACATGCTCGCAATAAATTGGACTGGATAAATGGCCTCACTTCTGGAAGCAGTACAGTGGAACAACATTCCGATTGGCAGCGGCGCGGCGAGCGGCGCAGTCAACCTCTCGATTGGCACAATCGGCAGCGGTACGCCGATTGGTCTGATCACGGCAGGCATTCACGGCGATGAAGGCGTCTGGGGCGCATGGGCAATCCGCAAGCTGCTCATGCAGACTGCGCTGGACGACCTGCGCGGAACGCTGCGCATCATCCCAACGGCCAACCCACTGGCAATGGAAGCCGATTTACGCAACGCTCCACTCGACATGCTCGATCTCAACCGCGTGTTTCCCGGCAATCCCAGCGGATCGCACACCGAGCGGCTGGCGGCGGCGATTGTCGAGCATGGCGCGGCGGGCGCGAACGTCGTCATCGACCTGCACGGCGGCGGCAGTTGGTGCGTCAATGCCTTCGCCCACGTATTTGCAGGCTTTGAAGCGCTGGCGCAAGCCTTCAACCCGCCCTTTCTGGCGAACGCCGCCGAGCGCACCGTCACACTGACCGGATATGCGCGCACGCAGGGCGCGCAGGTCGTGGCGATGGAGATGGGCGGCAAAAGCGAGCAGGAAGATCACTGGGCGGAGCGGATCGCGCTCGGTTTGCGGCGTGTCCTGGGCATGACAGGCGTGTTATCTCCGGTCGCGCTGCCGGAGCATTACCAGAGCATCCCGGTCGGTCAGAGCATGGTGCTGCGACCGTCACGCGGCGGGCTGTTCGTGCCGCGCGTGCGCACGCATGAAGTCGGCACGATGGTTCCGCAGGGAACGCTGCTCGGCGAACTGCTCGATCCCTACACGCTTGAAGTGACCGAGCGCTTCGAAGCGCCGTTCGCGCAGACGGCGCTGCTGCTGCTGCGTCCGCAGATGACGCGCATCGAAGGCGGCGCGATGACCTACGTGATCGCGGAACCTGTCACCAACAATTAACCCGTCGGGGCACGATATATCGTGCCCCTACAAATCAATCCAGAATATCTAGCGTTAGAGAAGATGAGGACAAATTCATGGCTGAGAAACTTCGGATTGGCGTGATTGGCGCGGGGCGTTGGGCAGCGACCGCGCATCTCCCCGGCTACGTTCGCTCACCGCTGGCGGAACTGGTGGCGATCTGCGACATGAACCGCGATCTGGCAGAGCAGCGCGCCAAGCAGTTCAACATTCCCCACGTTTACACCGACTATCAGGAAATGCTGGCGAAGGAAGACCTCGACGTGGTCGATGTCTGCACGCGCGGCGCAATGGGCGACCGTGACAATCACGAGCCGATGGCCTTCGCGGTGGTCGAATCGGGGCGGCACTGTCTCTGCGAGAAACCGGTCGCGCACAACTATAAAAACACCTGGAAAGCTCACGAGATCGCCCAGTCGAAGGGGCTGAAAACTAAGGTCGGCCTGACCTTCCGCTATGCGCCCGCGATGCAGTACATGAAGGCGCTGATCGACGACGGTTTTATCGGCGATCCGTTCATCTTCAACGGTTTCGAGCAGAATTCGCAGTTCATCAGCCCGACCGAACCTGTCACCAAGCCCGACCTGATCCCCGCGACCGAGAATCAGCCGCAGATTCGCGTCTCGTCGGTCGAAGGCTACGGCGCGCCGATCATCGACCTGAGCATGTGGTTCATGAACAGCGACCTCAAGAGCGTGGTCGGCACGCTCAAGAACTTCGTCCCCTATCGCACGACGATGGAGGGCAAGAGCGTCCGCACCAACATCGACGACGGCGACATCTACCTCGGCGAATACAACAACGGCGCGATCTGCTCGATCCAGAGCAGTTACGTCACCGTTGGCAACTATCCCGGCCTCGAAGCGCGAGCTTACGGCTCGAAGGGTGCGCTGATCTGCCGTCTGGTCGAGGAATTCGGCGTGATTCAGACGCTCCACAGCGCCAAACCGGATGCGGTCGAGTTCGTGCCCGTCGAGATTCCAGAAAAGTTCTTCCCGCCTCACTATCAGCACGGCGAAGCCTGGGGAACGGTCTTCTACGCCAATCTGATCCAGAACTTCATGGAGGAAATCGTCAACGGCGGCGAGGAAAATCAGGGGAATTTCGCGCAGAGCGCCAAAGTGCAGGAGATCATCAACGCGGTCGAAATTTCCTTCCGCGAGCGCCGCTGGGTTGATCTGCCACTGAATTAAGCGCACGTCCACTTTCGTTGGGGCGTTCAAGGCGAAATCTTTCGCGTAACGCCCCTCCCAGGGCGAACGCATCAAATTTATATTTCGGGTTATGAAAGGCGATACGGATTTTGTAGGGACGCGATAGATCGCGTCCGGCATAGCGGACGGCATCAATGCCGTCCCTACGATTCCTTGTGACCCTTTGTGACTTTCCATCTGATTTTGATGCGTTTGCCCTGACGCCCCTCCAGATTCCTGTTCGCCATCCAGACTTTTTAATATATAATCAATACCCTTAGACAGACCAAGTAAACTCCAGAACTCGGCAACAGTTTCTGAACAACTTCTGAACAACTTCTCTTTACGCTAGGAAGGTACGTCGGAAAGACAGAGGATCGCTATGGCGACTCGGGTACAAAGGGTATCATCCCCGTCAGCAGCGCCGCCGATTCAGCCATCCGGCGGCATTATCACACAAATCGCGCGGCTGATCGTCCAGCCCAAAATCTTTTTCGAGTACATGCCCGCCAGTCACCAATGGCTGCTGATTGCGATCCTTGTGCTGGCAGTTACCGGCTTCACCGCGACGACCCAGATTCAATCGTCAACGGCCAATGCGAATGGCGGCACGAACTCCACGACGCAGCCCTCCGGCTTCAGCCTGAATACGCTCAACCAGACTTCAACCAACGGTACGGCGCAGACGAACGACGCCAGCGGAACCAATCGGGCGCAGACGCAGCAGTTTCCGAATTTCGCCAGTACAACCAATACAGCGAGCAACTCGTTTATGAACGCCCTGCTTGCGGCCAGCGGTGTGATCGTGCTGTGGGCGGGCGAAGCCTGTTTCCTCTCGCTGGTGTGTATGCTGCGCGGCTATGCGCCCAAATTCGGGAAAGCCATCCAGATCGCCGTCTGGTCGAGCCTGCCGCTGGCGGTGATGCTGGCGCTGCGCTACGCCTATTACGCCAACGGCGGCAGCGGTGGAGCGCTCGGCCTCTCGCTGCTGCTCGATAACTGGAGCGGCTACGCTGCCCTGCCCGATTACGCGCGCCGGGTGCTGGCGGTTTTTATGAGCAACCTGACCCTCTTCTGGCTCTGGAGTATCGTGCTGCTCTATCTGGGCGGACGCTACGCGCTTGGCGGCAGCACGTCGATGGTACTGCTGATTGTCGCGTTGTGGATCGTTGCTTCAACGCTGATTCCGGCGCTGTTCAGCCAGCCGAATACGCGCTCCGCGCCGCGCTTCACCAACACAGGGCAAACGCAGACACAAAACACGACCCGCTCGAACGGTACCGCCACGCAGACAGCTCCGCAGGGAGCGGAGGGCGATTTCGGCGGCTTCGGTGGGTTTGGCGGCACGATTCCGGGTGGCGGCGGCGGATTTACGGGCGGAACCGGCAGAGGTCGCGGCAATGGCTGATCGAGAGCAAAGCGTGAAGCCGCCGCCGATGATCGTGGCGCGCCATCTGGTCAAGACTTTTGACGTGGGCAACGAAGCGCTGACGGTGCTGAAATCGGTCAATCTGAGTATCCCGGCGGGACAGTTCGTCGGCATCATGGGGCCGAGCGGCTCCGGCAAGAGCACCCTGCTCTACCTGCTCGGCGGACTGGATCGGCCAACCCAGGGCGAGATTCGCGTGGCGGGCTATCCAGTCACCCAGTTGAACAGCGACGGGCTGGCTGCCTTCCGCAGCAACACGATTGGCTTCGTTTTTCAGGCTTTTCACCTGATTCCAACGCTGACGGCGCTCGAAAACGTCGGTTTGCCCGGTGTGTTTCGCGGCGTCAGTCGCGGCGAGCGCAATCAGCGCGCCATGCGGCTGCTGACGGCGCTCGGTATGGCGGATCGCGCCGATCACCGTCCGGCGCAGCTATCCGGCGGTCAGCAGCAGCGCGTCGCCATCGCGCGGGCGCTGTTCAACGAGCCGCCGATCATGATGTGCGACGAGCCAACGGGAGCGCTCGACAGCAAGACCGGGCAAACCGTTCTGCGGCTGCTGCGCGCCCTGTGTGATCGCCAGCACAAGACCGTGATCGTCGTCACCCACGATCCGGGTATCGCTAATTACGCCGACCGGATGGTGCATTTCAAGGACGGCAGTGTCGGCGACGATTACCTGACTCGTGATCGAAAGGAGCCACAGAATCATGTGGCCTAGAGCAGCACGCCTGCTGATCGTCCTGCTGGCAACCAGTTGGGTCATCAGCATGGTCGGCAGCGCGATTTCAGCGCAGGATGAGTCCACTGACACGCCCACCCCAACCGCGACGGAGACTTCAACGCCCACCAATACGCCCACAGCGACCGATACACCCTCACCGACGAACACACCGACAGCGACCTTCACCGCAACGCCGAGCGACACCCCGACCCTGCCCGCCGATCCGCCGCTGACCGTCTCGGACACGGAACCGGCGCAGGTCACGGGTGGGCAGAATGCCACGCTCTCAGTCATCGGCACGAATTTCACCAAGAACACGACCGTTCGGCTGATTGGCTTTGGCTTCCTGACCACGACCTTTGTCAACAGCGGCGCGCTGACCGCCACCATCCCGAACAACGTACCCGCCGGAACCTACGGCATCGAGGTCAGCGACCCCGATAACGGCACGGTGACCGCGCCCACGACGCTCAAGGTCAACGGCATCCCCGCGACTGCCGGGCCAACCGCGAGCTATACGCCCACACCGACCAATACGCCGACGCCAACGCCGATCCCCGGTCAGCCCAAGCTGGTAATTGCCACCTTCAGCGCCAGCCCCGCCAACATTTATCCCGGCGGCAGCACGCAAATCGCCTTTGTCGTCCAGAACGTCGGCAGCCGAACAGCAGAGGGAATCGTCGTCGCGCTCGGCAACACGACCTTCGTTCCCGCGAATGGTCAGGCGAGCGTCACGCTGCCCGACCTGCCCGCCGGAGCTTCGGTGACTGCTTCGCTGGGCGTGACCGCGCCCTCGAACGCGACCGAAGGGCCACAGAACATCGCCGTCGTCATGACCTCGCACGATTTCAGCGGCCAGAGCTACAGCGACGACGCCACGCTCGGCGTAACGATCAACCCGACGCAGAACGGCACGTCGCAGGTCGTCCTCGACAGCTATACCGTCTCGCCGAATACCGCCGCGCCCGGCGACAGCGTGAGCGTGCAGGCCGTGTTCAAAAATTCGGGCACGGACAGCGTTTCGCAGGTAATCGTGCAGTTGGACAGCAGCAGCGGCCTGTTGATCGCGGGCGCGCAGGGCGATACCTTCACCATCGGCGACATGCTGCCGGATGGCAGCGCGACCATCACGATGCCGCTGGTCGTGTCGAGCACGGCGAAATCCGGCGCGCAGGCACAGGCGCTCAAGATCAGCTATACGCAGGACAGCACGGCTAAAACCGCCAGCGCCAGCCTCTCGCTGACCATTGCGACAGCCACCGCCACGCCGTCGCCGCTGCTCCTGCTGCAATCCTACAGCACCGGACAGACCGATCCGCTGCAACCCGGTCAGCAGTTTACCTTGCAGATGAGCATTCAGAACGCCGGGTTGGTCGATGTCGCTAATTTGCTGGTGACTTTCGGCACGGTTTCCTCGAACAGCAGCAGTTCGGGTGTGAGCGGCAGCGCCACGCAGACCAGCAATACTTCAACGACGACTTCCAGTTCCAGTTTCCCGATCTTTGGCAGCGGCGGCACGATCCTGCTCGGCGATCTGGCGGCGGGCAAAAGCGCCAGCCTGACGCAGCAGTTCCTCGTCAGTAACAGCCTGTCGAGCGGCATTCAAAGCCTGCCGATCACACTGCAATATCAAACCGCCGACGGCTCGACCAACCAGCAGACGTTCAGCGCCAGCCTGCTCGTTGTCGTCCCCGCGCGTTTACGCATCACGCAGACCAACACGCTCACCGACCCGTTGACGATAGGCACGCAGTCCACGCTCGCGCTGAAAATCTCGAACCTCGGCAGTTCCGAAGTCGCGCTAACCGACATGACCGTTACGGGCGACAACGCCACTATCAACACGGGCGCGTCAACCCCGCTCGATCCGCTCCAATCCGACGACGACACCGCCGAGACGATCACCTTCACGCCGAAAGCCGCTGGCGCATATACCATCACCGTCAAGGTTGATTACGTCGATGACCTGAACAATACACAAACGGTCACGCAGACCTACACGGGTCAGGTCAGCGCCCCTGCGACTCAGCGTGCGCCGCGCAACCAGTTCAACCCGCAGCAGATTCAACAGCAGCAGGATCAGCAGGATATTCTCGGTCGGCTGCTGCTCGGCTTCCTCGGCTTCGGAGGTTGACGCGATGTTCTACGAACTCGCCTCCCTGAGCGTTCGCAACCTGATGCGCGCGCGCTCGCGCCTGCTGATGACGGCAGGCGGCGTGATGATCGGCACAACGGCGGTCGTCCTGCTGATCGCGCTGACGATTGGCCTGCAAAACGCCGCCGAAGCCAGCATCGGCAACAGCGCCTCACTGACCGAGATCACGATCCGCAGCGGCTTCCGGCGGAGCAGCAGTACCTCGCCCACGCTCGATCTGGATGCCGTCACGCAGTTGGCGGCGCTGCCCAACGTCGCCGCCGTGATCCCGATGCTTTCGCTCGGCGGTTTTGCCGAACTCCGTTCCGGCAACCTGCGCGGGGCGGCGCAGATTTACGGTATCTACCCGGCAACCCTGCCCTACCTCGGCGCGACGGCGCAAACCGGGGAGCTCAATCTCGACGACAACAATCCCTACGGCGCGGTTTTCGGCGGCTCGGTGGCGAGCAGCTTCGTCAGCAGCGACGCGACCACCTTTTCAACGCAAACGATTGATCTCAGCACGCAGTCGTTTGAACTGCGCCTGTACACGCAGGGCAGCAACAGCTATCGCAAAATCCCGGTGACGATCACCGGCATCATGGACACCGGCACGGCCTTCGATTCAGCGCTGTTCCTGCCCATGAGCACGGTGATCAACCTGAGCGAGCGCATGAGCGGCAGCACGCTTGACCCCGATACCATGACTTTCAGCCAGATCATCGTGCAGGCGTCGAGCCGCGAGACCGCTGCCGACGTGCTCACGTCGATCACTGACCTCGGCTACAACGCGACGGGTGAAGGATCGTATCTGGCGCAGTTGAACAGCTTTTTCGGCACGCTCCGGCTGATTCTCGGCGGCGTCGGCGGCGTCGCCATGCTGGTCGCCGCTTTCGGCGTCGCCAACACGATGACGATGGCGATCCTCGAACGCACGCACGAGATCGGCCTGATGAAAGCTGTCGGCGCGACCGATCAGGCGGTGCTGACGATCTTCCTGATCGAAGCCGGGTTGGTCGGCTTGCTCGGCGGAACGGCGGGACTAGCGTTTTCGTATCTGCTGCAAAATATCGCCAACAATTTACTAAGCAACCTGTCATCCAGTCAGTTGAGCAGCCTGATCTCAGTCAATCTTTCCGCGTCAAGCGGCCCGCTGATCTCAATACCAGGCGATCTGGCGCTGTTCGCGCTGGTGCTGGCGACGATGATCGGCGTGTGCGCAGGGCTATACCCGGCTTATCGCGCCGCCCGCATGACCACCGTGCTGGCGCTCAAGTCGGATTAATCACGCAAACGTGTAGGGGCACACCCTCCTCATGTTCCTACTTCCCGATTTCCTCCATATTGCGTAGGGGCGCAGCCGACCGAAACCGGAACGCGCCCCTACCATCGTGCAACTGCCGCCGTGCTCGTTTATGCCCGTATTAAAAACTGGCAAATTCGCGCCGATGACGCTACAACCGAATCGAAGCCTTTATTGTCCAATCAACAGGAGATTATGGAATGCGCGCGCTGGCAGTGATTCCCGGCACGACAACCTTGCGAATGGTCGAGCGTCCCGAACCTCAGATTTCGGCTCCCGACGACGTGAAAGTCAAAATCCTGCGCGTGGGCATCTGCGGCACCGACCGCGAGGAAGCGGCAGGCGGTCGCTCCAAAGCGCCCGACGACCAGCAGGATTTGGTGATCGGCCATGAGATGTTCGGCCAGGTCGTGGCGATTGGTGATGCAGTGACGCGCGTCAAACCGGGCGATCTGGCGGTCTTTACCGTGCGCCGGGGCTGCGGCAAATGTACCCCCTGCCAGATGAATCGCTCGGATATGTGCGAGACGGGCGAGTATCACGAGCGCGGCATCTGGGGCATGGACGGCTACCAAACCGAGTTCGTCGTGGACAAAGAAAATTACGTCGTGCGCGTGCCCCCGGAACTCAAGGCGCTCGGCGTGCTGGCCGAGCCAACCTCGGTCGCGGAGAAAGCGATTGAGGAAGCGGCACGGATTCAGACCAGCCGCCTCCCCGACGCGCTGGTCACGCCGAACTGGTTGTTTGGCCGCCGCTGCCTGATCGCAGGACTGGGGCCGATTGGCCTCGTCGCTGCGTTTATCCTCGTGCTGCGCGGCGCGGAAGTCTACGGCATGGACGTGGTGGACGCGAACACGGCGCGCCCGCTGTGGCTCGAAAAAATCGGCGGCAGGTACATCGACGGGCGCACGATCACGCCCGATAAAATCGACGATCAAATTGGCGAGGTCGATCTGATCTTCGACGCGACCGGAGTCGCCTCGCTCGAATTCAGCCTGCTCGACACGCTTTCGACCAACGGCGTCTACGTGCTGACGGGCATCCCCGGCGGCGACCATCCCGTGCAGATTTCCGGCGCGGAGTTAATCCGGCGGCTGGTGCTGGACAATCTGGTGATGGTCGGCAGCGTCAACGCTTCACGCGCGCACTTCCAGATGGCCGTCGATGACCTGAGCGTGGCTTATCTGCGCTGGGGCGATCATATGGCCGGGCTGATCACCGACGTGTACAAGCCAGAGGATTTCGAGCAGGCGCTGGAGCATCACGACGTAGCGGAGATCAAGGTCGTGCTCGAATGGGGTACGGCGACCTAAGCGAAGGATCAAACAGGTTTTGCGGGGCGAGGCGTGCCTCGCCCCCGCCTCCGCAAATTAGACATTCAGGAGCGACAATGGGCTATCGTTTTATAGGCAAAACGGGAGGCTGATGGATGAACGACTATCCCCGCTTCGATTTAAGCGGTCAAATCGCGCTGGTGACGGGCGCGGCGCGCGGCCTCGGTCACGCGATTGCGCTGGCGCTGGCGCACGCGGGTGCAGATGTGGCGCTCGGCTTTCGCGACGTACAAACGGGCGGCGAAGTCGTCCGTGCGATTGAGGCGCTGGGGCGGCGAGCGCTGCCGCTGCAAATGGACGTTACCCGCCGCGATCAGGTCGAGCGCGCGACCGAAGAAGCGGCGGATCGCTTCGGGCGGATCGACATTCTGGTCAACAACGCGGGTTTAGGGCCGAGTAACCTCGCGGAGAACGTGCGCGAAGATGACTTCGACCTGACCGTCGCCGTTAACCTGAAAGGGACGTTTTTCGTCAGTCAAGCTGTCGGACGGCTGATGATCGAACAGAAGTACGGCAGAATTATCAACCTGAGTTCGCAGGCGGCGTTTGTCGCGCTGCCGACCGAATCGATCTACTGTATGACTAAAGCGGCGATCTCGCACCTGACTAAATGCCTGGCAGTCGAATGGGGGCAGCACAACATCACCGTCAACGCAGTCGCGCCGACCTTCATCCGCACACCCGGCACCGAGGAAGCGCTGGCTGATCCGGCTTTCAAAGCCGACACGCTCGAACGCATCGCGGCGCTGCACCGCATCGGCGATCCGATGGACGTAGCCGGAGCGGTCGTGTTTCTGGCCTCGCCTGCCGCGTCGATGATCACGGGCGATACGCTGCTGATCGACGGCGGCTGGACAGCGCGTTAGTTGGTTGGCGCGACCAGAAGGCAAGCCGCGCAGTGTTGCTTGCCTACGTCGTAGAGCGGTGGATCGATCTGCGTGCAGCGCTCGATCCGCTCCGGGCAGCGTGGGTGAAAGCGACAGCCGCTCGGCAGGTCAATCGGATTGGGGATTTCGCCCTGCAAAATCACGCGCTTGCGGCGGTGGCGCGGATTGGGCACGGGCACGACCGAGAGCAGCGCCCGCGTGTAAGGATGGCGCGGGCGAGTCAGCACTTCGGCGGTGGGGCCAATTTCGACAATTCGTCCGAGATACATCACGGCGATTCGGTCGGTGAAAAAGCCCGCCGTCGCTAAATCGTGGGTGATGTAGAGGATCGTAATGCCGTGCTGATCGCGCAGGTCGCGCAGCAGGTTGAGAATTTCGGCGCGGATCGATACGTCGAGCATCGAGACAGGCTCATCGGCGACGAGCAGCTTCGGTTCGAGGATCAGCGCGCTGGCGATCACGACGCGCTGGCGCTGTCCGCCCGACAAATCCTCCGGGTGACGCTCAAAAAAGGTTTCCGGTGGACGCAGGCCAACGTCGGTTAGCGCGGCGGCCACGCGCGCGACCTTCTCGGCCTTCGTCCTGGCGAGGCCGTGAATTTCCAGCGGCTCGGCCAGAATTTGAAAGATCGTCTGGCGCGGATTGAGTGCGCTGTACGGGTCTTGAAAGACGATCTGAATCTGGCGGCGCAGCGTGAGCCGATCTCGCCCACGCGCCATCTCAGGCACACTGTTCGCCTCGAAGCGAATCTCGCCTGCGCTCGGATCGATCAGCCCCAATACGCTCATGGCAATGGTCGTCTTGCCCGATCCCGATTCCCCGACAAGGCCGAGGATTTCGCCCGGTTGCAGATCGAACGACACGCCGTCCAGCGCATGAACGTAGCGTTTCGGTCGGCGGCGCAGCGTATTGATCAGCCCACGTGACACGGGATAGAGCTTGCGCACGGCCTTGACCGTCAGGATCGGCTCAGGACTCATGCTCGACCTCGGCGGCGTAGTGGCAGGCGACCAGGTGTCCCGACTTGAGCGGGCGCACTTCGGGCGCGACCCGCGCGCACAACTCGGTTTTGAGGTGACAGCGCGGCTCGAAGCGACAGCCCGGCGGCAGCGCATTGAGCGGCGGCGGATAGCCGGGGATCGAGGCGAGTGTTGCCAGCGGCGCGTTCACGTCGGGGAAGGCTTCCAGCAGGCGTTGAGTATACGGATGGCTCGGCTGATTGAAAATGGTATCGACGCTGCCGTACTCCGCGACCTTGCCGCCGTACATGATCAATACGTCGTCGCACAACTCCGCGACCACGCCGAGATCGTGCGTCACCAGCACAATCGAGAGGCCAAGCTGCACCTGCAAGTGCTGAAGCAGGTCGAGAATCTGCGCCTGAATCATCACGTCGAGCGCGGTCGTCGGCTCGTCGGCGATCAGGATGTCAGGCTTGCAAGCGAGCGCCATCGCAATCATGGCGCGCTGACGCATCCCGCCGCTGAACTGGTGCGGATACTGGCTGGCGCGATCCGGCGTGATACCGACCAGTTCGAGCAGTTCGCCAACGCGCAGCCGTGCCGAGCGTCTATCGGCCTGACCGTGC
>DASZXN010000288.1:0-14819 GCA_035545875.1 Phototrophicaceae bacterium
CATCCAAGTGCTTAATACAGACGCGGCGCACGGGCAGGGGATTACGTCGCTGACAGGGCGCAGATCGTCACGCATTTCTCGGATAGGCGTGGTGAAGAAAGAGGTCATGATGCGTTCGGGCGAAGCATACCTCGCCCCTACATCCCTGCGGAACTCCCCAGTCCCTTCTCAGCAGGGTCATCGCATTAAATTTGTGTTTGGGTCATAAAAGGTGAACGGGGTTTCGTAGGGACGGCATTCATGCCGTCCGCTACAACGGACGCGATCAATCGCGTCCCTACGATTCCTGATGGCCCTTTGTGACTTTCAATCTTATTTTGATGCGATGACCCTGCCCTTCTCAGATTATGCCCTTGTCAAACCGGGGAAAGTGGGCTATACTGTATTCACTTGCGGGTGTAATTCAGTGGTAGAATGCCTCCTTGCCAAGGAGGATGTCGAGGGTTCGAATCCCTTCGCCCGCTCAGAGAAAGCCGACTATCCAGCGATGGTCGGCTTTTATTTTACGTATCCCCGTTGAGCAGCTTGCCGCGCTGCTGACGAATCGCCTGATCCCAGGGCTTCTTGGCGCTGCCCGTGTAGCCAATCTCGCGCAGGCGCTCCAGCTCAAGCTGTTCGAGGCGCGCAGCCTGACGCTCGTAGTCGCTTTCCGGGATGCGCCGATCCACGCCGCGCTCGTCGCGGTAGACGTAGCCGATCCCACCGCACCAGCGGCACTCGGATTCACCTTCATCCTCGTCATCGAGCCAACCGTAGCCATCGCAGGCCGCGCAGCGCACGATTTCCATTAACCGCCCCCCATGCTGCCGTCCGGCACGTTGATCGGAATGTAGGGCAGGTTGACCCACCACGACGGCCAGGGCGCTTGCGGCGCGTTGAAATAAGCGTCGAGGATGCGCCGGGCAATCGGCGCGGCGGTCTCCGAGCCTTCACGTCCATACGGGACGACGACGGCAACCGCGACCTGTGGGTTGTCGGCGGGCGCGTAAGCGACGAACCAGCCGTTCGGCTCGGTGCGTGCCGTTTGCGCCGTTCCCGTCTTGCCGCACACACTGTAGGGCGCGATGCCCACGCCATCGGGAGGCACGTCATCAAAAACGAAGTAAGCTGTACCGAGCGGTTGGCCCGCGCCCGGCCCGGTGCGACCAACCGTCTTGGTGGTCGTGACCTCGCACATACCCTGCCGTACAATGTCGAGCGTCGATTGGCTCAAGCCCATGTTGCCCGCGACGGTCGGTGTCGCCGTGAAGGTCGGCGCGCTGTTATTCTCGCCGCCGATCTGTTGGACGACGTAGGGCGTATAGAGCGTGCCGCCATTGGCGATGCCCGCGACCATCCGTGCCATCTGGAGCGCCGTGACCTGCGTATCCAACTGGCCGACCGCCGCCGAGATCGCTTCGTCAGCGCTTTTCAGCACGGGCAGGTTGCCTTTGGCTTCCGGCGGCGTATCCAGCGCGAATCCGGTCGTGCTGCCCAGCCCCATCTGGCGCGCGTAATCTTCGAGCGTGGTCGGGCCGCTCTTGTTGAATAGTTCCGCGCCCATCTGGTAGAAGAACGGGTCGCACGAAGAAGCCAGCGCCTCCACCATGTTGACTTCCCCGGTCGGAAAGTGCTGGGTGCCTGTTTCGGTCGCGCGCCAGTCGAAGCGCTTGGGCAGGGTGTCGCCAAAGGAAGCGCCGTCCCATTCCATTTCGCAGTCGAACAACTGATCCGGCTTGAAAATGCCTTCCTGCGCCGTCGCCGCCAGCGTGACGAGCTTGAAGGTCGAGCCGGGCGAATACTGCTCCTGAACCGCGCGGTCGGTAAAAGGGCTGCGCGGATCGTTCTTGAGCGCGGCGATGTAATTGCCGACCTGAAAGATCGGCGTGTCAGGGTTGAAAATACCTGGATCGAAGCTGGGATAGCTGGCAAGCGCGAGGATCGCGCCCGTGTGTATGTCGATCACGACCGCGCCCGCACCGGGGGAGTGCGTCGGCCCAGCCCAACCGCCCGACGCCGCATTATAAGCATCGGAAAGCGCCTGCGCCGTCGCCCATTGCAGATTCAGGTCGAGCGTGAGCGTGATGTCATGCGCGGGCGATCCTGACGTGCCTGCCAACTGGCGCACGATCATGCCGCCCGGCTCGACGATTTGCAGAACGCGCTGCGATTTGCCCGCGAGGTCGCTTTCGTACTGCTGCTCGATGCCTGCCAGCCCGACCAGATCGCCCTGTTCGTAGCCGTTATTGAGATAGGTTTGTAAATCTTCGGTGGGAATCTGGCCGACGTAGCCGATCAGGTGGGTGGCGATGCCATGCCCGACGTAATCGCGGGTCGTGCGGGTCGGCGCGCTGTTAATCGCGCAGGTGTTTTGCAGATCACTTTGCCGCGCCGCGAAAATGTCGGGATCCATGTCGCCGATGGGGATGATGGTGTCGGGGTTGTAGCTCTCGATCATCTTGGTCAGGTCAGCGCGGTTCTCGCGCAGCAGCACCGAGAGCAGATCGACACAGCGGCCTTCGTCGGGAATGTTCTGCCGCACGATGTCGAGTTCCGTGACTGTGCCGCCTTGTTGTACCATCGCTTTGCCGTTGCGATCATAGATGCTGCCGCGTGCCGGTCGCTGCGCGACGACCGTTAGCTTGGTGCCGTTGGCGTAGCCGTTGATGATGTCCATCGTTGACCAGGCGACGTGCCAGGTGTTGTCCGGCGCTTGCGTGACGCGCATGGTGCGCCCGTTGTCCTCAATCGCGCCGAACACCGACGACTGGATCGCTGCGTCGTAGCTGATGGCGGCGCTCGTGCCCTGCGTGTGCGTCTCGTGCAGCGTGTAGGTCACGCCTTTGGTGCCGAGCGTCTTGTCGGCGTCCTGATAAATCGCCAGAAAAGTCGAATAGGGGAACAGCCCCTGACTGGTCGTGCTCAACTGCTTGTACATCGTCTGGTAATCGAGGTGATTCCAGGCGTCGAGGAAAGCGCGCGCCGCATCTTCCGGCGCTTGCGCGATCTGGATGATCGGCGCGCTGCTGCCGCTGCTGCTGTTGCCGTCGAGATTCACCGAGACGCTGCCGCAGGCTGCCAGCACCAGCAGCCCCACGAGCATCCCCGCTCGGCGAAAAACGGTTCCCATCCGAATTGAAGTTCTCACCGCGTTTTGACCACTAAGCCATCGTTCACGGTCTACTATAGCGAGCGCGCCGCCGAGCGTCCAGCGCCGGTTTCCCTCCGAAGGGAAACGTCAGGCGCGGTAATTGCAGTTTTGCAACCCCAAAGCCATCCGCCAAAAGCGAGCCTCGAACAGGATATTTCAGTATTGATATTTTATTATTTTATACTATATACTATGAACTACAAATATTTAGACCGGTCATGGACATTCAATAAGAGGTCAAATTGGGTTAAGAGAGGCTAACAATGCTGCCGCCGATCATGAACGCTCCCAACAGCCTGATCACACGAGTCGTCATCAGAGCGCTGATTCCGTGCCTGCTGCTGTTCACGCTCGCCATACTGATGAGTCGCGTTCAGGCGAGCCACGATTCGAGCCTGAGCGATTTGCTGCCGACAGCGGACTGTGCCGCGCCGTGCTTTCTGGGCATCCGACCGGGCGTGACGAGCGTCGATACCGGTTTGCAGACGCTCCGCGCCAGCCCATTGATTCGCTCCGTTTCGCCGATGACCTGGAATCCATCATCTGGCCCCTCGTCACACCTGTACGAAGTGGACTTTGTGCCGACATTTGTCTCGATGCAGAAGGCACAGATGCAGCTTGTGACACATCCCGACAGCGGCATTATCGACAGTATTCTGCTGACCGGCATGGGGATTCAATTGAGCCAAATTGAACTGGCATTCGGTCGGCCTGAGTCAAGCACCCTTGACGAGTCGGTGCATATCGGTCTGGTGACCTATGCCAGTTTCTATCCGCAATACCAGATGTATATTCAGACGATGATGGTACTGTGCGCTCCCGAAGGAGAACCGTTCTGGGCACAGCGCGAAAACCTGATGATTGGGATTGCCAGCAGCCGTCAATATGCCGCGCAGTACGCTTACTACTCGGACGAGGCACGGCAGAATGGGGACGGTTGGCAGCAGCAGCTCCATACTATGAAGCGGAATGAATGCGAGCGACCGGCCACCAATTTTCTGGCGAAGACGTTGGCGGCGACGTAGGTCAAACAAAAACGCCCGGTGAGTTGCCGGGCGTTTTGCGATTCCGTAAGTAACGCCAGTTATGGATAACGATTTTGAGCGAAGCATTTTATCGCAGGGGTACGACATAAAGGTGTCTAAAAAATTGTCCATTCAGCCATGCTGCCCTCATCCCCGTCCCCTTCTCCCTCAGGGAGAAGGGGTGCAAGCCCCTCGTTCTGAGGGAGAGGAATTGAAGGTGAGGGCTTTTTCAACACCCCATGTCGTGCCCCTACAAAGGGAAAAGCCGATTCCTGCCGCGCGTATCCATAATTCGCGTTAAGTAGAGATTAGACGAAGCGGTCGTCGTTCTTGGGCTTGTCGTCGCTGCCGAGGCTGTCGCCCGCGCTGCGGTTCGGCATCCATTGGCGACCGAAGAGCAGATAGAGGCCGATCACGACCAGAATCAGCGGCCAGAGAATCCCGCTGAAGATGCGCAGGATCGCCAGCACCGTGAAAATGATCGCAATCGCCAGCGCGCCGAGGCCGATCCGCTCCTCTGTCCAACTGCGTCCCTCAGCGGCGGCGCGAGCGAGGAAGGCAATGCCGATCACATACATGATCCCCGGCCACCACCAGCCGAGCAGGAAAATCACTGCCAGCCCGATCAGAAAGGTTCCGCCGAAAACTTCGTTTCCCCGATGTTGAGACATGCCCCAGTCCTTTAGACGAACTCGTCGTGCTCCGGCTGATCGTGGAAGAACTCATCACCATGATGATACCAGTGAAAGGCTTTCGGACGATAGGAATAGCCGAACAACAGCACCAGTCCCGCCAAAATCAGCAGGAAGGGCAGGCTGAAGCCGAACAGGAACACCACGCCCAGCCCGACCAGCCACAAGCCTGGCGATTGATGCCAGCGTGCGCCTTCGGTCACGTCGCGCGCGATGACCGCCGCCGCGAACACGAACAGGATTCCCGGCCAGAAGCCGCCCACAATCCGACCCAATGGCGTAAACAGCAGCCCAAAACCAATCAGACCCACCGCCAGCATTGTCCGGTCGCCATCCGAATTCATGTTCATAGTCTTCCACCCCTCACCTGCTCACCATCGATCTACATCCCCCTAATACGAGGCGGCGCGTAAAAAGTTGCGCATTGTATCGGCGGCGAAACAACAGTCGTGGCATAATAAATGCCGGACACGAGTCGGTGACGGACATGAAGAACAACAAACGTCGAACTCCACAACTGCGCAGACGTCAGAAGAACCATCTCGAATCGCGCTGGGATACTACGCTGGCGACGATCATCGAAGTGAGTCGGATTCTCAGCTCCAATCTGGACATCGATACCATCTGGGACGCGCTTCACGATCACATCAACCTGCTTTTTGACGCCAGTTCGTTCTTCATCGCCCTCTACGATTACGAGCGCGACCGTCTGACTCTGCCGCTCGTCTCCGAAGATGGGCTGCGCGTGGAGCATGATCCGATCCCGGTGGTGGGGATGAGCCGCGCCGTGATGATGCACGGCGTCGAATTTTACGTTCACGACGCCGAAGCGGAACGCGAGCGCCTGCTCGCGCTCGGCATTGAGCCGGACGAACGCGAGCCGGGCGGTTTCGCGCGCTCGTGGATCGGCGTGCCGCTGCGCAGCCGCCAGAGCGAGGTCAACGGCCTGATCGCGCTGCAAAATGTCATCCCTAACGGCTTTGACGATCATGATCTCTCGCTGTTGATGGCGATTGCCGCGCCGCTCTCGCTCTCGCTCGATAATCTGCGCCTTGCCGAAACTGAGCGTGAGCGCCGGATGATCGCCGCCGCGCTGATGGAGATCGGCCAGCTTGCCGGGGTCAACCTCGATTACGACGACGTGCTGGAACGCATCCTTGACCAGCTTCAGCGGGTCGTGAGCTACGACAGCGCCGCGATTTTGCTCACGCCGACCGAAGGTGAGCGTAGCCTCATGGTTGGCGCGAGCCACGATCCCGAAGCTTTCGACAAAGGCGCGAGCCTGCATTACAGCGAAATCGGGGCGATTGCCCAATCAATCCTCTCGCAGCAGCCTGTCGTGATTGCCGACGCGCAGGATTTCGCTGCCTGGTGGGAGCGTGGTATTCCCGAAGCCATGCAGATTCGCGCCTGGCTGATCGCGCCCATGATCGTGCAGGCCAAATTTTGCGGTCTGATCCTGCTCGGCAAGTATGAGCCGTCCGGCTATACCCAGAAAGATGCGAGCAGCGCTTTCGCGCTAGCGCGGCAGGGTGCCATTGCCCTCGAAACGACGCGCCTGCAAGCGCAGACGCAGATCAACTTGCAGATGCTTCAGCAGCGCGCCCGCCGCATGGCATCGAGCAGCCGCATCACCAGCGTGATCACCTCATCGCTCGACCGCGATGAAATCTTCCGCACGACGGCGCAGCTTTTGATCGAGTTGTTCGACGCCGATCACTGCACCATCGTCATGGCGGTCGAGCAGGAGAGCGACGCCTCGCTCGTCGCCGAATACCCGGAGACGGGCAGCGTCGGCCAGCGCATCCGGCTGACCGATAATGCGACGATGGACTGGCTCACCCGCTATGGAACCGCCGTCACGATCAAGGATTTGGAAAGCGAGAGCGACCCAACCCGCGATTCGCTGCGCGAGATGGGCGCGCAGTCGTCCATGATCGCGCCGCTGATCATCCGCGACCGGGTGATCGGCACGATCAGCATCGACCAAATGACTCGGCAGCGCCAGTTCACCAGCGAAGAATGTGAAATGCTGGTCACGATTGCCGGGCAGGTGGCGATTGCCGTCTCGCACGCCAACCTCTACGGCGAAGCGCTGGCCGTCAACCGCCTGCGCAGCGCCTTTCTCGCCAACATCAGCCACGAACTGCGTACGCCGCTCAACGCCATCATCGGCTACAGCGACATGCTCCTGAGCGAGTTCTACGGCGCGCTCAACGAGCAGCAGCAGGATCGCCTTGCGCGCGTCAACACCAGCGGCAAGCATCTGCTTACGCTGATCGACGACGTACTCGATCTGTCCAAGCTGGAAGCGGGGCAGATCACGCTAGCGCTCAATTCGGTGCGCGCCTCGGACGTGCTGCAAGCGGTTTTGACGATAATCGCGCCCGCCGCGCAGGAGAAAGGGTTGGCGCTGACGGTCAACGTCAGCGAGGATGAGCCGCTCATTCGCGCCGACACGCGCTATCTTCAGCAGGTGCTCAACAATCTGCTCAAGAACGCGGTCAAGTTCACACCATCCGGCAGTGTCACGCTCGAAGTCATTCCTGTGACTTTCGCTTATGGCAGATCGAAGCAGATCACCGTGCCCAAGCGTCTCTACGTGCCGGAAGGCGATTGGCTCGCTGTCCGTGTGATCGACACGGGCATCGGCATCAAGCCGGAGCATCAGCAGATGATCTTCGAGAGCTTCCGCCAGGTCGATAGCTCGACGATCCGCGAATACGGCGGCACCGGGCTTGGGCTGGCGATTGCCATGAAGCTGGTCGAACTGCACCAGGGCTATCTATGGGTCGAAAGCGCGCTCGGCTTCGGCAGCACTTTTACCGTGCTACTGCCAACTATCGATCCGAACATGATCGACGATCTCGACGTTGCCACCATCCAGCGCGACGCGCGTCCGCTCGTGCTGGTGATCGAGGATGATCCGACGGATCGCCAGTTGGTGCTCGATTATCTTGGCGAGGCCGAGTATCAGGTCGTGTGTACGGCCAATTCGATGGCCGCGCTCGACATCGTGCGCCAGCTTCAGCCGAACGTCGTCATCACCGACGTGATGATGCCGGAAGCGACGGGCTGGGACGTGCTGCGCGATCTCAAAGGCGATCCGACGACCGCGATCATTCCCGTCATCGTCCTTTCGATCATCGATCAGAAGACGATGGGCTATGGCCTCGGCGCGGCAGACTATCTGGTCAAGCCCGTAGATCGAGAGACGCTGCGAGTACAGGTGCAGCGCGCCGTCGCAGGGAACGCGACCTCAGCGGATGGCGCATTGTAGGGACACGATTTATCGTGTCCGCGATGCTCTCGAAAGAGTCTTCCAAACGGACGAGACAAGTCTCGTCCCTACGAAATCCTCATACGGAAGCCATTTTCAGACGCATCGTTGGCGGCGTTTTCGGGTTGAGCTAGTATCATCTTATTTGCATGCACAAAGGGCACAACAATATGGGGCCTACGGGTCTTTACTTTGAGGAAATCGAAATCGGTAGGGTCATGGTTACGCGCGCGCGCACCATCACCGAGGCGGACATCGTGCAGTTCGCCGGGCTGACGGGCGACTATAATCCGATGCACACCGACGCCGAATACATGAAAGGATCGCAGTTTGGGCAGCGCATCGCTCACGGGATGCTGACGCTCAGTTACGCGGTTGGGCAGGCCTACCAGCTTGGCTTCATGGAGCGCACCGTGATCGCGTTTCGCGGTTTGAGCATGAAATTCAGCCTGCCGGTTTTCATTGGCGACACGCTCCACGTCGAACTGACCGTGCGCGAGAAGCAGGAAATGAAGCGCATGGGCGGCGGTTGGGTTACGCTCGACGTGAAAATTATCAATCAGCATGGGAAAACGGTGCAGTCGGGCGACTGGACGGTGCTGCTGGCGCTCAAGCCGGCGCAGTCATAAGGAGTCGTTCGGGCGGTCGCTCAAACCTGCGCCGCCGTAGCGACAGGTTCCGGCGGCAGCGTGAAGGTGAACATCGCGCCGCTCTCCGGCTGGTTCTCGACCCAGATTTGCCCACCGTGCGCTTCGACCGCCAACCGGCAGAAGGCCAAGCCTAACCCGACGCCGGGTGGCGCATCGGCGTGGCGGATGCGGTAATACTTGTCGAAGATTTCCTTCATGTGAGTGAGCGGGATACCCGATCCGGTATCGCTGACGCTGAAGTACACCACGTCACGCTTGGCGCGTACCCGCAGCGTGACCCGGCCTCCGGGCGGCGTATGCTTAACCGCGTTCTCAACCAGGTTGACCAGCACACGTGTGATCATGTCGGCGTCGATTTGTACGTCGGGCAGCGGCTCGATCACCTCGACTGCCAGCTCCTGATCGGCGTCAGTCGCGATGGGACGTACCAGTTCAAGGATGTCGTCGAGCAGCGGGTGAAGCGCCGTTCGCCGCCGGTTGATCACGGCGCTGCCCTGTTCCAACCGCTCGATGTCGAGCAGCCCTTTGACCATCCGCGTCATCTGGCGTGTGCTTTGGGTCGCCAGCTTGAGCAGATTGCGCGCGGCTCGATCCGCGCTGACGGCACGCTCCACACCGCTCAGGCTGGAGTAGATGTTTTGCAGCAGCCCGCGCAAATCGTGATAAGTCATCGCGGAAAGGTCGCGCCGCAGTTGATCGACCTGCGCGGTTTCGGCGTAATCGCGCTTCAACTGTTCCATGCGTGTGTTCGAGTCGTCGGCTTCCGCCTTGAGTTGTTCCGCGCGGCGGGCGTTGTCATAAGCCGCGCCGATCAAGCCGCTGGCTTCTTCGAGAAAATCGCTTACTTCGTCGTTAAAATGATCGATTTCCGGGTGCAGCATCATCAGCGCGCCGATCAGGGTGGTGTGGTGCATCAGCGGCACGCCGATTACCGAGCCGCGCTGCGCGCCGATCAGCGCTGACCAGCGCGGTTCAGCGCCGATGTCGCGGAAATTGATGATACGCTGCTCGTGCTGAACGAAGCCGACTAACCCTTCTTCCATCAGTCTGTCCCACAGTTCGCGCTGGTCTTGCAGGCGCGTTTCGAGCAGGAAGAAGTAGCTCACATCGCCATCGTCGTCGAAGGTCAGGACGCAGGCTTGGGTGACATCAATGGCGGTGCAGATCATCGAAAGCGCGGTATGCAGGACATCCTGTGAATTCAGTCCCTGATAGTGCAGGGCACGCGCGATTCGATACAACCAATCCTGATACATCAAACTGCCTTTTGGCAATTCCGAATGTGGTGTCAATCTGTTTCGCTATTCATTGTATGCGTGAAAACCGTGAAAACGATTAGAACGCGCATGAAAATTTTCCGCAACTTTTCTAAATTTTGTAAAGAAGCACGGGAAATTGAAGGAACGGTACGAGGGGGCAGGCGTCGTGAAAACTGTATCAACGGGCAGCAAAGAGCGTTCAACCGGGGTGTGTAAAATCTGCGTATGCCCTTAAAACAGTCATCATGAGCATAATGTAGGGGCGTAACATGTTACGCCCCTAACGGGTACTTGTGAGCAAATTTTAGGGCGAGCTTACTGCTGCTGGTGAAGCTGCATGATCTCGAAGATCAGCTTGTGGAAGCTGCGCGGCGTGTTGTCCTGATCGTAGAGAATCGAGCGCAGGCGGTTCAATTCGCCGGGGAGTGTCTGAGTCGCGTCGCACACTAATGGAATCACAGGCTTCTTTTCACGCAGGAACAGACGGTACATCAGCTTGATGATGTTCGAGTTGAGCGACTCCGGCGAGACGACCACCACCATCAGCCAGCATTCGGACAGCGCCTGTTCGATGGCGGTACGCCATTCGTCGCTGCTCGGCGTCAGGTATTGATCGACCCAGACGTTCAGGCGCGTATCCTGCAAGCGCACCAACAGCGGCGCGACCAGGCTTTCCCAGTCCTCGCGGGCATAAACGATCATCAGATGGTCGCGCAGCGTGCCCGGTTCCAGTCCGGTGCTGCGCGCGGACAGCGTGCGGCGCGTCGGATCGACTTTGAAGACATTGGCGAGGGTGGTGTCCTTGTCGAACTCGAATTCGGTGGGGCGATGCGTCGGCGTATCGTTCTCGATACCCTCGGTGGGTTCTTCGCGGACGAGATACTGAAGCTGAATCATCGTGCCGAGCTTGAGGATGTCGTTCGGTTCGAGACACTGGCGCTCGTGCAGCGGCTCGCTGTTGATGTACGTGCCGTTGGTCGAGCGCAAATCCTCGATCCAGTAACCCTGTTGACTGAAGTGCAGACGCAGGTGATAGCGGCTGACTTCCGGGTCTTGAATCACGATGTCGTTGGCGAGATCGCGCCCGATGGCAAGCGTCTTGCCTTCGAGCGGATAAATGTAGCCGACTGCCGGGCCTTTGACCATCATCAGGCTGTAATAGGCGGCGGGTTCGGTTTCTTCATCGGCGGCGTCGCCAGAGGGCAGGGTATCGGTGTCCTGACTGCCGTATTCGAGCGTGATGGTATCGCCCAGTTCGATCAGCGCGCCTTCCTGAAGCGGCCAGGGGGCGGTCACGCGCTGACCATTGACGAAGGTGCCATTGCTGGAATTGAGGTCGTAGACTTCGTAGCTGCCCGTCAGCCGCACGAGGCGGCAGTGGTCGCGGCTGACTTCGTTATCGCGGATGACAATCGTGCTTTTATTGCCACGCCCAATCGTGATCTCATCCGCTTCCAGAGCGTAGACAGCTCCCGGAGTCGGCCCCCGGCGCATAATTAGGCGTAGCATCCCGTCACCCACAAGTCTGCGAAAAATTTACATTTCAAATAGTATAAGTCTATTTTCGCACGAAAAGATGGGCGTGGGTATATCGCAGTAAAGCGGAAAGAATAACGTATAGATATTTGTACAAAATCGAGCGAATGAGGCGTTCAGGAACCGAATATTTGCTCAGGATTCGCTTTGAGCGGCGGTCGGATCATCGTGCGAGGCGCTCAGGAGTTCCTGCGTCTCCATCGGGGAAGTCGGGCTGCCATCGTCGGGATTCTGAAAGCCGGTATAGGTCGAAGTCGATCCGGCATAGCGCGGGTTGGCGGAACTGTAAGCGTAGGTATCCGACGTATCAGCCAGTCCGTGTGCGACCGGGGAGAGCAGCAGAATTTTCAGGCGAGCGTCGAGCGCGCGCTGGGTGTCCAGCGGCGTGCGCATGAAATAACGGTTCCAGATCAGGCTCGTGCCGGGCAGCAGAATCGACAGATGCGGGATTGTCTCGGATTCCAGATAGCCGACCAGCGCGCTCACGCCGACCTTGAGCGGTGTCACCACCAGTTCGAGCGTTTCCGGCAGGACGACGAAACCGTGAAGCTGCATCCAACCCGTCTGCTCGGCCTTCATGACCGCGCCAATGATCACCTCGGCGCAGCTATGGCGCTGAAACAGCGGTTCCTCGTTTTCCGTCGGAATGCGCAGGTAAACCGGTCTTTCCAGCATGAGACGATTTCCATTCACCTTTGAAACAGAACAAATGTCACGATCTTATGATAACGTAAGTTGATGGGAAATGCGTGAATTTTGTATGAATTGCTTAGAAGTGGTTACTGACGAGCAGCGTGTATTTCTACAAAAATTTCGCTAAAATAGGTGGAGTTTGTCCTGATGGCGACCGAAAGCACGGCTTATGGCATTTATCCCGACGGAACACCCCCATCAGCGGTTGAATCCACTGACGGGCGAATGGGTGCTGGTCTCGCCGCACCGCACGCAGCGACCCTGGCAGGGGCAGGTCGAAAAACTGCCGCCGGAGAAGCGTCCGGCGCACGACCCGACCTGTTATCTCTGTCCCGGCAACGAGCGGGCGGGTGGCGTCCATAACCCGGATTACACCAGCACGTTTGTTTTCACCAACGATTTCGCCGCGCTGCTGCCCGATACGCCCGACGCCGAGTCGAGCCACGAGCTGCTCACCGCAGGCACGGCACGCGGCACCTGCCGCGTGATCTGCTTCTCGCCGCGCCACGATCTGACGCTGCCGGAGATGGACGTGCAGGACATCCGCCGCGTGGTCGATGTCTGGGGCGAGCAGGTGCAAGACCTCGGCAAGACCTATCGCTGGGTGCAGATTTTCGAGAACAAGGGATCGGCGATGGGCGCATCCAATCCGCACCCGCACGGACAAATCTGGGCGAGCAACTTTCTGCCTAACGAACCCGCCAAAGAAGATCGCCACCAAAAAAGCTACTACGATCAGCATGGGTCGCCGCTGCTGGTCGATTACGCGGCGCTCGAAGCCCAGCGCGGCGAGCGGGTGGTTGTCCAGAACGATCACTGGGTTGCGGTCGTGCCTTACTGGGCGATCTGGCCGTTCGAGATTCTGCTGCTGCCGCGCCAGCACGTCCTGCGCATCACGCACCTGCACGAGCAGCAGCGCGACGCGCTCGCCGACATCCTCAAGCGCCTGCTGACGAAATATGATAACCTGTTCGAAACGTCGTTCCCCTACTCGATGGGCTGGCACGGCGCGCCAACAGGCGATCATCTGGCTGAGGGCGATTTCTACGATGATCGGTGCAAACACTGGCAGTTGCACGCGCATTTCTACCCGCCGCTGCTGCGCTCGGCGACGGTGCGCAAGTTCATGGTCGGCTACGAGATGATGGCGGAAGCCCAGCGCGATCTCACGGCAGAGCAGGCGGCGGATCGCCTGCGGGCGCTGTCGGAGAAACACTATAAGCATCGGGACTGAGGACTGAGCGATGAGGACTGAGGAAAACCAGTTAAAAGTCGAAAGTTAAAAGTACCTCTACTGGCTTGCTTTTAACTTTGTCTGCCTGTAACTGCATTCTCTTAGTCCTCAGTCCTCGAACCTCAGTCCTTCTTTTGAAGAGGTGATTATGACTTCGTTGCAGCAGCAAGTCGTGGAAGAGTTCACCCGGCGCTATGGCACCGCGCCGACGCTGGTCGTGCGCGCGCCGGGGCGCGTCAACCTGATCGGCGAGCATACCGATTACAACGATGGCTACGTCATGCCGCTGGCGATTGATCGCGCCGTTTGGATTGCCGCCAGGCCGCGCGGCGACAGCTACGTGACGCTTTACTCGATGGATTTTCAGCAGGCGGCTGAACTCTCGCTGACGGAGATCGTCAAGCGGGAAAACCTGTGGGTCGAGTACGTGCAGGGTGTCGCCTGGGCGCTGCAAGAGGCGGGGCATTCGCTCGCGGGCTGGAACGGCGTGATCGCGGGCGACGTGCCGATTGGCGCGGGCTTGTCCTCGTCGGCGGCGATTGAACTGGCCTCTGCGCGCGCGTTCTGCTCGATTGGCAACGTCGAATGGAACGCGCCGGAGATGGCGAAGTTGTGCCAGCACGTCGAAAATGACTGGATCGGCGTCAAGACGGGCATCATGGATCAGATGATCTCGGCGACGGGCGTCAAAGATCATGCCGTGCTAATCGACTGCCGCTGGTTGCATCTCGATCCCGTGCCGCTGCCGCCGGGAACAGTCGTCGTCGTCCTTGATACGGCGACGCGGCGCGAACTGGTCACATCCGAGTACGGCAAGCGCCGCGCACAGTGCGAAGCCGCCGCGCGCTTTCTCAACGTTCCGGCGCTGCGCGACGTGACGATGGAGCAGCTTGTGGCGGTGCAGGATTTGCTCGACGACGTGATTTTCCGGCGCGCGCGCCACGTCGTCGGCGAGAACGAGCGCACGATGAATGCGGCCTACGCGATGCGCAACGGCGACGCGGCGACGCTTGGTCGGCTGATGAACGAGAGCCATGCCAGCCTGCGCGACGATTACGAGGTTTCCAGTGACGCGCTCAACCTGATTGTCGAGTGCGCCCGCGCGCATGAAGCCTGCATTGGCGCGCGCATGACGGGTGGCGGCTTCGGCGGTTGTGCCGTCGCGCTGGTCAAAGCGGAGGCGGCACAGGATTTCGCCGAGAAGGTCGCCGCCACTTATCAGCAAAAGAGCGGCAGGACTCCGGCGATCTACGTTTGTCAGGCGACCGATGGCGCGTCGATTGTCAGCGAATAGTCAGGATCGCCTGCTCAGGCGCGGAC